>CAZADA010000098.1:0-10131 GCA_964483775.1 uncultured Caulobacterales bacterium
GCGCATGGGTCGCTATCCTTGGGGTTTGGCGGCGGCGGGCGTGGCTTGCTCACTGACGAAACGGGAAAACTGGATGATGTCCTCGGGTAGGCCGAACTCTTCGAGCAGCTGCTTGTTCGGTGTTTCGAGCAGCTCGCGATACTTGGCGACCTTCTGATCCAGCATGGCGTAGAGCCCCATGCGATCGTCGACCGAGAGCTTGTCGCCGCCTCCATTGTCGTTGGCGTCGTCTCTGAGGTAGCGGTTGAACTCATCGACGATGTCGTCGTAGCTCGCAGCGTAGACGCGCAGCGCCTCGCGCAGGTCTTCCCGGGCGCGCTCAAGTTGGCGAGCGGCGTCGCTTAAGCCGGGAAACGCAGCGTCGGACCGTCGGCCTTCGAAGGCTGCAAGGGCGGCGATGGTCAGCCCGAGCACGAACAACACCTGGGCGTCGAGCGAGAACAGATTGAAGGGGCGGCACGCGGCGTTGGCGGCTGCGCCGGCGATCGAGGTGGCCAGTTCGGGGTCGGTGATCTCATTGCACCAATTGCGCATGGGGGCGAAGAATTCCCAAACCGAGCCCGTGATAGGCGGATTGGTGATGCCGGCGTGCTGCAGATCCAAAATGCTGCGATAATGCGCGGCGCTCAGACACACCGACAAGGCGAGCAAGAACCCGATGATGATGGCGAAATAGCCGAACAGCTTTTTGGGCCAGTGATAGCGCCAGGGCGCTGTGACGTGGCGCAGCCCCCAAAAACCGATGATGAAATAGGCCGACGCCACATTGGCGAGGGACACGGCTGCGGCCTGAAACAGGCCGCCGACCAAGCCAAACTCGCTGCTCAAACTGAAGAAGTACGCGTTGGCGGCGCTCTCCAAAAGCACCAGCAAGGCGATCAAGGAGAGATTGAACAAGCGCACCGCCGGGTGATCCGATACGTAATGCACGCCCTGGGCGTTGCGCCCATCCACGAGGTGACTCATGTCCGTGATGGCGCCGGTTTGCGCGCCGCCCGTCGCACGGAACCGGTAAAAGCTCAGATACGCCCTTACGGTGTAGTCAGCTTGGGCGACCACCTCATCATATTCAGGCGTTGGTCGGTCTGCTATGGCCTTGAGCCGTTCTTGTGGCTGCATGCCGCCCCCCAATGACGCTTGTGCACACGGACGTTCTGTTCATATGCGCCCAGGTGCGATAGCGCATTTGTTGAGGCGTGGTCCAGGGTGTGCGTCCGTTCGATTTGTTGGGCGGCGTCGTTTCGTGGGGTGGCCCACGGCGTGGTATGAGTTCGGGGACCGCACGGAGTTTGACATGGGTAAGCCAGCGTTGACATCTCAGGTCGCGGGTCTTCAACCCGACGATGTCGCCGCGGCGAGCCAACGCATCGGCGCGCGCCTAGCCCGGACCGTGACGCGCCCGGCGCCAAAACTCGCCGAACTGACCGGCGCGCGCGAGGTGTACATCAAGATCGATACCCAGCTGCACACCGGGTCGTTCAAGGAACGCGGCGCGCTCAACGCGTTGTTGCAGATCAGCCGAGATCAGGTGGGCGCTGGCGTGGTGACCGCGTCGGCGGGCAATCATGCACAGGCGCTCGCGCATCACGCCCGTCTGCTTGGCATGTCTGCGTGTGTGGTCATGCCCAAGACGACGCCTCAGGTGAAAGTCGACGGCGCGCGGGCGCTCGGCGCCAAGGTCATTTTGCATGGCGATGTGTTTGATGAGGCGCAAGCAGAGGCCCGGCGTATCGGCGAGCAGGATTCGCGCACATTCGTTCACGCGTTCGACGATCCCGCGGTGGTGGCCGGCCAAGGCGTGGTGTTCCTTGAGCTTGTTGCTGATGCGCCGAAACTGGATGTGGTGGCGATCCCCGTTGGGGGCGGCGGTTTGATTTCTGGGTGTTTGCTCGCGCGTGAGCATTTGCGCGCCGGCGGCGCGGTGGTCTCCGACATCATGGGGATCGAGCCGACCATGTACCCTTCGATGGCGCGCATGATGGCTGGAGAAACGCCGATGATCCTCGGCGGGGACACCATTGCCGAAGGGGTCGCTGTCAAGACGGTCGGCGGACTGACGGGGCAGATTTGTCGCCAACACCTCACCACGCGCGACCTGCTCGACATTTCCGAATCCGCCATTGAGGAGGCGATCGTGCATTTGGCCATGCGCGAGAAACTCGTGGTCGAGGGCGCGGGGGCCTTGGGCCTTGCCGCCTTGCTCGAGCGGCCCGAACGCTTCCGCGATCGCGTTGTCGGCCTGTTGGTTTGTGGCGGCAACATTGATGCGCGGTTGTTTGGCCAAGTGCTGGCGCGGCATCTGGCGCGCAGTCGGCGACGCGCTCGTGTTCGGGTGGAGTGCTCGGACCGGCCTGGGCGGCTCGCGCACATTACGGAGATCATGTTCGCCAGCGGCGCGAATGTGATGGACGTGATCCATGATCGTTTGGCGTTGGACGCACCGGCCAAAGGCACGGTGATCGACTTTGTGATCGAAATGGACGACGCCTCGATCACGGCGGCGGTGGTGGAACGCCTCCAGGCGGCGGGCTATCCGCGCAGTCGCGTGGTGGAGGCGCGGTGACTTTTGGCTCCAACGCGCAGCAGCAATGGGGTGGCGCTGGCGGCGCGGACCAGATTAGCGTGTGATCGTCTTAGGCGCGGTTGGCGCGCTTCCACCATTTAGAGGGGCTTGGACATGGCGCATTGGCGCGGTGCACTGTCGGCGGCGAGCATTGGCGTTGCTGTGGCTTTGGCGGGTTGCGGATCGAGCGAGACCGACACTGATGAGGCTAATGAGGTCGACGCGGCGGGATCGGATCCATCCGTTGCGACCTATCAAACCGGTGATGTGGCCTGTTTGCACTTTCAGTTGATGGTGCAGCAGCCCGGCATGCCTGAGCCCGCCATTGTGGGTTCGACCTATGCGCAGGGCGGGGCGCCCATGTTGTTGTCGTCGGATCCTGACGAGCTTTTTGTGGGTCTTGAAGAGCCCCTGACAGGTCTTGCCGAAGGTGAGACCGTCACGGTGGTGCAGCCGCTGGGCGTGCTGGATCCCGGTGATGAGACCGAGGGCGCATCGGATGCGGCCATGACCTTTGAAGCCACGCTGATCAAGGTGTTCACCATCGATGATCTTGCTGACGCAGCGCCCTCGCCCTCACTCGATTGCAGCGCCGCCGATTTCCTCGACCAGGCGCGCGCTTTGGCCGAAGTGAAACAGCGCGGAGAGGCGGCTCTGGCCGCCCACGCCCAACAAGACGGCGTCCGGGTGTCGGAAAGCGGCCTTCAGATCCGCGAGATCGAAGCCGGGCCAGAGTTCGGCGCGACGCCGGAACCTGGCGAACGTGTTTGCGTGCACTATCGCGGCACATTCATTAACGGTGAAGAGTTCGATTCGTCATACGGCGGCGATCCGGCCGTGTTCTCGCCGTTCGGCGGCTTGATCGAAGGCTGGCTGGAAGCGTTGCCGCAGATGCGCGTGGGCGACCATTGGGAGTTGTTGATTCCCTATTACCTCGCCTATGGCGTTGAAGGGCGAGGCAGCATTGGGCCGTTCGAAGCGCTTCAATTTGAACTGGAGTTGCTCGACGTGTTGGCGCCCGGCGAAACGGAGTGCTTTGCCGACTGATTCAGCGTTCTGGCGGCTTGGCGTGTGAGCCTTGCCGCCAGCGCACCGTGTTAGATCAGCGCTTTGGCCTGTTCCACCCAGCGTTCGCGTTCGATGCGGCCCTTGAACCGCAAGCGATCATTGATGTGCTCGATCTCTTGGTCGGTCAGGTTGGCGATCTGATGGAAGTGGAAGATCCCCATTTCGTGCAGCGCTTCACACAGTTTGGGGCCAATGCCTTTGATCTGCGTGAGGTCGTCGGGCTCGCGCTGGGGCGTTTGCAGCAGTGTCTCGATGACGTTTTGTGACGACCCATCGTCTTGAGCTTCGACCTTAGCGGCTGGCGTCGACGGTTTCGCCGGGGCAGGCGCGCTCGCCGGCGCCGGGGCGGCCTTCGCCTGTCCGCCCTGTTCCGCTTCGTCCGGCGTCACCGAACGGAAATAGCCGGTCAAGCCGAACGGGCCCGGCGCCATCTCAAAAGCGCGCCAGGAAGCGCCCAACCGCCAGCCGTCATAGGCCGCGGTGATCATGGCGCGTTGCGCGCGCACCGCCATCTCGACCAAGTCGCCGGCAACTTTGCTGGTCCCAAGATCGGCGGGGCCCATGGCCATTTGACCAAGCGCGACGCGCATCCACTCCGGCCCGCTTGTCGCGGCCTTCAAGCCAAAGTCCATCCACTGCGCCCACGCGTCGGCTGCGATCGCGGTGGGGCTCCAGTCGGTGGGTTTCATTTTCTCCATGGCGGCCATCCCAAAGTCTCTCACGCTCGAAAAAGCGTGTACTTGGGCAATGGTTTACCAGTTCTTGCTGCGATGCACAAATGCTGCTTTGGTCGATGTCAAGGCAGGAGTGCAATGGGCCGTCACTCGGCGGCGGCGTGATACGGGCCGGGCTGTGTTTGGGCGGTGCGAATCTGTTCGCGATAGACGCCAAAACCGTTGAACCGCGTGGCCATTGCTGCGCCATAGGCTCCCATCATGCTGATTTCCAATCGATCGCCTTCGCCAATGTCAGCCGGCAGTTCAAACGGGCCGTTGATCACATCATCACAATCGCATGTGGGGCCGAACAGGCGAAACGCTTGGGTTGGCGCTGTGCTGGGGCGCAGCAGCCTCACCGGATAGCGCCAGCCCAGTTGGGCCGCGTCATAAAGGGCGCCAAACGCCCCGTCATTAATGTAGAGCGCATCGTCACGCCGCAGCTCGACCGTCACTTCGAGGGTGGCGGCGGACGCGACGAGGGCGCGACCAGGCTCGACCCAGAGCTCGGCGGCGGCGAGGTGGGGGCTGCGCGCCTTCTCATCGAGGATCGCGGCGGCGTAGTGCTCGAGCGGTGGGGGCTTTACACCCGGATACGGTGCGGGAAAGCCACCGCCGACATTGAGCTGTGCGATGGGGACGCCGGCCTTGCCGGCGACGCGATTGGCCACGCGCAAGGCGTCGCGAAACGCGTTGGGGTTCAGGCATTGGCTTCCGACGTGAAACGTCAGGCCGGCCGCCAAGCCGCAACGATCTGTTTCGCGCAACAGGGCGATCGCGGCGTCTTGCTCGGCGCCGAACTTACCGGTGAGCGGCAACAGAGCGGCTGTGTTGGGCACGGTGAGGCGCACCATCACGACGACATCAGACGCTCCGCCGGTTTCTTCCCGGATCTTCGCAAGCTCATCGGGATGATCGCAACATGTGATTCGACAGCCGAAGTCGGCGTGGGCTGACGCGATGGCGGGGCGCGACTTGACCGGGTGCATGAAGGCAAGTTCGGCGGTTGGATCGATGGCGCGCACCGTCGCAGCTTCGTCGATGCTTGCAATGTCATAGCGCCGCACGCCCGCCGCCATCAACGCCGATAGCGCCCATGACGCCGGATTGGCCTTGACCGCATAGGCGACCGCGCCGCCAAACGCAGACCGAAACGCGGCGCCGGCCTGGCGCACTCGGTCGGGCCACGCGGTGAGCAAAGGGGCAGCGGCCAAGGCTGCGGGGTGAAGACGGGGGGGCATGGACGATGGCGCTCCTACCTCAACGAACTCAAACAAAAAGCGGATCCGTTTAGGGGCCTGCTAGCCGCGGGTGATTGCATGATCGCCGGTTGGCGGAGTTCCATCCTATCGGCTAGGGTGAGCCAAGTTCAGTTCATCGGCGCTTCACGTGGGCGGTGGTGGAAGTGTGCGCGTTGCGACACCAGGCAAAAGGGTACAAGCATGCTGAAGACTTTGACGGCCGCTGCGGCGGTGACTGCGCTGCTGTGCGGGGCCGCCAGCGCACGTGACCAAATACGGATTGTCGGCTCCTCCACCGTTTTTCCGTTTTCGGCGACGGTTGCCGAGCAATTTGGCATTCGGACCAATTTCGCCACGCCGATCGTCGAGCCGAGCGGCACCGGCGGCGGCTTCCAAGAGTTCTGCCGCGGCGTTGGCGCTGAGACGCCCGACATCGCCAATGCATCGCGCCCGATCAAGGCCAGCGAGATGGCGATGTGCCTTGAGAATGGCGTCGATGAGATCATCGAAGTGCCCTTTGGTTATGACGGCATCGTGGTGTCGAACGCCAAGGACGCTCCCGAATTTTCGTTCACCAAGCGCCAGCTGTTCCAAGCGTTGGCGGCGCGCATTCCGACGAGCGACGAAGACTGCACGTTGATCGACAATCCCAATCGGACCTGGGCCGACGTTGATGACACCCTGCCTGATGTGGCGATCGAGGTCTTTGGACCGCCTCCAACGTCGGGCACGCGCGACGCTTTTGTTGAGATCGTCATGGAAAACGGGGCCAAGACGTATGCTTGCCTGGCCGAACTTGATGACGCTGACGGAGACGCGTTTAAGGCTGTGGCGCACCTGTTGCGCGAAGATGGCGCGTGGATCGACGCTGGTGAGAACGACAACGCGATCGTCAACACGCTGGAGCGCACGCCCTCAGCCCTCGGCGTTGCTGGCTTCTCGTTTCTCGACCAAAACTCGGACCGGATCAAAGGCGCCGTCATTGACGGTGTTGAGCCCACCTTTGAGAACATCGTGTCCGGCGATTATGGCGTGTCGCGCTCCTTGTTCTTCTATGTGAAGAAGGAACACACTCGGACGGTTCCTGGGCTCCACCAATTTGCCACCGAGTTTGTGTCCAACAGCGCGGCTGGCGAGTTGGGCTATCTGGTCGATAAAGGGCTCATCCCGCTCACCGATGAAGATCGGGCGGAGGTCTTCCGCGCCGTTCGCGATTTGCAAGTCATCGATCTTGAGGCGCGCATCGCAGCGGAACACGGTGGAGACGAGGAGCCTGCGGCGCTGGACGATGATGCTGCGGACGACGAGGCTGCGCCTGGTGAAGGCGGCTAAGGCTCGACCTGAGTTCACCATGCGTTGACGGGGCCGCTCCGCGATTTGGTCGCGGGCGGCTTTGCCTAAGTGTCCGATGGCGCGAGGGCTTTCTGTTCCTTAGGCCCTCGCATGCGCTGCCAAAACCGACGGCGTTCGGGTTTGGGTTGCGGTTTGAGATTGCGCACAAATTCTTCAGCGCACACGCGCCATGAGTACTTTTCGGCATGGGCGCGGGCGTCTTCGCGCTTGAGATCCAAGCACCCCAAGCAGGCTTCGCGCAGATCTTCCGAGACCACGCCGGCGTTGGAGCCCGGAATGATGTCGCGTGGGCCTGGCGCCGGAAAGGCGGCGACCGGTGTGCCGGAGGCCATGGACTCCAAGTTCACCAGGCCGAAGGTGTCGGTGAGGCTTGGAAACACAAAGACGTCGGCGTCGGCGAAGTGCTGGGCGAGTTCGTCGCCAAATTTGGGGCCGGTGAACACCGTGTCGGGGTAGGCCTTTTCGAGCTCGCCGCGCTGGGGGCCTTCACCGACAATCACTTTGGTGCCTGGCAAATCAAGGTCGAGGAAGGCCTCGATGTTCTTCTCAACGGCGATGCGACCGACATTGACGAAAATCGGTCGTTCAAGACCGGGATAGACCCCGCCGTCCAATCCTCGCTTGGCGTGGTGGAACAGTTCGGTGTCGACGCCGCGGGCCCAGGGCGTGATGTTCTGGAAACCGCGTTTGGCGAGATCATCCCGCATGGATGGCGTGGCGACCATCAACCGCCGGCCGGCATTGTGGAACCGCCGCATATACCAATACCCCGCGGTCAGCGGGATGACCTTAAAGCGCGCATTCACATACTCGGGAAAGCGCGTGTGATAACTGGTGGTGAAGGGCAGCTTCCATCGGTTGCAGATCGCTCGCGCGGTCCATCCCAGCGACCCTTCGGTGGCGATGTGAATGGCTTCGGGCTCAAACGCGCGAAAGCGTCGTTCCACCTCCTTGCGCGGCAAGATCGCCAGCCGGATTTCCGGATAGGTGGGGAGCGGCATGGTCCTGAAGCCGTCAGATGGATTGATGACATCCACCTCTTTGCCCATGGCGCGGCATTCCTGGACGACGCGCGTCAGCGTGCGCACCACGCCGTTCATTTGGGGTTCCCAGGCGTCGGTGACGATCATGATCCGGGACGGTTCGTCCTCGGGCTGGTAGGGGGCGTCTTCGGCGACAGGTTTGTGGGCTGTGTCCACCGTGTCCTCCGCTGGCAAGTCGAGCTGCATGTCTCCAAGTGCAGTGTCCCTATCGCTTTGTTCGCGTGGGCGCCAGCGTCGCCCGCGGTTGTCCTCGTCGTTTCGAGGGCGAAAGGACCTGCGGAGTGATTCGTGTCGGCGCCAATGGGTCGCTGACCGTTCCCCCCCTGGCGAATGGTTAACGGATGTTAACGCGCGGGGGGCGTTGTTCACCACTCGTTAACTAAAAAATGTGGGCGACGAATGGCAACATGTTGACCATCGTGGTCGCGCGGACGACTATATGTAGCGTTGAGTGGGGAAGCACTCACCATCCATATCGCAACGCTTGCGGGCGCGAAAGCGGTGGCTTTGGCGCAACGGGAGAGCTGCATCTAACGAGTAGGAGGGGCGTCATGGCCGCGACACACGCATTTGAATTGGACGGATCTGTCGCGCGGGGCGAACGGGGCAAGCCGAAGCAGGTCGAGCTGCGCTTGGTGAAAGACGGCGTACGGACCGACCCGTCACGGGATGCGCTGCTGACGGAGTTTGGTAAGACCACGCTGACCGACCGCTATCTGTTGCCCGGCGAAAGCTACCAAGACATGTTTGCGCGCGTGGCGGCGGCCTATGCCGATGATGCTGACCATGCCCAGCGGCTGTATGACTACATGTCGCGTTTGTGGTTCATGCCGGCCACGCCTGTTCTGTCGAACGGCGGCGCGGATCGCGGTTTGCCGATTTCGTGCTTTTTGAATTCGGTCGATGATTCGCTCGACGGCATTGTCGGGACGTGGAACGAATATGTGTGGCTGGCGTCCAATGGCGGCGGCATCGGCACCTATTGGGGCGGTGTGCGCTCGATCGGGGAGAAGGTCGGCGGGAACGGCAAGACGTCGGGCGTCATTCCGTTCATTCGCGTGATGGATTCGCTGACGTTGGCGATCAGTCAGGGGTCGCTGCGGCGTGGTTCGGCCGCTGTTTATCTCGACGTGCACCACCCAGAAATCGAAGAGTTTCTGGAAATCCGGAAGCCGTCCGGCGACTTCAACCGGCGTTCGCTGAACCTGCACCACGGCATCAACATCACCGACGCCTTTATGGAAGCGGTGCGCGCGGATGAGGACTTTGGCCTGAAGTCGCCGAAAACCGGCGAGGTGGTGAAGACCGTGCGGGCGCGCGAGCTTTGGCAGAAGATCCTCGAGCTGCGGCTGCAGACGGGTGAGCCCTATCTGGTGTTCTCCGACACGGTGAACCGCAATCTTGCTAAGCACCAACGCGACGTCGGGTTGTCGGTGCGCCAGTCCAATTTGTGCTCTGAGATCATGTTGGCGACGGGGACGGATCATCTGGGCAAAGACCGTACCGCGGTGTGCTGTCTTTCTTCGGTGAACGCCGAGACCTTCTTGGAGTGGAAGGATGACCCGCGGTTCCTCGAAGATGTGTTCCGCTTCTTGGATAATGTGCTGGAGGAC
Source organism: uncultured Caulobacterales bacterium (assembly GCA_964483775.1). GTDB lineage: Bacteria > Pseudomonadota > Alphaproteobacteria > Caulobacterales > Maricaulaceae > CAZADA01. Next base: position 9,598 of record CAZADA010000098.1, read on the forward strand.
TTTATCCAGCGCGCGCCGGCCGAGATGGCCACGGCGGTGTATTCGGCCAAGCGTGAGCGTTCGGTCGGTTTGGGGTTGATGGGCTTTCACGCTTTTCTGCAAGGCCAGGGCGTCGCCTTTGAATCGGCCATGGCCAAGTCATGGAACCGCCAAATGTTCAAGCATTTGCGGCAAGGCGCGGATGCGGCCAGCGTGGTTCTCGCCGAAGAGCGCGGGGCGTGTCCGGACGCGCGTGAGCGTGGGATGAAAGCGCGCTTCTCACACAAGTTGGCGGTGGCGCCGACGGCGTCGATTTCCATCATTTGTGGCGGCACCAGCGCGGGTATCGAGCCGATCCCGGCGAACATCTACACCCACAAGACCTTGTCGGGGTCGTTTTCGGTGAAGAACCCACACCTTGAAGCGCTTCTTGACGAAAAGGGCCTGAACACGCCGGCGGTTTGGGCGAGCATCTTGGAGCATGAGGGGTCGGTCCAGCATCTCGACGACCTGACGCAAGACGAGAAAGATATCTTCAAGACAGCGTTCGAAATC
>CAZADA010000099.1:0-9861 GCA_964483775.1 uncultured Caulobacterales bacterium
GCTATCGCTGCTCGTGGTTCCCCAAGGACACGCAGGCCTTGACGAAAACCGCCCGTGATGCTGGCGCGCCGACCCAGCTCGTCGAGACCACGATCGCGGTGAACGCCGAACGCAAGAAAGCCATGGCGCGAAAGGTGATCGAAGCATGCGGCGGGGATGTCTCCAACCTCACCATTGCAGTGCTCGGTCTGACCTTTAAGCCCAACACCGACGACATGCGCGAGGCGCCGAGCCTGGATATCATTCCCGCGCTGCAAGAGGCGGGGGCGAAGATCCGCGCCTATGATCCCGAAGGCCTGCAGGAATCCGAAGGTATGTTTCGCGACGTCATCGCCTGTGACGGTCCTTACCACGCCGTCGAGGGTTCAGATGCATTGGTGATTCTCACCGAATGGAATCAGTTCCGGGCTTTGGACATGGGCCGCGTGAAAAGCACGATGCGCGGCGATGTGCTGGTCGATTTGCGCAACATCTATGACGCCAAAGACATGATCGCGCGCGGCTTTCGTTATGAGAGCATTGGCCGCCTCACCCCAGGGGTCGAGGCGCCATACAGCGCCCAAACCCTTGAGGTCGCCGAGGACCAGTCGGCTTAGCCGGCGTCGACCAGGCCGCGCGCGGCGGCCAATTCACGCTCAATGACCGCCCGGGCCTGACCGCCGAGTTCGTCGTGCGCCAAGGCGTAGGCGAGGTTGGCCTCCAGATAGCCGATCTTGCTGCCCACATCATAGGTGCGCCCTTCGTAGGCCACCGCGTGAAACGGCTCACGCGCCATCAGCCGCAACATGGCGTCCGTGAGTTGGATCTCATTGCCGGCGCCAGGCTCTTGATCGGCCAACAGCTGGAAGATGCTGGGCTGCAGAATATAGCGGCCGTTGATCATAAAGTTGGACGGCGCAACGTCGGCGGCGGGCTTTTCAACCATGCCGCGCAACTCAAGAAGGTTGCCGTTTCGCCGCACCGGGTCGATGATGCCGTATTTGGACACCTCCTCACGCGGCACTTCTTCGACGCAGATCATATTGCCGCCCACGCTGGCGTGCGCGTCGACCATCTGCTTCAAACATGGCGTGTCGGCCATCATCAACATGTCGGGCAGCAACACCGCAAACGGTTCATCCCCGACAACGTCGCGCGCACACCAAATGGCGTGACCAAGCCCCAGCGGAGCCTGCTGACGCACAAAGCTCGCACAGCCCGGCTCGGGCATGTCGGTTTTCAACTCTTCGAGGATGGCGGTCTTGTTTTTGGCCTCCAGCGTGGCCTCCAATTCGTAGGCCCGATCGAAATAGTCTTCGATCGCCCCTTTGTTGCGGCCGGTGACGAACACAAAGTGCTCAACGCCCGCCGCGACCGCCTCGGCCACCACATAGTGAATGGCCGGACGGTCAAACACCGGCAGCATCTCTTTGGGAATGGACTTGGTGGCCGGCAGCACGCGCGTGCCAAGGCCGGCGACCGGAAGGACGGCTTTACGAATGGTCATGACGGATCCCCTTGTATGGTAAATCCCAACAAGCAACGTGCTTGCCAAGCTAGGCCATCGCGCCTCCAAACGCCAACCTCGGTTTTCCCCCGGCGGGTTACTGGACCTAACCTTGGAAATTCGCTACCGCCGTTACGTATAAGCCGTCAGGCCCAGCTGCTAAGGAGCACGCAATGACCAAGCGCTATTTTGGCACCGACGGCATTCGTGGGCGGGCCAACACGCCGCCCATGACGCCGGAGATCGCCTTGCGCGTGGGTCTAGCGGCGGGGCGCTATTTTCACAAGGGCCGAGGCAGCGGCGGCGGCCGGCCCCTGGTCGTGATCGGCAAAGATACCCGGTTATCAGGCTATATGATCGAGCCCGCCCTGGTCGCTGGATTCGCGGCCGTGGGTATGGATGTGCGCCTTTTTGGTCCATTGCCCACGCCCGGCGTTGCGATGATGACCCGCTCGCTGCGCGCTGACCTTGGGGTTATGATCTCAGCGTCGCACAATTCGTTCCAGGATAACGGGATCAAGCTGTTTGGTCCGGACGGTTACAAGCTCAACGACCAAGCCGAGGCTGAGATCGAAGCCATGATGGACGCCGACTTGGCCGCCAACCTGGCCGAGCCGCCCGATCTGGGACGGGTGAAGCGCATTGACGACGCCCAAGCCCGCTATGTCGAAATCATCAAGGCGACCTTCCCCAAGCACCTCGAACTGAACGGCCTGCGGATCGTGGTCGATTGCGCCAATGGCGCGGCCTATCGCGTTGCTCCGGCTGCGCTGTACGAACTGGGCGCTGAAGTCATCTCGCTGGCGGTTGAACCCAACGGCTTCAACATCAACGATGAATGCGGATCGACCGCGCCGGACCTGCTAGCCTTCAAGGTGAACGAATACCGGGCCGATCTCGGGATCGCGCTCGACGGCGACGCCGATCGCGTCATCATCGCCGATGAGAAGGGCGCCATTGTTGATGGCGACCAGATCCTCGCTTTGATCGGGGCGAGCTGGGCCAAACAGAACCGGTTGGCCGGCGGCGGCGTTGTGGCGACCGTGATGTCCAATTTGGGCCTTGAGTTGTTTCTCAAAAAGAAACAGGTCGCGCTGCACCGCACCAAAGTGGGAGACCGTTACGTCACTGAGCGCATGCGTCAGGGCGGTTTCAATGTTGGCGGCGAGCAGTCGGGCCATGTGGTGCTGTCAGATTTTTCCACAACAGGCGATGGCATGATCGCGGCCCTGCAGGTGTTGGCCGATCTCGTTGCGACGGGCAAACCGGCGAGCGAGCGGCTCCGCCAATTTGAACCGCTGCCGCAAATCTTGAAGAACGTCCGCGTGTCGGACCATGGCGCAGCGCTTGACGCTGACGAAGTCAAGATCGCGATGGACGACGCGGAAAAGCGCCTTGGAAACAGGGGGCGTCTGGTGGTGCGCAAGTCTGGCACCGAACCTGTGATCCGGATCATGGCCGAGGGCGAAGATCCTGACTTGGTGCGCGACGTTGTGGACACCTTGGTCGAGCACGTGCGCACGGTTGCGGCGGCCTAACCGCGCGAGTTGGCCCAAGAGTTGCTTTCCTTGATCTTTGTCACCGCAGGCTGGGGGGCGCCGCAGCACGAGGATTTGCCTTTGAGTATGGGCGACACACGTGTTTGGGCGCTGCACCTGCGTTTGGCCGTCGCCTCGTGCGAGAAATCGCACTAGGGTGGTGGAGTTTGGGAATGGGCGTGGAATCACCGCCAAGGTTGAAAGAGTGTCAACGAGGCATTCGGATCGGCCTGTCGCGGTTTACACGCAAGGGTTTTAGGGTATTGTGCAGCTCGGCGCGAAGGGCGCGTGAGGGGATGATGATGAAACAACTTCTTTGGGGCGCGGCGTCGGCGCTCGCCCTAACTTCGGTAGCTTCTGCTCAGGACGATAAGGGCTTCTACGCCGAATTGCTCTTCGGCTATGGGGGACCGACCGAGCGCAAGATCGAGAACGTCTTTGGTTCAACCGACTCGGCTGAGCTGGACGCAGAGTTCGACATGCGCTTTGGCGGCGGTTTGGGATATGCGTTCGGCAATGGCTGGCGCATTGAAGCCGAAGTCGTGGATCGCTTTAACGACACGGGCGCTCTGGAATTTAACGGCGTGCCGGCTGCGGCGTCTTTGGTGAACACGGGCGATCTTTCAGACAGCTCGATCAACAGCGTTGCTATTCTGGGCAACGTGATCCGTGACTTGGACACCACCTTGCCCTTCGACATTGATCCCTATATCGGCGCTGGCGTCGGTACGGCGCAAACGCGCTTCGCCATGCGCGATGGTGTGAACGCCATCGTCAATGACGAATGGGGTTGGGCGGCTCAAGCGTTTGTGGGCTTGGGCATTCCGCTCACCGAGCGCCTCACCGCGGACCTGGAAGGCCGGTATTTCGTCACGGCGGACAACGACATTCTCCTCGGCTCGCTTGAGCAGCGCTTGGATGAGCCATCTTCGTTCGACGTGCTGTTGGGCTTGCGCTATTCGTTCGGCCCACGCGCTGAGCGTCCTCAACGCTCCGCACCGCCGGCCCCGCCGGCCGCCGCCGCGAACAACGGTCAGGCCGCCATCGTCTGCGATGACGTGCCGTTCATCGTCTACTTCGGCTGGGACAGCGATGTGGTGACCGATCAAGCGCGCCGCGTGATCTCCAACGCCGCTGATCAGGCCGCTGAGTGCGACATCACCCGCGTTCAGATCGAGGGTCACACCGACCGCTCGGGCAGCACCAGCTACAACGTCGATCTTTCACGTCGCCGGGCCAACAATGTGCGTTCGGCGCTCATTTCTGAGGGCGTGCCGGCCAGCGTCATCACCACCAGCGCGCGTGGTGAGAGCGAGCCGCAAACAGATACGCCGGACGGGGTGCGTGAGCCTCTGAACCGTCGTTCCGAAGTGTTGATCGAAGTCGAGTAACGCTCGAGCGGCCCTTTGGCTGCATCGCAGTGGCGTAAGACACGGCCCGACCAGAGCACTCTGGTCGGGCCGTTGTGTGTTGGGCGCGTAACGAAAGCCGCCGGGCTATTGACGTGAAAACACCAGCGCGGCGCGGGCGATGGTGTCTGTTTCCTCCGCGCCGACGGGCGGGTTGGTTTCGTAGATCACGTCGTAGGAAAAGCGGGCCGACAAACCATTGGTCAGTTCCGCAGACAACGCAGCGCTGTTGAAGAACGTGCTGGTTTCCGACGTCCACGTCACATCATTGATGAGGTCGAGGGCCACGGCGTCATTGATCTGTTGCTGGAACCGGCTGCCCGCGAACAGGGCGAACTCAGTGTTGGCGTCCTCATCGGTTTCGACCTGTTCAAATCGAACGCCGGGACCGCCGCGCACCGTCCAATTGCGCACATCGGTATCGATCACGTCATAGCCAACACCGGCGTTGAGCAAGGCGCGATAGTCGAAGCCGTCAAATTCATCCAACTCGACTGAGACCTGCCCAAAACCAAACCAGCGGTCATTGAACACCCGATCTTGTTGGTACGAGGCGAAGGTGCGGTTTTTTGTCTCCTCACCCTCGGTGTCGCCATAGTCGAATGTCAGTTGAGCGAAATGGCGCACACGCTCGATGTCGCGCTCAACCTTGGCGGCGACTCCGAAGTCGTTGGTGTCAGTGTTGCCCGACTGAGACACGGCGTTCAGACTGATTTCACTGGTCCATATCTTTGGCGGTTCCTCGGACTCTTGCGCCATTGCTGGCCAAGCGCCCAGGCCGATCATCATCAAACTACGAAGCACAACGCCAATCCTCTTCGACTTCCCCCACTCGCCAAGCGCCGCCGATTGGCTTAACAACACCTTAACCGCACCCAGGCGGCGCCGACCGCCGCCGACCGACCCGGGCCCATCTCATGATCCAAGCTCCCGCACGCCCCCTGACGACGCACGAGCGCGACCTGCTCGCCCAACTCGCCGATGACGCCGGCGCCATGATCGACACCGTCCAAGAATGGGCTCACGTCAACTCTGGCAGTCGTCATCTTGAGGGCCTGTCGCGCATGCACACGATGGTCGCCGACCATTTCACCGCCACCGGCGCCGAAGTGACGGCCGTTCCGCTCGCGCCCTCGACTGTGATCGATGAGCACGGCCACGCGGTCGAACAGCCGCACACCCCGGCCGTCCAGGTGTGTCAGCGCCCCGACGCGCCGATCCAGATCGCCATGACTGGCCATTATGATACGGTCTTTCCCGCTGAGAGCGCTTTTCAAGCCTGCCGCCGCCTCGACGAGGACACCCTCAACGGCCCCGGCGTCGCTGACATGAAGGGCGGCTTGCTGGTCATGGCCGCCGCCATAGGGGCGCTCGAACGCCACCCGGACGCACATCATGTGGGTTACACCGTGCTGATCAGTCCCGACGAGGAAATCGGCAATCCCGCCAGCGCCCCGCACCTGGCCCGGATTGGCGGCAAGGCCCATGTCGGCATGACCTATGAGCCCGCGTTGGAGACAGGGGCGCTTGCCGGCGCGCGCAAAGGTTCGGGCAATTTCAGCCTGGTTGTGCGTGGTCGCGCCGCCCATGCGGGCCGAGAGCACGCCCAGGGGCGCAACGCCATTGAGGCGGCAAGCGCCGCAATCGTCGGCCTCCAGGCGCTGAACGGCCAGCGCGACGGCGTGACCGTGAATGTTGGCCACGTGGCCGGCGGCGGTCCGGTCAACATGGTGCCCGACCTCGCCATCGCCCGCTTCAACGTGCGTGTCGCTCAACAGGGCGACGTCCCCTGGGTCATGTCACAGATCGACGCCGTGGTCGCAGCGATCAACGCGCGCGACGGTGTGACCGTCGAACGCCATGGCGATTTCACACGGCCGCCAAAACCCATGAGCGCTGAGAACGCGCAGATGTTTGCCTGGACAAAGGCCGCCGGCGCCGAGTTAGGTCTCGACGTTATGTGGAATGACACCGGCGGTGTGTGTGAGGGCAACAATCTGTGGGCGGCCGGTTGCCCCAATGTCGACACGCTCGGCGTGCGCGGCGGCCGCATTCACTCCAGCGAAGAGTTTGTGAAGCTGTCAAGCTTCGCCGAACGCGCCCAACTCTCGGCCATCATGCTGTTTCGCTTCGCGTCTGGTGATTTCGACGCCCGCCGTTTGCGCCCAGACCTCGCTCAACGCTAAACAGGGCCCGCCGCCAAATGACGGTGCGGCCCCGCCGACAGGATGAACGTCATGCCGATTGTGCGCCCGGCAAAGACCGATGATATCGAGTCCTTCATGGAACTGGCCCGCTTGTCGGGTCCAGGCTTCACCAGCTTGCCCGAAGATCGCGAGCGGCTGGAGGCGACGATCGCTTCATCCATGGCGAGCTTTGCCGACCCCGCCCCAGACCTCAGCCGATCGCATTATCTGTTGATGCTCGAAGATGACGAAGGCGCAGTCGCAGGGTGCGCCGGAGTTAAACCGCAAACCGGCGCGAACAAGCCATTCTTCAACTTCAAAATTCTCAAAGTATCGCAAGTGTCCAACTCGGCTGGACGCCGTTTTGACATGGACATCTTGATGTTGGTCAACGAGTACGCGAGTTGCACTGAGGTCGGCACGTTGTTTGTGCACCCACGCGCCCGTGGCGGCGGCGTGGGCAGTCTGCTCGCCAAGGCCCGATACTTGCTGATGGCGGCGGCCCCCGAACGCTTCGCGCCGACCATCATCGCCGAACTGCGCGGCGTTGTGGACCGCACGGGCCATTCGCCCTTTTGGGAGCATTTGGGCAAAAAGTTCTTCAATATGAGTTTTCCTGAGGCGGATCATCTCAATGCGATCACGGACAATCAGTTCATTCTCGATCTCATGCCCAAATACCCAATCTATCTCGAATTGCTCCACGACGACGCCCAAGCGGTTGTCGGCCAGGTCCACGAAACCGGCCGAGGCGCTTACGCCATGTTGATGGACGAGGGGTTCCGTTACGATCGCGTGGTCGACATTTTTGACGGCGGTCCACTGGTCTGCGCCCCGCGCAGCGATATCCGCACCATCCGCGAGAGCCGCACCGCGACGGTTCGCGCCAATGGCGCGGCCGACGGCGCAGATGCGTTGATCTGCAACGACGTCATCCAGGACTTCGCGGTGACCCGCGCGCCGTTGCATTGTGATGGCGACACCATCGCAGCGCCGGCCAATCTTCTGGCCCGGCTTGGCCTCAACCCAGGCGACACCGCCCGCATCTGGACCTACCCATGAACGCGCTGACCGATTGTTTGATCGACGGAGACTGGCGTCCCGCCTCGGGCGACACCTTTCAATCGCTTAACCCCGCCACCGGCGAAGAGGTCTGGCAGGGCAGGGCGGCGTCTGACGAGGACGTCGTCGCCGCGGTCGCCGCCGCCCGCAACGCCGCGCCAGCTTGGTCCCGCGCGCCCCTGAGTGAGCGCATCGCCCTGGCCGAACGCTACCGTGATCTGGTTATGGAGCGCGCAGGCCAATTGGCGCGCCTGATCGCCAGTGAAACCGGCAAGCCCATGTGGGAGTGCCAAGCCGAAGCGAGCGCCGTCGCCGGCAAGGTCGACATCTCCATCGCCGCTTACGCCGAACGCACCGGCGAACGCGCCAGCGCCACCGCGTTTGGCGAGGCGCGCCTGACCCACCATCCCCATGGCGTCATGGCCGTGCTCGGTCCCTATAACTTCCCAGCCCATTTGCCCAACGGTCATATCGTACCCGCGCTCATTGCAGGCAACACCGCCGTGTTCAAACCCTCCGAACACACCCCCGCCGTTGGAGCGTTCCTCGTTGAGGTCTGGCGTGATGCGGGCTTACCGGATGGTGTGCTGAACGCCGTTCAGGGTGCGCGGGCGACGGGCGGAGCCCTGTTGGAGGCCGACGTGAACGGCGTGTTGTTCACCGGCTCGGTTGACGCTGGAGTGATGATCCATCGCAAATTCGCGGGCCGACCTGATGTGATTTTGGCGCTGGAGATGGGCGGCAACAATCCGCTCATCGCGTGGGATTGGGCCGATACTGACGCCGCAGCGAACATCGTGTTGCAGTCAGCCTTCATCACCAGCGGTCAGCGCTGCACATGCGCCCGGCGCTTGATCGTCCCCGACGACCCGGCTGGCGAGGCTTTGCTCGCCGCGCTTGATCACCTGCTCGATCGGATACGCGTGGGCGGGCCGGACGATGACCCTGAACCCTTTATGGGCCCGGTAATCAATACGCGGGCCGCCGAAGCGGTGATCCAAGCCCAGGCTGCGCTGGGGAGCAAAGGCGGTGTGGTGCGCCGCCGCGCGAGCGCCAAACCGGACGCGGCCTTCGTGACCCCTGGCGTGATCGACATGACCGGCTGCGAACCGGAGGACCGCGAGGTCTTTGGTCCCTTGCTGCAAGTGTTCCGGGTCGCCAACGCGGATGAAGCGATCGCCCGCGCCAACGCCACCAAGTTCGGCCTCTCAGCCGGTGTGATCAGCGATGAGGCCGCGTTGTGGGCGCGTGCGCACGCCGAGCTGCGGGCCGGCATCCTGAATTGGAACCGCCCGACCACGGGGGCGGCGTCCAACATGCCGTTCGGCGGGCCGGGCTTTTCTGGCAATCACCGCCCCAGCGCTTACTACGCCGCCGACTATTGCGCCTATCCCGTCGCGACCCAGTCCGCCCCGAAAGTCGAGCCCATCGCCACACGCGGCCTCAACGACAGCTGACGCCCAGCCGCTGAGGAAGCCGCTGAGGATGACGCCTCATCCCCGCCGGAGCGAATAATTGGGCGCTTCGCGGGTCATGGCGACGTCGTGGACATGGCTTTCGCGCAAGCCCGCGCCGGTGATGCGGATAAAGGTCGCTTTGGCGTGCATGTCGGCGATGGTCGCCGCCCCAACATAGCCCATCGCTGCGCGCAGGCCGCCCACCAATTGGTGGATGATCGGCGCCACGGGGCCCTTATAGGCGACGCGTCCTTCAACCCCTTCAGGCACCAACTTCATGGTGTCGGTGACTTCCTTTTGAAAGTAACGGTCCGCTGATCCCCGGGCCATCGCGCCCACGCTGCCCATCCCGCGATAGGCCTTGTACGAGCGACCCTCATACAAGAACGTCTCGCCCGGCGCCTCTTCGGAGCCCGCGAACATCGAGCCCAGCATCACCGTCTCCGCGCCGGCCGCCAACGCTTTGGCCATGTCGCCGGAATACTTCACGCCCCCGTCCGATATCACCGGCACGTCCGCCTCACGCCCAGCGCGCACCGCGTCCTCGATGGCCGTGAGTTGCGGCACGCCCACGCCGGCCACAATCCGCGTGGTGCAAATGGATCCAGGCCCAATGCCAACCTTGATCGCATCCGCGCCAGCATCGATCAGCGCTTTGGCCCCCTCATAGGTGGCCACATTGCCGGCGATCACTTGGGTTTCGTTGGACTGACGCTTGATACG
>CAZADA010000100.1:0-9750 GCA_964483775.1 uncultured Caulobacterales bacterium
CGGCGCGAAGTTCTCGATCTCCTCGGGCTACGGGCAAGACTTCGGCCGAGAGTCCAACGGGGCCATGGAACTGACATTCCACGCCAAAGTCTATGCGGGCGCTGAGATTGCCCAGTTCGGCATGGCCTGCGACGCCGGCTCTGTGTGTCAGGCCACGCTGCCCGTCGCGCTTCAACCGGACTGGAGCGAAGTCCGGCTCTCGCTGAGCTGCTTCGCCGACCGCGGCGTGGCGATGGACAATCTGGAGCAAGGGCTCATCGTCATTGGCGAAAGCGGACAAAGCATCGGCGTGTCGAATGTCCGCATCACCGAGGACACCAACGCCCAACAAGACTGTGGAGTTAACTAAGCCCCGCGCGCCAAATGGCCAACGATCCGGTCCACCAGATCGTCGATCGCCCCGTCATTCCTATACGCCCGCGCGCATTGGGGTGGTGACAGCGCCTCGATCTGACTTTGCAGCAAGCTTGGCGGCATGAAGTGTTCGCGTTCCTCCATGCGCTTGGCGATCAGGGCGGTCGGCGCATCGATCCAACAAAACACGGCCTCGCGCCCGGTGTCCCGGCGTAGGCGGTCCTGCACAAAGGGCGTCAACGCCGAGCACGCAAGGACGACATCAGGCTCACCATGGCCGAGCACCGCGGCGGCGATAGCGTCCAGCCACGCCGCGCGGTCCGCGTCGCATAACGCCCGGCCCGCGGCCATTTTCGCCACGTTCTGCGAAGGGTGATGGTCATCGCCCTCAATGAAGAGCCATCCCATGCGGGCCGCCAAAGCTTTGCCGACCGTGGATTTGCCACACCCGCTGACCCCCATGATGACAATGAGCCGGTCCGCATCCATCTCCTGCAAAACCCCGCCAGTGGATGACCCGCCCCAGAAGCGGCCAGACACCGCCGGATGTCAATCGGCCGCCGCTTCAGCGCCATGTCGTGACCAGACGATCAGAATCTGTGGCGCGGTGGTAGGACAAACCTCGAACCAGGGTCAGCGGTCTCAACCGATTTGAGAAAGGTTGAACCATACGGAGGTGGCGACCCCACGAGGACTCGAACCTCGGACCTGATGATTAGAAGTCACCTGCTCTATCCAGCTGAGCTATGGGGCCAACGCCAGCGCGCGCACGCAATCCGCCGAAAGCGCCTTGCGTGTTACGCGCCTTGGCCGGTGAGCGTCAACGCCGCCGCCCTGTTTCCCCTAGAAGGTGCGCGTGAAACCAAACTCCACCGAGGTTTCATCGCGGTCAAACCGCGACAGCGTGCTGTTCACCGTGCGCGTGGTCGCCTGAACAAAGGGCGCCGCGCTCGCCACCCGCCAGTCGCGTTTGGTGATCCGCGCGCGCACGCCGAGACCAAGATCCTCTCGGGCTGCGTTGTCGGTGGGGTCCAAACCGTCAAAATCCTGCCAATTCACAAAGGGTTCGGCATAGAGGCCAAATCCATAGCGCACCTCGCGATACGCCCCCACGCCCAGCTGTGCGAACCAATAGCGCTGAAACTCATCGCGCGCCTCAAACCGGCTTAACGAGACGTTGGCGCGCTCAAACCGACCCCCGCGGCCAAACCGGATAAGGTCAGTGAACGCACTATAGAGCTGGCCGTCGAGATCATCACGGTTGGCGTAGTCGAGCTCTCGCGCAGTCAGGCTGGTGAAGGTGCGCACCCGGTCATCGAAGGTGCGCGAAATCTCCGCCTGCAGCCCTACGCTGTCGACGTCAATCGCTCCATCAAGCCAGCGTCGGCCAACCAGCGCGCGCACCGTCGTCACATTGTCGCCGCGGCCAAGCCAAAGCGGGCCAGCCAGCACTGTCAGATCCACGGTGTTCTCAGCGCTGTCTTCAAACACCGCCGCACGCCCGACCCCGCGCACGCTCAACCGCAAATCCTCGCCCAGCAGCACGCGATGCTCCAGGGAGCCCACGCCAATACCGCCAAATCCGCGATCCTCCTCATCGCCAACAAAGAACACGTCGCCCGTGGCGAACCAGCGCCGGCGGCGCTCGAGCGCTTCGAGCAGACCGCGCGCCTCTTGGGCGGCCTGCGCGCTCAGATCGCCCGCCAAGGCTTGGCGCAACTGGAACACCGCCGCGCGGTCCCGACGCGCCTCAAGATAGAGCCGGCCAAGCGCCAAGCGCGCCATGGCGTCCTGAGGGTCATCGGCAAGCCGCTCAAGCAGTCGCCGCTCGGCCATGTCCGGGTCGCCTTGCGCAAGCGCTGGAGCGTGGCCGCTGAGCCAGCCCAAACCCCACAGCACCGCCGCCGCCAAGGCTTTGTGTGTCGATCGCATATCGTCCCCCGTCCCCCCTATCGACGATGATCGGTTACCATGACGCACAATCGGGCGGCGCTGAGGCGCCGCGCGCCGCCGACCACAGTTCAAGCGCCACGCGTATACCATAGCCGGCGCAAACGACGTGCAAACGCTGGACGGTCACGGACCATGGTTGTCGCGATCGTTTTCTGATAGGCGGCATAAGCATTGCATCCGTTCGCGGGTGCGAAATGGCGTGGCTGTGCGCGTCAAATTCACTTGGCTGGGGAACTCATGCCCGAAGTGTCCATTGTTCTTCCCGTGTACAACGCTTCGGCCACCTTGCCGGCGGCGCTGCAATCCTTGAAGCAACAAACCTTCGACGATTTCGAGGTCATTGTGGTGGACGACGCCTCCCCCGATGACTCCCGGGCCATCGCGCAGGCCGATGGCGACCCGCGCATACGTGTGATCGCGCGCGAAACCAATGGCGGTCCAGGCGCCGCGCGCAATGTGGGTTTTGACGCCGCGCTCGGACGTTGGATCACGCTGCTGGACGCCGACGACCGTTACCGTCCCCGCCGCCTAGAGCGTTTGGTGGGCGCCGCCCGCGAGACCGGCGCGCAAATGGTTTCCGACGATTTGCTGCTCGTCGCGGGCGATGACCGAGAGATTGTCGGCCCTGCTTTTGGCCATTTCGAGCAGGGCGCGCGGGTGACCACGGCTGTGTTCGCAAAGTACGATCGCCCGCTGATTGGCGGCGGACGCCAGCTCGGCTACATCAAACCTCTGATGGACCGAGAGTTTCTGAACCGCCACCAGCTGCGCTACGAAACCGCCTACAATTGTGGCGAAGACTTTCACTTGTATGTGCGCTGCCTTCTGGCTGGCGCAGAACTGCGGTTTATCGATGAGGCGCTCTACGAGTACTGGCAGGTGGTGGGCTCGGTATCGCGCAGCCCCGAACGCGAGGCTCGCCACCATGAACAGCTCACCCACGCCAACGCGTCCTTGTTGCGCGAAGCGCAGATGCGCGGCGATCGCGATGGCGCCGCGGCGCTGAAGGTGCGGCGCGCCAACATTCGGTTCATGCGCGAATACGCCCGCTACAAGACCGCCTATCTGGACGGGCGCTATGGCGCCGCGCTGCGCCACGCTCTGGCGCTGCCGACATCCCCGCGTGAATTCGCCGGCGCGGTGCGCAAATGGCTGGCCAAACAACGCTCAGGCCGCACCGCGCTGACAGCACCGGGCAGCCAAGCCCTGCGGGGTGAATAATCCCCATGACCCCCATCGTCTTTGCAACCCATAACGGCTCGCAGACCCTCGAACGGATGCTCGACGGCCTCCAGGCGTTGGACACCTCACGCGGCGGCTTTCATGTCATCGCCGTCGACAACGCCAGCACCGATTCAACGCGCACACTCTTGGACCGCTACGCCGAGAACGCGCCGATGACGGTCCTGTTTGAACCGCGCAAGGGCAAAAACGCAGCGTTGAACACCGCCCTTGATCATCTGGCTGCACATGGCGTGGGCGGCGATCCGGTCACCCCCGACACGCTCATCGTGTTCACCGATGACGACATCGCGCCCGACCCACAATGGCTCGACGCATTGCAACGCGCCGCCGATGACGCCAGCGACCGGGACCTGTTTGGCGGCGCCATACGGCCGCGGTTCCCCAGCGCTCCGCCGGCCTGGCTGATGGCGCTGAAACACGAGTTTGGCGTCCTGTACGCCCAAACCGACCACGCCACCGGTCCGTGTGAAGCCCGTTGGATATGGGGACCCAATATGGCGGTGCGTCAGCGGGTGTTCGATGACGGACATCGCTTCACCGACAGCATTGGCCCCGATGGCCGGGCAACCTACGCCATGGGCAGCGAGACCGAGTTTCTCACCCGAGCCGAGGCGCACGGCGCGACGGCCATGTTTGTCGCCGAAGCCGCGGTGGACCACCTGGTGCGCGATGATCAAATGACCAGGGACTGGGTGCTCGGGCGCGCCCGCCGGCATGGCAAGGGCTACGCCCTGATGGCGTCGCAAGACGACAGCGCGGCCCCCGGTTGGCTACGCCGGCGCCGTTGGCGGGTCGAGGCCGCCGCCTGGGCCGCAAACCTCGCCGCCCCGCCCTCGCTTGCGGTGCGTTTGGCGTATCAGCGAGAGTGGTTGCGCGGCGCCGCAGCGGCGTGGGGGGGCTCGCTTTGACGCAACTGCGCCGCTCGCTCGGCCTTTCTTTCGCGCATCGCTACCTCGTGCTGATCATCGGTCTGGCGCGCGCGATCATCATGGCGCGATTGCTGGCGCCCGAAGACTACGGCGTCTTCGCATTGGCGTTCGCCATTATGAACGTCGCCATGCTGATCGGCGACTTTGGGGTCAGCGTCTATCTGGTCCAAGAACGCACGCTTGACCCGGCGCGCGTCCGCGGCGCGTTCACCTTGAGTTTGGTGGTTTCCTGGTCCCTCGCCGCGGCGTTGTTCATCGCCGGCCCCGCCTTGGCCGCGCTCACCGGCGCGCCGGCGTTCTCCGACGTTTTGAGGGTGTTGTGCATCATCCTCGCCGCAGTGCCGTTCACCTATCTGCTGAATGCACGGCTGCACCGCGCCATGCGTTTTGGGACCGAATTGACGATCGGCGTGACGGCCGAGATGGTGATCGCCGTGGCGGCGGTGCTCCTCGCGCTGAACGGCTTTGGCGTCATGAGCTTGGCCTGGTCGGCCGCCCTCGGACCACTGGTTGTGATCGGCTTGGGCTTGGTCCTCACGCCGTCCAATGTTGGCGCCCGACTTGGACTTGACGGGTGGCGCGAGATAGGGGCTTTTGGCATGCGCTCCAGCATCATCGGAGGCTTACATCAAGGGTCGGGGCTGGCGACCACATCAGTGGTCTTCCAGGCGTTTGGCCCAAGCGCAGCCGGTCTCTTCAACCGGGCGAAAATGCTGCACGATCTGGTGAACAAGGCCCTGCTCGACTCGCTCAAGCCGGTGACGCTCGCAGCGTTGTCACAGCATCGGCGTGAGGGCGGCGACATCGCCACCCCCTTCCTGCGCAAGGCGACCTATCTGAGCGCATTCGCCTGGCCCGGGGCGATGTTTGTGATCGCCGCATCCCCGGCCATTGTCGGCGTCCTGTTGGGGGACCAGTGGACCGGGGTCGTTCCCATCTTCCAGATTTTATGCGCGGCGTTTTTGGTCATGCCGATCACCGCGCTGAACTTTGAGTTTTTCATCGCCAGCGGGCGGATTGCTGTCTTTACCCGCCAGGAATTCGCCCACTACACAGCCAGCGTTGTCGGCGTGTTGGTCGGAGCGACGATTTCGCTTGAGGCCGCCATCGTCGGGTTCGTCCTGGCGCGCTTCCTGAACGTCGCGCTGACATGGCGCAACCTCGTCGCGCCGAGCGGGATCACACCAGGCGCGGTCTGGGCCGCCCTCGCTCCGTCCGCCGCCATCTCTGCACTGTGCGCCCTACCAATTGCGAGCTATGTGGGCGCTGTTCACATGGGAGCGATGGCAGGGTTTGGCGGTCTGATCGTTGGCGCCGCCATGCTCTTGGCGATCTGGTCGGTGGGCGTTTGGGCGTTTCGCCACCCCATCGGCGCGGAAGTCATAGGCCTGTTGGGCAGTTTGAAGGCCGCCGCGAGCCGCGAGCCGATGGGCGCCCATGCTGACGCCACAAACACTCAAACTCGCCCATCGTCTCCCGCGGCCAACACCAGCGAGCACAACACGCCATGAGCCAGGACGGACGCGACATGCAGGCCGCCAGCCCAATCAGTGTCAGCTTCGTGGTGTGCTGCCACAACAGTGAGCCACGATTGGAGCCGACACTCACCCACCTCGCCGCGATCGAACCCCTGGCCGACCAGGTGTGGGAGGTCGTGGTGGTGGACAACGCGTCAACCGACAACACCGCGGCGTTCGCCGAACACCTATGGGCAGCGCTCGGCTCGCCCGCACCGCTTCGGGTGGCGTCAGAGCCTCAACTTGGACTGATCCACGCCCGCCAACGCGGCATCGCTGAAGCGCGCCACGAGGTGCTCTCGTTTGTCGACGACGACAATTGGATTTCCCCCCGTTGGCTTCAGGTCTTAAACCGCGTGTTTCGCGCCCATCCAGACGTTGGGGTCGTGGGGGCTTTGGGAACCCCAACGTTCGACGACCAGCCCCCCGCCTGGTTTGAAAGCATCCAGCATTGTTATGCGTGCGGTCCCCAGGCCGACTTCACCGGCCCCATCGCCAAACAACGGCCGTTCTTATACGGCGCCGGCGCGTCATTCCGCGCCCGCGCGCTTCAGGATCTCGCCAAGCGCGGCTTCAGCGCCAGGTTCACCGGTCGACAAGGCGGCGGTCTGATGTCTGGTGAGGATTCGGAAATCACCATGACGCTTTCGGCGCTGGGTTGGGTGTTGTGGTATGATGAAGAGCTGCGTTTTGAGCACTACATGCCGCCAGGACGCCTCACCACCGACTACGCCAAACGCCTTCTGGTCGCGCTGGGTGAGTTGAGCGCGTTGATTGACGCGTATCTGATTGGGCTGTCCATGCGATCACGGACGTGGAACCTGTTACAGTCGCATTATCTCACGCGCCTTAGCCTCGTGTGCGTGCGCTACGCCGCCGCAGCGGTTCGCCAGCGCACCGCAAGGACGACCTGGCCGGGCCGCTCGGACTTTTTCCGGGGGCGGTTGAAAGCCATCGTGTCAGGGCACGCCGCATTCAAGGACATCATCAAAGCCCAACAGGGCTGGCGGGAAAATCTCGGCCCATCACCGCGCCCGGCGGTGTCGAGCATGGGCGGGATGTGACAACGTCCTCGGGCGGGTCCTTGCCGCGTTAATCTCGATGTTACCCGACAAAATCCTGCGGGAGATCCGCTTTTCCTTGTCTCCGCAAGGGCGGGCCTGCTGTTGGTTAACGAACGCTGGAGGACGAGCGAAAAGTTAACGCGGCCAGCGCAGCACAATCACAATCCCAGCCCCGTAACCGTTTGCGTGCAGTTGGCTTCAGACGAAGCGTCACGCTGCGGCAACCGCGAGAACGCGACAACTTGCACGCGAGAGGATTGACCCGATGAAAGCACACTTCCTTGCCGTAACCGCGATCACCTTGGCAGCCTTCGCCACGCCCCAGACCGCCTTGGCACAAGGGCCAAACGCCGTTGAGCGCGTCGCGCCCGAGTACCCGCGCGGCGCCGAGCGACGCGGCATTGAAGGCCTGTTGATGGCGGAACTGACCTTGGCCGCTGACGGCAGCGTGACCAACGTGGTGGTCGTTGAGACCGATCATCCGGGTGTGTTTGACAGAGCGGCAATCCGTGCACTGAGTGGGTGGCGATATGAGCCCGGCTTCGCCGGCGAAACCGTGAAGGTCCAGCTTGAGTTCGCTCTCACCTAACGAATTTGGGCGGATCTCGATGAGATTCCCACATTGCTCGGCCCCACTTTAAGTCATAATCAAGGCCGTTGTGCTTCCCTCGGATTGTCTGCTTACAATTCGAGGGACCAGCGGCCCATGTCCTTGCTTCGCACCATCCGCTTTCGCCTCAACGCTGCGCTCGCGTTAATTGTCGGATTGTCCGCAATCTTGTCGGCGATCTCGCTGCTCACCATGGGACAAGCGAACACCGCCGTTAAGGACCTTGGCGCGCAATCGCTTCCCAAGACATCTGAAGCCGCGATGCTGGCCCTGAACGTCAAAGAAGCCGTTGTGGAGATCGGCGCCTTGGGCGCCGCCAAGACCGTTGACGAGGTTGAGGCCAGCGCACAGCGACTGGACAATGTCCTAAACGAGATTTCGGCCAACCTCTCGCGTCTTGGCGACTTTGCCGCCATCACCAGCACCGATGAGATCGCCGCGGTCGCCGACAAGCTGAGGTCTGACGCCCCCAAAGTCCGCGCCGCCGTAGAAGCCCGTTTGGCGACCAGCGCAGCCATCGAAGACGAAATGCTCGCCGCCCAAGCCTTCCGCGGTCAAATCGCCGAAGAACTCGAATTGGCCATCGACACCGCCGATGACGCTGTGATTGAGACGATTTTGCGCATCGGAATGGAAGCCAACCTGATCACGACACTGTACGCCGAAGCCTCGAAGGCTCCGGATGCCACACAAATCGAGGTGATCCGCGCTCTGTTTGAAGACAGCCTCGAAGAACTCCAGATCAATTTGGCCATTCTCGGCGCCGGCGCCTCCAACACGCTGACCACGAAGGTGGCTGCGTTCGCCGCCATCGGCGAAGACGAGGCCAACATCTTCGCCATGCGGACCGCTCAACTCGACGCCCTGGCGCAGAGCAGCGCCATCGAAATCGCCGCCATAGACACCAGCCACGCCATCGACACTGAGATTGCCGCTCTGCGCAGCCAGGTTGAGCGCAACGCGAGCGCCGTGGCGGGCGAGGCCGCCTCCTCCCTCGGTAACGCCCGCATTGTCATGGGCGTGGGCGCAGGCGTGTTGGTCGCGCTCGCCGGCCTCATCGGCTGGGTGGTGGTCGACCGCGGCCTTGTGCGCGCCCTTCAAAGGCTAACCGGAGCGATGCGCCGTTTGGCCGAGGGCGACACCGAAACCCCCGCGCCGGACGCCGAGCGTGATGACGAAATCGGTCAAATGGCCCAGTCGGTCGAAGTGTTCCGCGAAAACGCCAAGCGCGTAGAGGCCCTCAACGCGGAAAAAGAACAGGCCGAAGCCGAACGCGGCCAGGCCCGCGAACGCACCGAAGCCGAGCGCCGCGCCATGATGGAGCGGCTCCAAAACGAGTTCGGCGTCGTTGTCGAAGCCGCCCTCGCCGGGGACTTCTCCAAACGCGCGCCCACAAGCTTTGACGATGCCGAGCTGAACGAATTGGCGCGCGGTCTCAATGACTTGGCGACCACGGTCGACCGGGGGCTTGGCGAGACCTGCCAAGTGCTGGCCGCCATGGCGGACATGGATCTGTCGCGCCGCGTCACCGGCGCCTATCGCGGCGCGTTCGCCAACCTCAAAGACAGCGTCAACGCCACCTGCGAACAACTCACCGGCGTCGTGGCCGGCATGCAGGGCGCGGCCAGCGGCCTGCGCGGCTCAATGGACGATCTACTCACCGGAGCTGAGGATCTCGCCGACCGCACCACCAAACAGGCCGCCACCTTGGAGCAAACGGCAGCAGCCACTGAAGAGCTCGCGCGCACCGTGAAAGACAACGCCAGCCGCGCCGATCAAGCCCGCGCCAACGCCGACAACGCCCACAGCATCGCCAATGATGGCGGCGACGTGATGCGCCAGTCCACCGACGCGATCAACCGCATCGCGGCGAGCTCGGCGAAGATCTCCGACATCATCGGCTTGATCGACAACATCGCGTTTCAAACCAATCTGTTGGCGCTGAACGCCAGCGTTGAGGCGGCCCGCGCGGGCGAGGCCGGCAAGGGCTTTGCGGTGGTCGCCGCCGAGGTGCGCCGCCTTGCTCAATCGGCCGGCGAGGCGTCGGCCGAAGTGAAAACCTTGATCGACGCCGGGGC
>CAZADA010000101.1:0-9738 GCA_964483775.1 uncultured Caulobacterales bacterium
AGCGCTGGGTGACGGTTTTGATCTTGGTCCAGAACCGCACGCCTTCCATGCCGTGCTGATTGACATCGCCAAAGGCTGAGCGCTTCCAGCCGCCAAAGGTGTGGTAGCTCACCGGAACCGGGATCGGCACATTGACGCCGACCATGCCGACTTGCACGCGCTGGGCGAATTCGCGCGCAGCCCGGCCATTGCGTGTGAAGATGGCGACGCCATTGCCATACTGGTGATCGGACGGGAGGCGCACCGCCTCGTCAAAGTCTTTGGCCCGCACGATCTGCAGCACGGGGCCGAAAATCTCTTCCTGGTAGGTCTTCATCTCAGGCGTCACGCGATCAAACAGCGTTGGGCCGAGGTAAAATCCGTTCTCATGGCCTTGCAGGGTGTGGCCGCGACCATCGACCACAAGCTCTGCGCCCTCATCGGCGCCCATTTGGATGTAGTCCTCCACCCGCTGGCGGTGGGCGGCGGTGACGAGCGGGCCGTAATGGGCCTCAGGATCGGTGCTGACGCCGACCTTCAGGCCGGCAATCGCGGGCAGAAGCGCTTCGCGCAAACGGTCCGCGGTGTCCTCGCCCACGGGCACAACCACGGGCAGCGCCATGCACCGTTCACCGGCTGAGCCGAACGCCGCGCCGGTCAGGTCCTTGACCACCTGGTCCATGTCCGCGTCGGGCAACACTACGCCATGGTTCTTGGCCCCGCCCATGGCCTGCACGCGTTTGCCGTGCGCGGCGCCGGTTTGATAGACGTAGTGCGCGATATCGGAGGATCCCACAAAGCTGATCGCTTTGACGTCGGGGTGACTCAACAGCGCGTCGACGGCGACTTTGTCGCCATGCACCACGTTGAGCACGCCGGTGACGTCGAGGCCGGCCTGCTCGCCAGCTTGCATGAACAATTCGGCGAGACGCACAGGCACGCTGGGGTCTTTTTCGCTGGGTTTGACGATGAAGGTGTTGCCGCAGGCGATGGCGACGCCGAACATCCACATCGGGATCATGGCGGGGAAGTTGAACGGCGTGATCCCAACGCACACACCCAAAGGCTGACGCATGGAGAACACGTCGATGCCCGGCCCCGCGCCGTCGGTATACTCGCCCTTTTGCGCATGCGGGATCCCGCATGCGAACTCGATCACTTCAAGGCCGCGCTGCACATCGCCGCGCGCATCGGCGACAACTTTGCCGTGTTCGGACGACAGCAAATGCGCCAACTCATCCATGTGGGCCTCGACGAGCGCCTTGAATTGGAACAGGACGCGCGCGCGGCGTTGTGGATTGGCGGCCGACCATTTGGGAAAGGCGGCCCGCGCCTCGGCGACGGCGGCGGCCACTTCATCGGTTGTGGCAAGCGGCGTTTGAGCCTGAACCTCACCGGTTGACGGGTTGAACACATCGCTGGCGCGTCCCGAGGCGCCGGATTGCGCCTGACCGTTGATGAAGTGGGTGATGTCGCGAACAGCGGTAAGCGCAGGCGCGTCGGCCATGGCGTTTCTCCCGTATCGTGGTTTTGGCCCAAACTGTAGCGGCTGGTGGGCGCGGTCAATCACATGCGTGACGAGCTGTGCACGGGGATCGACTAACGGCGTAAGCCATCCAGGCGGTATGGAGCCCACCCCACCGCATCGCCATGCTCGGCGACCAAGGCGCACGCCGCTTCATCGAGATCAAAATACTGGGTCAGCCGGTCGCCCTCATCGAGATTTTCGCGCACGTTGGAGACCTCATCGCGCGCGCTGCCGGCCGGCAAATCATCGCGCCAATCATAGGCGCCGGTCGGTGTGCTGATCGCATAGTACCAACGCAGCCATTCGCGGGTGTCAAAACTCGGCCGCGCCGTGGCCATGGCGCGCTCATCGCCCCCTTCGACGAACAGATAGATTTGGGCGCTGGTCAGGTGAAACGCCTCGCTTTCAAAGGAGAGACGCACGGTGCAACCGCCATCGCCCTGGGGGAACGCAACATTGGCGAGGTTGTCGGCTTCGGCGAACGGCAGGGGCGCGGCGTGTTCGTCAACGCATGTTTCAACGGTATCGCTGATGGCCTTAGGGCGATCATCGCGGGGGTCGTGCGTCCACGGCTCGTCTTGGCCGACGCAGTCGATCACGGTCGCGGCCGGCGCAATCGCCTCCGAGCCCACGCCGGTCCATTGTTGCAGATAGTGCGCCGGGGCGGTGACCACCCGTAAGGCGGTCGCTGCGCCGGGGCGCATGTTCACCGGCAGCATATCAGCCACGGTGTAGGCCAAACGTTCGCGTCCCCACTGGGCCGCGAAGCCAAAGCCAGCAAGGACCAACACAACAACAATCAAGGCGGACAGGATGCGCACGGTCGAACTCCCCTCGATCGCCGCTCATTCGCGACACGTGGTTTTGATGTTGCGGCACGCTAGGCACGCGCGCTGGCGGCGTCAACGCGTAGCCCAAGGGAGCCGCGCATCACTCTGCAGCCGTGGCCGGTGCGCCAGGCTGGGCTTGGCCGACCCTCGACTGGGTTCGCCACATCTGGGCGTAGAGCCCGTTTTGACTCAACAGGTCAGCATGGGGCCCAGCTTCAAGCACGCGACCTGCGTCCAGAACAATGATCTGATCAGCGCCGGCGATGGTGGAGAGGCGGTGGGCCACGGCGATGGTGGTGCGCCCCCGGGCGGCTTCGGCCAGGGCGGCCTGGACCTGGGTTTCGGTCGCGCTGTCGAGCGAAGACGTGGCTTCATCGAGGATCAGGATGCAGGGATCGGCCAAAATGGCGCGCGCCACGCCAACCCGTTGTTTTTCACCGCCTGACAGTTTCAGTCCGCGTTCGCCGACCCGGGTGTCGAGCCCCTGTTCCAAACCCTCGATGAAGCGGCTGAGCTGGGCGCGGTCGGCGGCTTCGAGGATTTGTTCATCGCTCGCGTCGGGATTGGCGTAAGCGATGTTGGCGCGCAACGTGTCGTTGAACAGCACGACCTCTTGGGGCACCAGACCCAGCGCTGAGCGCACGCTTTGTTGTTGAACATCACGCAGGTCTTGGCCGTCGATCATGACCCGGCCGCTGTCGGGATCGTAGAAACGGAACAACAGCCGGAGAATGGTCGACTTGCCAGCGCCGCTCGGGCCGACCAATCCAACAAATCCGCCAGCTGGGACGGTAAAGCTCACATGGTCCAGGCCGCTGGACCGGCCGTCATGGGTGAAGGCCACCTCATCAAAGACGACCTCACCGCCGCGTGTTTTGAGGGCGGGCGCATCGGGCTTGTCGTCAACCTCAACCGGCAGATCGAAGATGCCGAACAGCTTTTCAATGTCGACCATGCCCTGTTTGATCTCGCGCCAGGCCCAGCCCAAAATGTTGAGTGGACGGTAGATGTTCATCATGTTCAGCACGACAAACATGATGTCGCCTGTGCCCATTTGACCACCTGACACCGCCGCGCCAGCCAACAGGACGGCGACCAACAGCCCCGTGGTCATGATGAATTCCTGACCGGCGTTCAGGCCCGCCAAGGACCGCATAAACGGGATGTAGAGCCGGTTGTAAGCGCGGATGCTCTGATTGTGCTTTTCAGCCTCACGATCTTCGGCGGCGAAGGCTTTGACCGTTTCAAAGTTGGAGAGGGAATCGACCGCGCGGGCGCGCAGCTCGCTATCGGCTTCGTTGACGGCGCGCCGCTGGCGTGTGCGCCATTCGGTGACTTTGACCGTGAAAATGACGTAGGCGACCACCGCCGCCACAGCCGTTAAGGCGAATTCGGGGCCAAGGCGGATCCAAAACGCCGCGGCGACCAGTACGAGTTCAATCAAGGTTGGGCCGATGTTGAAGCCCAAAAACCGGAACAGGTAGTCCATACTGGCCGCGCCGCGATCGATGATGCGGTTCAGCGCGCCGGTCCGCCGGGTCAAGTGAAAGCGCAGCGAAAGCTGGTGGGCGCGCGCGAACGCCTTGTTCGCCATGACGCGTTGGGCGTCCTGGGTGACTTGCACGAAAAACACATCGCGCAGTTGGGGAAAGCCGAACGACAAAAACCGCGCGAGCGCATAGGCGACGGCCATCCACAAAAACAGATCGAACGCGCCCTCGCCGCCAGCTTCGAGCGCATTCACCCCGTCGGCAAGAAAGAATGTTGCCGCGACCGACAGGGCCTTGGCGGCGACCGTCAAGACGATGGCCAGCACAATGATCGGACGCCATTTGGCCAGTTCGCCGCGCAACAGCACGCCGAACAGTCGCTTGAGCGCGCCGCCTAAGGTCGCACGGGCGGCGGCGACATCTTCAAACTGGGTGGTTTCAGGGCTCGCGCCCGCATTGGACGGCGTGGTGTCAGACTGACTCATAGCCCGGACATGGCGTCACCGATTGAGAATTACCACCACGGGTTCATCGGGTGACCGCCCTACGCTCGGGCGTTCACCCGGGTTCGTTGATTTCGGGCACGTCGAAGATCTGGCCTGGGTAGATCAGGTCGGGGTCACGGATCTGGCTGTCATTGGCGGCATAGATGACCGTGTACTGAAAGCCCGAACCGTACACGCGGCGTGCGATCCGCCACAGCGAATTGCCCGGTTGCACCACGACTTTGCTGGCGGTTTCGCCGCGCGCTTCGGCTTCGCGCGCTTCGGCCTGGGCGGCCGCGACCGCTTCGGGGCTCGCCCGTTCGAATGGGACCACCACCACGCCGGTGACGCGGCCCACGGCGTCCAGCTGGTCGATTTGCAGATCATAAACGCCCGGCGCCAACGCTGAGCCGGCGATGAGCGACCATTGACCATTGCGATCTGCGGCCGCCTCGCCCACCAAGCGTCCGTCAGCGAGGACACGAACGGTGGTTTCACGTTCGGCGCGACCCGAGAACATCACGCTGCCGCTATCATCATAATCCACAGCGAGGAGCGCCAAGGGCTGGCCGGTGTCTTCCAATGGCGACTGGAGCACGCGCGTGGCGCCGCCAGCCGTGCCGAGCGTCACGAGGGGTTCGCCGTCTTCGGATTCGGGGATGAACACCACGACGGTTTGTTCAGACAAGATCTCCTCGCCGTCAGGCATGCGCATCATCAAGCCAATCGCCGCCGGTCCCCTCGGCAGCGGGTCTGTCAGCACCACGACCCATTCATTGGACCGATCGATGTCGGCTTCGGTGAAGGCCTCGCCATTGACCAGCACCACCGCGGTCGCGCCCGCCGCGCCGCGACCGGCCATGGTGGCGTTGCCGTTCGCATCGATACGGACAATGTCGAAGCTTGGGCGCATGACGACGCCCTCAACCACGTCGTCGGAACCGTTGTCGATCTGGAGGCTGGCTTCGCCAGCATTGCTTGGCGTGTCCAAACCCGACGCCGCGCTTGCCGACGACGCCCCCGCATCGCCTGTCGCGTTGTCGCTGTTTGACGGTCCTTGCAGGGCGCTCACCGGGCTCGAAGCGCTGTCGCCCACGGATTGTTCGGCGCCGCGGTCCGTGTCGCGGTCGGGGCCGTCATCACCGCTGTTGCGGATGATCCAGGCGACAGAGCCCGCCACCAAAATGATCAACGCAACAATGAAGGATATCACCAGGGCGCGGCGGTCTTCCATGGGCGGGTCGTCCTTTGTCGTCGCTCACAAACCCCCGTGAGCCATAGTCTACGCATACGCAGCGGCGAACTCAACGCAAGCCCTGTTCGCGAAACACCCCTTCGCGACAATGCATGGCCGAAGTGCGGCCAAAGGCTCGTTTCCCGCGTGTGGGCGATGAGGCATCAATGTGATGGCCAACCCTTAGGAGGATTCGCGTCATGCGCCTTGCCATGGTGTTCGCGAGCACGCTCGCATCCATCACAAACCTGCCGGCATGGTCGCAAGACCACGCCTGCGACGAGCGGAGCCTGGAGCCGACCTATGTCGAGTTTTGGTCAGCGGTGGATAGCGATGACGCGGCCGGCGCGATCGCCATCGCAAAGGACATTGCGGCGGATTGCAACGCCCTGCCCGCAGCACTTAACGCGCATTACTTTGGTGGGCTGGTCGCCAACCAAACCGGCGATCATCAGACCGCTGTCGCCTTGCTAAGCGGCCTGCGCGGCGCTGAACCGGACACGTTTTATCCACCGGTGGGCTGGGCGCTGATGGGGTCAAACGCTGCGCTTGAACAGACCGACGCCTTTCGCGCCGCACGGGATGCGCACATTCGGCTGTGGCTGGAGGCGGTGCAAACCAACGGCGTCGCCCTCCTCCATGACAGCATCGAGACGGATGCTGGGCTGATCTATGCTTTGGAATTCACTGCTTTTGATCCCGAACGGCGCCAGGATTTTGTGTTCATCCTCGCGCCCGCCGGCGATGGCTGGCCGCACACGGTCTCGCTTGGCGCCTACGCTCAGACGAACGCGATGCACGCTGAGATGACGGGCGGAACCGGAACGCTCTGGCATCTGGATGGCTATGACTGCGCCGGCCATGTGACCCTCGGCTTCTTTGAAGGTGATCGGCCAAACTTCGATGAGATCAAGACCGCAGCGACGGCTGTGCTGACAGGCGAGGCTCAGGACGTGGCGTCATCCCTCCGCCTGCAGGGTGAGGCGCGTGCGGCGTGCGCGTTTTCTCACTTGGTCACGCCAACCCCGCCTGTCCCTGACGCCGAGGACGCCGAACACACTAGGGGCCAGTAAGCTTACGCCATCTCGCCTTTGAGGCGCTTTTTCGCTTTGTCGGGGCCGATGAGCGCGAAGAGCTTGTCCATCTCTGGTCCGCGCGGTTGGCCGGTGAGCGCCAAGCGCAAGGGCATGAACAGCTTTTTGCCTTTCGCGCCGGTCTTTTCCTTCACCGCTTGGGTGAACGCCGACCACGTCTCGGTGGTGTAGGGCCCCTCCGGCGCCAGTTCCGCCGCTGCGCCTGTGACGGCGTCGTCCTCGATCACAGGCGTGATGGCGCCATGCACAACGGTCCACCAGTCTTTCGCTTCATCAAGGGTGTCCAGATTGGCGTGGATCGCGTTCCAAAACGCCTCGCCGCCATCGGCGTTGAGCGCTTTGAGACGCGGCACAACCGCATCATAGCTCAAGGCGTGCAGCGCTTGGGCGTTCAGGCGCCTCAGATCAGCTTCGTCAAACCGGGCCGGCGCCCGACCGATTTTGTCAAAGCGAAAGGTCTCAGCAAGCTCATCAATCCCTGCGGCCGTCTCCAGCGCATCGGATGTGCCAATTTTGGCGAGATGCGACGCGAGGGCGGACGCCTCATACCCCGCGTCGCGAAACTGTTGGATCGCTAACGAGCCTAGTCGCTTGGAGAGCTTCTCACCATCCGCCCCCACAAGAAGCGCGGTGTGGGCGAAGGCCGGCGCTTGGCCGCCCAAAGCTTGGAAGATCTCAATCTGCGCGCCGGAATTGGTGACATGGTCCTCGCCCCGCACAACGTGAGTCACGCCCATGTCGATATCGTCGACACAGCTGGGCAGCGTGTACAGGTAGGAACCATCCGCGCGGACCAAAATCGGGTCTGAGATCGACGCGGTGTCAATGGTCACCGGCCCGCGCACCAAATCCTCCCACGCCACGGGCTGTTGGCTGAGCTTGAAGCGCCAATGGGGTTTGCGGCCTTCGGCTTCGAGGGTGGCTTTGTCTGCGTCGGTGAGGGCGAGCGCAGCCCGGTCGTACACCGGCGGCATGCCTTGGGCGCGTTGGAGTTTGCGCTTGCGGTCGAGCTCCTCCTCGGTCTCGTAGCAAGGATAGAGCAACCCGTCGGCTTTCAGCTTGTCCACCGCCGCATCGTATAACGCAAAGCGCTCGGACTGTTTGAACACGGCGTCCACCCGAAAGCCGAGCCAATCCAAATCTTCGTGGATCGCGGCCTCATACTCGGGCTTGGAGCGCTCCAGATCGGTGTCGTCGACGCGCAGAATGAACTGGCCGTCGGCGTGTTGGCGCGCGAACAGCTGGTTGATCAGCGCCGTGCGCGCATTGCCGACATGAAGCAGACCAGTGGGCGAAGGGGCGAAGCGGACGGTGACCATGACGGCGGCCTTTCACGATAAGGCGCGCGTGATGCCACAGGTTGCACGGTCAAGCCAAGGGCCGGCGCCCGTCCGGCGGGCAAAGCCGCCGCTTGGATCTCGCCGGACGCTCCGGCGGCGTCGGCTTCTGAGACGAACACGCGCATCTGAAAATCCATGCGTGGTGAGATCTTGTCGCATTGTGGCGATTGGTCTTGGGCCGGTAAACGGCGTGCTACTCGCGCGGCGCAACATATGGACGCGTGCTTCACGATACGGGGGATTAAGATATGCGGCTAGTCAGCGGATGGTTTGCAGCAGTCTTCGTGGGGACCATGGGCGTTTGCAGTCCCGCCTTGGCGCAGAGCGATCTGACATTGAACGTGAGGATCACGGAAATCGACGTCCAAGATCCGTCGGACTCGGGGATCAATGCTGACGATGAACCGTATATCGTCGATCTCACCAACGGGGTCTGCTACACGCCGAACACTGGCAATCAGGTCGGCCTGACACGCAGCATGAGGGGCTCGCAGACGTTGGCCATACCCTCCACCGCCAGCGGTTACATGCGTACGGACGCAACGGGCAGGCTGTCAGTCGCCTTATGGGAAGAAGGCGGCGGGCGCGGGGATGAGTACAGATGTCTCCTTGAGCTGGTCGGGGCATTGGATCCCAGCCTACTCCCAGGCCTTGGAGATGGAGACACGCTCCTTAGCTGGTTTGACTTCGAAATCCGCGGTAATCGCGCAGTCGTGAACAGAGGTGTCAGATCCGAAATGGTTGTTGCCATTCAACCCAATGACGCGCGGTCCGCGATCGGTGAATTCTCGGTTCAAATTGAGGGCGATGGCTTTGATTATGAAGTATCCGGTGTCGCCTTTTTGGAGCGCATCCCACCGCAACCAAGTTTTGAACTGGTTTGCAAAGGCCGAGGCGGGATGACGCTGCAGCTCAATGATGACTCCGATTTGGTCTCGCTGCAGTCGACGGGCGTGAGGATCCAATTTGATCGCGCGTCCACGGCGGCCGACACGGCGTTACCCCCTCCGGGGACGTGCGCATGGCGGGATCGTCCCCTGAATGGGGCTGAACCAACAGTCATGTGGTTCGACATCCGCGACGCCGACGTCGCTGTGACGGTGGACACAAACGGACGGCTGACGTCGAGCGACCGCGGCGGCTATAGTTTCCGGGCCGTCGGCGATTCGCCGGACGCGTCCGACCTCAATTACGTCATCGCCAACTTTTTTGGCGGAACCACTTTCAGAGTGATGGCGTACACGGCGCCCAACGGAGTATTGGTGGTCACCGACGTGCTGCGCTAGGCGTTTGACCCGGCTTTGACCTGGTCGCGATACGCGTTGGTCAACGGATAACGGCGGTCGCGCCCGAAATTGCGGCCGCCGATTTTCGCGCCCGGCGGCGCCTGGCGGCGCTTGTACTCCGCACGATAGAGCAGGTTCTGCACCCGGTGGACCGTGGCCGGATCATGCCCGCGGGCGATGACGGTCTCCACCTCCTCCTCATCATCCACCAAGCCGCGCAGGATATCGTCCAGCACCTCATAGGGCGGCAGGCTGTCTTCATCCTTTTGGTCGGCGCGCAACTCGGCCGAGGGCGGTTTGGTGACGATGCGCTCGGGGATCACCACGCCGCCCGGCCCAAGCAGGCCGTCAGGCCGATGCGCATTGCGCCAGCGGGCAAGGGCGAACACTTCGGTTTTATAGAGATCTTTCAGGGCGTTGTAGCCGCCATTCATGTCGCCATAGAGGGTGGCGTAGCCGACCGCCATTTCCG
>CAZADA010000102.1:0-9720 GCA_964483775.1 uncultured Caulobacterales bacterium
CCAAGTGATCACCGCCGGCGTCGCCGCAGCGGTGGCGCGCGTGCTTGGACTGCCAGCGACGGCCATTGGCGATGGCGTGGCGCGTGCGGTGTGGCCCGGGCGGATGCAACGCGTAATCGATGGGCCGTTGGCCGACGCGGCGCGGGCGAGCGGCGCGGAAGTTTGGCTTGATGGCGCCCACAACGCCATGGCGGCGCGGGCGTTGGCGGTCACACTGGCCGACATGGATGACGCCGCGCCGCGCCCGTTGATCATCGCGGTTGGGCTGCAACGCAACAAGGACGCCGAAGGGTTTTTACGCGCATTCGCCGGGCTTGCGAGCGGCGTTGTCGCACTGCCTTTGTCCTCAGGCGCGGTGTTCTGGCCAACCGAGACCCTGGCGCACATGGCCGCCGAGCTGTTGGACGCGCCTGCTGCGACCATCGAGGATCTGTCGCACACGGTGGACGCCGCCCGCGTCTTGGTCGCCGATGGCTCGGCGCCGCGGATCGTGGTGTGCGGCTCGCTGCACCTGATCGGTGAGGCTCTCTCGCTGGGGCGCGGCCTTGGCCCCAAGGCCACGCCCGGCTAGGCGGTCGGCGCGCGGCGCACGCGCCATCAGGCGATGCTCACCTCGCCCTCGCCCAGACCATCAGCCGACTAAGCGGCCGCCGCGCCGATGGATTCGCGGATCCAATCTTCGATGCGCGCCTTAGGCATGGCGCCCACTTTGGTGGCGGTGACCTGGCCGTCTTTAAAGATCATCAATGTTGGGATGCCGCGCACTCCGTACTGAGACGGCGTCTGCGGGTTTTCCTCAATATTGAGCTTGGCGACAATGACTTGATCCTGCATCTCGCCAGCGATCTCTTCCAGGGCCGGCCCGATCTGCTTACATGGGCCACACCATTCGGCCCAGAAATCGACAACAACCGGACGGGATGCTTGCAGAACGTCGGCTTCAAAGGAGCCGTCTGTGACTTGTGTCGTGGCCATGTCGGCCTCCTTGTTTCTCGTGCGCCGCTGAACACGATGCGGCGGTGGTTCATAGCTATGGTTGGCCGAACGGGGGGTCAACCAAGGCGGTGATCGCAGCCTGTCACGACTGCGGGATCTCCATGAGCGCTGGCGTGACCGTCCATAGCAAGGCGCAGCGGATCTTGCGGCCGGGGTAAAGGCCTTTCAGAACCGCGCGATAGGCGGCCAGTTGAGCGCGATACCCTTCACTCACGGCGTCAACGCTCGCCGGCGGGCGTTGATCTGATTTGTAGTCCACGATGAGCACGTCGTGCTCAGTGACGACGAGACGGTCGACACGGCCTTCGACCACAACCTCCTCACCGCCGGGCATGACGACCGGTCCCGACACCGCGCATTCGGCCCGCGAACCGGGCGCGAACACCGCCGCAAACGCGGGATCATCAAAGATGGTCGTCGCCTCATGGGTGAGGTTTTGGGCGGCCTCACGGGTCACGCCCTGGCTCATCAGCCAGCGCACGCCCGCCTCGCCGCGCTCACCGCTTGGCAAGTCTGGCAAGTGTTCGAGCAGCGTGTGCAACAGGACGCCGCGGCGATAGCGATCGGGCGCCGGCGTCGCCAAAGGTGAGGTCGCCACCTCGTCATCAATAGCGCGCACGCCGCCATGGGCGATCTTGGATGGGGCGATGCGCGCGGGCGTACTCGGCTGGTTTGGCGATTGCCAGCGCTCGCGGGCCCAGGCGGGGACGACGATGGTGTCCGCTCCGTCGGTCTGCACGCTTGTTGGAGCGAACGACGATGACGGCGCGCCCCAAGCAAGGCCTGGTTCGTCGTCGCCCGTCGCGATCGGTGTGAGAACGGGCGCCGCGCCCAGCGTTTCAAGGCCGGTGCGGACCCGTGCGCACCAGCTGGTCTCACCGCCCCGACCGCGCGCCGCCGCTCCACAGACGATCAAACGCTCTTCGGCCCGCGTCATGGCCACGTAGAGCAAGCGCAAGTCCTCGTTAACAGAGTCGTCACGGGCAAGTTCGCGCAAGACCGACACCATGGGCGGATCGTCGTCCTTGCGCGGCGACACCAGAACGTCTGCGTTCGCCGTCAAGCGCAGGCCGTCATCCTTGGTGGGGAACTGGACGTCGGCTGCGACGCCCGCATCGGCCAGGATCACGGTCGGCGCTTCAAGCCCCTTGGCGCCATGAACGGTCATCACGCGGACGGCGTTCCCAGCCGCACCCAGTTCGCGTTTGATGGTCGCCGCGTCGTTGAGCGTCTCGGCCACAAAGCGTTCAAGACTCGGCGCCGCCACAGCGCCGTGGGCTGCGGCGCGATCCAGCAGTTCGCGCACGGGGTCTTCAGCTTGAGCTCCCAAGCGGTGGTAGAGCCGCGCCGCATAGCTTTCACCGGTCGCACTCGCCCGATCGAGCAGGCCGGCGAAGAAGGCGTGGGGCGTTTCGACGGCGACGCGGGCCAGCAGATCGCGCACCAGGTCGCGAGCTTCGGCAAGGCGGCCATCCTCGCTCTGCATCAAGGCGCGCCACAATCGTCCCTCCCGGCCATGGGCGAGCCCAAAGAGCGCTGTCTCATCGATCGGCGGTTCGGGCTGACCCACAGGGTGAACAAAGGGCGTTTTGAGGAATTCAGCGACCACCAAATCGTCTTCGGGCAACAAGGCGACGCGCGCTGCGCTTAACAGGTCTTGGACGGCCGTTTGTTCCCGTAAGACCATGCGATCGGCGCCGGCGACGGGCACGCCTGCGGCTTTGAGCGCGGCGATGATGCGTTCAAACACCGGGCCGCGGCGGCGCACCAAAATCATGATGTCGCCGGGTCGCAGACTAGGCTCATCGGCGATGTATGCGGCCAGGGTTTTGGCGAGGCGGGTCTCGGCGTCATCGCCTTGTTCGGGGTGGGCGCCATCATCCTCAGCGCCCTCGCCAGACCACGGGTCGCCAGCTTCTCGGCGATCCGGCGTTGGCGCGAGCGGCCACAGTTCAACACGGCCGGGCGCGTTCGTGCGCGCTGCGCGGTGGCGGGGGATGTCGCCCTGCGGCGTCAGCCGGCCCGCCACCGGTGTTTCGCCAAACACCGCGTCCACGACCTGCAAGATCGCCGGAGCCGAACGAAACGACACGGGCAGTGCGACGCCGCGATATCGCTCGGCGTTCTGTCGCGACAAACGTTGGGCGGCCTCGAGGAATCGGGCGGGTTCTGCGCCCTGAAAACCGTAGATCGACTGTTTTTCGTCGCCGACCGCGAACAGCGTGCGCGGCCCCTCCTCTTCGCGGGCGCCTTGGCCGGCTAGGAACTCTTCGGTCAGGGCGTGCACCAGATCCCATTGTTCGGGGCTGGTGTCCTGGGCTTCGTCGACCAAAATGTGGGCCAGGCCGCCGTCCAGCTTGTAGAGCACCCACGGGGCGGCTGCGCTGGTGAAGAGCGCGCTGGCCAGGGCGATGAGATCGTCAAAGTCCAACGCGCCGTGACGACGTTTGTCCTCAGCATACGCCGCGATCAGCGCTTCGGCGTACACAAGGGCGGCATGGGACAACGCTGCGGTGTGGGCGGCGCGGGCGCGGGCCTGGGCGGCGTCGATGACGTCGGCGGCCGCGCCGAGCGCGTTGAGGAGAACCGGATTGTCGTCGGCGAGCGTTTTGGTCATCAAAGGGCGGCTGGTGCGCACGCCCTTTTGGGTCAGGAACGCAGCGGCGCAGGCGCGAAAGGCCATGGCCGGATCGGCGGTGGTGAGCGCCTCGTTCAAGTGAGCCGCCCGCTGCTGATCGGTCTTGCCGCCGGCGGCCAGGACGTGCGCCGCGCGCTGGAGCGCCGACCGATCAAGCGCGGCGACAGCGTGGGCGCGCACGGAGTCCGGTGTGTCGTCTGCGGCAAGGCCAAGCTCGGCACGCAGCCGCGCGCTGGCCGCCTCGACGCTTCCGGCCGCTGAGATGTTGGCGCTGAGGCGTTGGCGATGACGCAGCACGAAGCGGCGCAGCGCGCCCTTGTGGGGCTCTCCCATATCGGCCAGCCAGGCAAACGCCTTGGCCAGCGCGCCCTCCGGCTGGTGGAAGACGCGGCGCGCCACATGGGCGGCTGCGCGGGCGGAGCACGCCTCAGCGGCGGCCTCCTCCATCACGTCAAACCCTGGCGGCGCGCCGGCTTCTATGGGAAAGCGGCGCAAGATCCGTTCGCAAAAGGCGTGGATGGTCTGGATGCGCAAGCCGCCGGGCGTTTCCAAGACGGCTGTGAACAGGCCGCGGGCGCGATCGCGCTCGCTCGATGTGATCGCGGTGGCTCCGGTCAGCCGGGTCAGTTCAGCGTCGAGGGCGTCATCGCCGGCAACGGCCCACCGGCCCAGCGCGGCGAACACGCGCGCGCGCATCTCGGCTGCTGCGGCCTTGGTGTAGGTGACACACACCAAACTCGGCGGTTCAGCGCCCGCCAACAGCAGACGCAACACGCGCTCGACCAGGACCCGTGTCTTGCCCGAACCAGCGTTGGCGGACACGAACACGTTGGCCGATGGGTCAGCCGCGCTGCGTTGCGCGGTCGTTGCGTGGCGAATGGCGTCGTCGTCAAGGTGAGCGCTCATCATGGCCTTGTCCTAGTCCGCACCCGCCAAACCGGCCCATTCATCACGGCGCGCGAGACGGTCATAGTCTCCGGGAAACGCCGAGGATGTCGGTGCGCCCACCGCATGATAGGCCGTCATTGGATCATCATAGCGCGCGACGAGCCTCGCCAGGCCAGCGAGAGCGTCCACGGCGAGGGCCTGGGCGGCTTCGGCTTCGGCGATCTGGGAGACCCGTCCGGCCTGTCCGCTTTGGCCGAGCTGAACATACACAAGCTCCGCGATGGGAGCCGCCGCCAGATCGGCGAAACCACCCGATGCTGCGATGGCGGCCTCCAAAGAGAGCTGCGGCTCAAGGCCAGCTTCGACCTGCGCGCGGCTTGGCGGCAGGCCGGTTTTGTAGTCCAGCACCGCCAATCCGAAGGGACCAGCGTCCAGCCGGTCGGCCCGTGCGCGCAGGATGAACGTCCCGGCCTCGGCCTCAATGGGCAGCTCGCCCTCGATTTCGAAAGCAGCCGGTGTCCAGCCGCGCCCGGCGCGGGCTGTTTCCCAGCCTGCCAACCAGCGGGCGACGGCGATCAAGCGTGGGCGCTCAGCCGCGAGGGCCTCGGCGGGAAAACCGCGCGCGCGCAAGGCCGCTTCGGCGAGACCAGGAAAGGCGTCCACGAACGTGTCGGGCGGTGCGTTGTCGCGGTAAAGCTCGGCCAATGCTGCGTGCAGCGCCATGCCGCGTTCGCGCGCACCGGGCGGTCGCCCCAAGGGGTCAAGGGGCTGGAGATCTAAAATTTTGCGCGCGTAGAGCGCATAGGGATCGCGCACCCATTCGCGAACGCGCGTAACCGACAGATCGCGTGGCCTCGCGGACACGGGCGGGCGCGGCGCCGGGGGCGTGATGGGCTGTCCGGCGGCTCTGGCCGGCGCGTCGAGGCGCTCAGCCAGGGCGACGTAGTCAATCGCAGGCGCGGTCAGCGCGTCCCAATCCGCGCCGGCGCCGTCGACCACGTTTTGCAGCCGCCACAGCCAGCGTGACGCCACGGCTGGGGCGCCGCCCTCGCGCTCGGCTCTGGTGAGCATGACGTTGCGCGCACAGGTAAGCTGGGCCACGTCATGGGCGGCGAGGCCAATCTTTCGCTCGGGAGCGGGAAGACCACACGCCTCGCGCATGCCGCGGGAGACGAATGGATCCTCGTTGGGCGCGACGGGCCATACACCCTCACTGAGGCCGGCGACGATGACGAGATCTGCACTCATCAAACGCGCTTCGAGCGGGCCGAGGATCTGGACGGGGCCATCGCGGTCGCTGGGCTGACGCACGCTGGCGCTGCGGGCCAGCGTCTCCAAGGTCGCAGCAAACTGAGCGATATCCACCGGGGCGGCGGCCTCGGAGTCCGTGATCATCGCGGTCAGGAGTTCGGCCGCACACCGCCCATCTGCGTTGGCCCAGACGCGCAGTGCGCCGGGCTGGTCGGGCGTGTCGGCGCAGGTCTCGGCCGCTTCGCCAAGCGCGCGGGCCCAATCCTCGATCGCGCCTTGCTGCGCCTCGAGCAACGGCGCCAAACCCGCGGCGATGGCGTCCAACAAGTCGAGGCTTACCTCAAGCGCTGCGGCTTTCTCGGGAGAGATCTCAGCGATTCGCTCACGCGCGGCCTCGAGGCGCGCACGCACGGCGGTCAAATCGGCCCCTGCGCGCGGCCCCCGAAGCGCGTGGCGTTCGAGGAGCGCAAAACGCTCACGCAACACCGGGCGGGCGAGCCCACACGCAGTCAGCGGGTGCTTGACCAGGGCGGCCAGGGCCAGCGGATCGCCCGGGTCGGCGGCCAAGGCCGCCAACAAGGCCAGATAGGCGCCGGCTGGCGTCGCAATCAGAGGCTGGCCGGCGGCCACATTGGCTCGGATGTCCCATCGATCAAGCGCAAGGGCGGTGCGGGTCGCCAGATCGTGGTCGGGGATGACGACCATGATACGCGCGCCGGGATCGGCCTCCAATTCATGGCGCGCCGCAAGGGCGATCGCGCGAGCATGGCGGGCGGTGTCAGGCGCGACCAGCACCGTGAGACCTTCCAGGGCGGAGGCGATGCGCTCCACTGGCCACGAGGCTGCGAGGCGATCGGGCCATTGATGCGCGACGCCAGCCGGGCGCAGGGCCTCGCTGATCAGGAGGCGGCGATCAGTTTCGCCGGTCGTTGGCGGCGGACTGGCCGGCCAGGGTGTGACCTGTTCGGGCGCACATCGGATGGCGGCGACCAAGCGCTGCATGTTGGCTTCGGGATGTTGGTCGTCCAGGACCGCGCGGGCCTCGCTGTCGAGATCGGTGCTGAACCCGGGCAACACCACAGCGCCTTGGGGCATGCGGGCGATGACGGCGAGCAGCTCGGCGGTGGCTGGTTGACTGCCTGTCGAGCCGGCCGCAATGACCGGCCCGGCGGGCGGGCGCTCCGCCCAGGTGTTCGCCAGCGCACGCAACACACTCGCCGTGCGCGCGCCAGGATCCACACATCCCAACTCATCCAGCCGAGCGGGCCATGCTCGCTGGACGATGTCGAGGAAGAGCGCGGCGTGCTGTAAGTGGGCGGGCAAACGTTCGTAAAGGCGCGCAACCTCGGACAGATCAGCGCCGAACTCCGCGGCCTCGTCCAACAATTGCCCAAGGGCGTCGGCGAGACCAAGGCGGCCTGTGGGGTCGACATCGTCGCCCAAGGCTTGGTCTTTGGCGGCCAGCAACGCGGCCAGCTCGAACTGGCGTCGCACACGTGAAACGGCGGGGAGACTGGCCAACGCCGCCGCGCCAAGGGGACCGGCGTCGCCCGCCTCCCCCGCATCGCCCAGTGCAATGATGCGCGGCAGCAGCTTGGCGCTCTTGGCCGCGCTTTGATCGCCGGCGAAGGCATGGGTTATGGCGCGAACCGAACGGCGGTTGGGCGCCAGGATGGTTACATCGGCAAGGGCGAGCGGATCCTCGCTCAGGGACGCCCATTCTCGCACCCCGGCGACGAGCGCAGGGATGAAGGGCGTGGTGGGCGGCATGGTGAACACGCGCGGGCTTGACGCGGCGAAGAGGTCGCGCCGGGCTTCACCACGCGCGTTCTTCTCCTTGCGCTTGCCGCTCCACAGGTTCTCCATCAGGCTCGCCATACGCGTCCCCCTACGTAGCGTTCATAGCGAAGGCCGTCGGCCAGCATCGGTCTTGTCACCAGGTTTGGAGGTTGTGTTGCGCGGGCTACTGCGCGGTTTCGAGTTCCCGCAAACGGTTCTCGGCCGCCTCACGCGCCGCCGGATCTCCGACGTGCATCCACTCGCCTTGCAGGACCACGCCATGGACCCGTCCCGCGGCAAGGGCCTTATCCCACATCCTATTGAGCGAAAACGGCTCGAGGGCGAAGCCGTCAATGAGGCTCGGCGCCAACACCTGCACGCCGGCATAAACATAATCGGCGCGCGGCGCCTCGCCTCGGCGGCGTATGGCGCCATCGGCGTCGCGGTGGAAATCGCCGCGGCCGTCATAACCAAGCGTGCGCTCGCGCGGCGCCAACAACAACACCGCATCGGAGCGAGCGGGATCCCACTGGCTGCGCAAACTCGCCAGCGTCGGCGTGGATCCGGGGTCTTCGCGCCAGACAGGGTCGGCGTTGGCGACAAAGATCGGCTCCTCGCCCAGCAAGGCGCGGGCCTTCACCAGCGCGCCGCCGGTCTCCAACAGTTGCGCACGTTCGTCGGAAATGACGACCTGCGGGGGTTGCGGCCGGACCGCAAGGTGGGCCTCCATCAGGTCCGCAAAATGGTGCACGTTGACGACGACGCGCTCCACGCCATCCTCGGCCAATCGGTCGAGCATGTGATCGAGCAGCGCCTTGCCGGCAACGGTGACCAGCGCCTTGGGCCTGTCGTTGGTCAAGGGACGCATGCGGGTGCCCAGCCCGGCGGCCATCACCATGGCGCGGCGTGCGAGCGTCCTCACGGTTTCACTCCAGCTTCAGCGAACACGGAGGGCAGATGCGTTTGGGTCCAGGCTTTGAGCGGCGCGAGCTCGGGGTGGGCGATGTCATTCACGAAATGGCGGGCGACCCGGGGGATGTGGGCCAGATACGCCGACTTGCCATCGCGCTCGGCCAGGCGAACAAAAATGCCCAGGATCTTGGCGTTGCGTTGGGCGCCCAGCACACGGTAGGCGCTCAAAAACGCTTCGTGGTCGTCAATGCACGCCACGTCGCAATAGCGCTCAATCATCGCTGCGGCGAGATCTGGATCAACGTCGCGGCGCGCATCCTCGAGCAATGACACCAGATCATAGGCGGGGTGGCCAAACAGGGCGTCTTGAAAATCGAGCAGACCGGCCCGAGCCGGACCTCGGCGATGGGGCAGCCATATCAAGTTTTCCGCGTGCACATCGCGCAAAGCCAGTGCTGACGACTCGCCTGTCAGCAGATGTTCGAGCGCAGCCCAGGCCTCGCGCCACGCCGCGCGCGCCTCATCGGTCAAGGGACCGCCGCCGCGATGGGGCGCATACCACTCAATGAGCAGGTCGGCCTCGGTCTGCCTGGCCAGGTGGTCATAGTCCAGGATCGACCATGAGGCCCCGTTGAGCCCAACGATGGACGGCAAGGTTGCCCGTCTCACCGCGCCAAGCAGATCGATCGCGGCGGCGTACAATTCGCGCGAGTCGGCGCCGCCCTGAATGGCGCGCGCAAACAGCTCGTCGCCCAGATCCTCAAGCAGCAACAACCCGTTGGGTATGTCGGCGTCCAACACCT
Source organism: uncultured Caulobacterales bacterium (assembly GCA_964483775.1). Lineage (GTDB taxonomy): Bacteria > Pseudomonadota > Alphaproteobacteria > Caulobacterales > Maricaulaceae > CAZADA01. The sequence goes on from CAZADA010000102.1 coordinate 9,268, forward strand.
TAGGCGCTGAAAAGCCGCGGCGATGCAGTTCATCGGCCAGCCCTGCAAAGGCGGCGGCATTGGGTCCGGCCAGGCGCGCCATGGCGTTGTAGCCCAGTTTGATCCGCTCGTCGGGACCGGCTTCGGGTGGGCATGCCGGGCGTTCGGCGTTAGGCGGGGCGTCCATCAGCACCGCGGTCGTCGGCGCCGCGCCGTTGGTTTTGGTCAAACGCAGATAGCGACGGGTGGAGGCGTCGCCCGCAAGGGGCGCCAAGTCCGCGTCGGCCCAAACAACTTGCTGCAACAAAACCGTCGCCGGGGAACCGCACATTCCGTCCGTTCCAAAACACGTTTCAAGAGCATGTTTTCAGGAGGAAGTACCAGCATGCGCAAGCTATCCCTCGTGGCAGCGGCGTCCGCGCTGGCCTTGTCCGGTCCGGCCTTTGCCGAAGCCATCAAGTTCGACGCGACCCT
>CAZADA010000103.1:0-9618 GCA_964483775.1 uncultured Caulobacterales bacterium
CCTGATTTCGGGCTCGGGCGTCGGCTCAGGGCGCGGCGGCGGTGGGGGCGCTGTGACAATCGGGTCGCGCGTTGTGTTGGTCGCCGCTAGCGCGAGCGGCGTGCCCGCGGGGCGCGGACCGATGGACCGGGGGGCCGCTTCAGCCTCAGCTTCGGTGAACTCGGTCAAGTCGGAGTCGTCGGCGGCCAGCGGCGCATTGGCCGTGTTCATAATGACCACCGCGCCGACAGCCGACAGCACCACAGCGACCATGGCGCCGACCAGCACGATTGTCGTTGAGCGAGGACCACCGCCGTCCTGGCCATGGGGATTGAGTTCGACCGCGAAGTCGCTGTCGGGGGCCTGTTTCTTGGCGGCGAGATCGGCTGGCGCGGAGGCTGGGCGCGCGGGCTTGGCTTGGGCCGTGTCTTTCGGCGGCTTGGCGGTTTTGGGCGGCTTGGGCGGTTTGGGCTTTTTGGGGGGCTTTGGCGGTTTGGCTTCCGCCGTCTGACGCGGCGGGGCGGGCCGGGCGATTGGCGCGGGTTGGGGCGCTGGTTCAGGAGCGCGTGGTGGCGGTGCGGGCGCGGGGACGGCCGGCGCGAACTCGTCAATGCGGTCGCGCAGTTGGCGCCATGCTGGATGGCCAGGCGCGCCGCCCCAATCGAGCAGTTTCACACCATTGATCAAGCCATACCCGAACGCGGGGAAGGTCTCTTCCAAAAAGGCCGCCAGCAAATTGCCTCTGGCTTTGGCGGCTTGAGCGGCCGTGCGGACGGCTTCGTCGTTGGTTGAGGTGGTGGTCCACAAGATGAGGGCGCAATCGGCGCGGTCGACCATGCGGTCGGTGTTAACGCGGTTGGCCGGCTGACCATCGCCAAGGAGCTTGTAGCCCGCTTTGAACAGCTCCTCTAAAACGGGCTGAACGGCGGACTGATCTTCTGCGGCGTAAACGACAAACACCGTGCGCATTGTGATTTCCTGCAATCCATTGCTGCGTGGCCCCTGTGCACAATCGTCGCTTATCGGCGAGAGTAAAGCCCCTTGACGGCGAAATTGCGCCAAAATGCGCACACGGGGCAGACGAGGATGTTGCACCGGCGTCGACGCGACCGGCCGAGTTGGGCTAGCCATAGCTGATGACGGTCAGCGCACAGAACCACACTGGCACACCGGCGCAAGGCGCGTTGGAGCCCCTGTCCCAGGGGTTTGAGCATCGCCTTGACGTACGCGTCTATTATGAAGACACGGACTTTTCGGGTCTGGTGTACCATGCGCGCTATCTGCAGTTCATGGAGCGCGGTCGCTCGGACTTTTTGCGTTGCGCAGGGGTTGAACACGCGGCCCTGCTTGCCCGGCCCGACCCGCTTGTGTTTGCGGTGTATCGTATGGAGATCACGTTCGCCGGCGCGGCGCGCATTGATGACGCGCTCGTCGTCGCCACGCGTTTCACGGCGCTCAATGGGGCGCGGATCGCCATACAGCAACAGGTGTTTTGCCGAGGTGGGCTGTTGATATCGGCGGGGGTGGAGATCGTCTGTTTGACGCCCGAAGGGCGGGCGCGCCGCGCGCCGCGCGACCTTATTGCAGTGCTCGGCCCTTATCTTGCTCCCCAAATGGATGGTGTTCCGATATGCAAATAGTGGATGAAGGGGTGTGTGCGTGATCCGGTCCAGGAGGCGCACGGCGTGTTGTCCTGAAAACGACATATTCGCCGACCACGACGGGGCGAGCGCGCCAGGCCGCCGCCCAGTGCAGGCTCGAGTGAGGTTTGAGTGATGATGATGCTCGTGAGCATGGCCCAGGCGTCGGTTGCGACGATGGCCAACAGCGCGCCAGCGGCGGTGGATGCGGCCGTCGACTTTTCGCTGGTCGGCATGTGGCAGCAGGCCGGCCTCGTCGTCAAAATCGTGATGGTGATCTTGGCGTTGGCTTCGGTTTGGGCCTGGGCGATCGCGCTCGACAAGCAATTGCTCTTTGGGCGTTTGCGTCGTGAGGCGCGCCGGTTTGAAGAGACGTTTTGGTCGGGTCGATCGCTTGAAGAGTTGGCGTCCAGTGTGGGCGATCGGCCGCGCGACGCCATGGGGCGCGTGTTTGCCGCGGCGATGCGCGAGTGGCGCGAGAGCCGGGCGCGCGGCGCGGCGCGCGATGGCGGGGCGGTGTTGAGCTTGACCGAGCGGATTGATCGGGTGATGGGCCTGGTTGTGGCGCGCGAGGTGAACAAGGCGCAGAACGGCCTTGGAGTGTTGGCGTCGATTGGGTCGGCGGCTCCATTCATTGGCTTGTTCGGCACCGTGTGGGGGATCATCAATGCGTTCCGTGACATTGGCATCTCGGAAAACGCGAGTTTGGTTTCGGTCGCGCCGGGCATTGCTGAGGCGTTGCTGGCGACCGCTTTGGGGCTGGCGGCGGCCATCCCGGCCGTGATTTTCTACAATAAGTATTCGACCGATTTGGCGAACTTCGCCGGCCAGGTTGAAGGATACGCCGATGAGTTGTCGGCGATCTTGTCCCGGAGGGCGCAGGAGCGAGCAGCGTGAGCGGAACGCTTCAATCGTTTGAGACCCATCGCCGCCGAGGCGTGCGGTTTAAGCCGCGGGCTGAGATCAACGTCACCCCGTTTGTCGACGTGATGTTGGTGTTGCTCATTGTGTTCATGGTGTCGGCTCCGTTGTTGACTGTGGGCGAGCCGGTGGATCTGCCCGAGACCCCGTCGCCAGCTTTGAGCGCGCCGGCCGATCCGCTGGTGGTCACGGTGACGCGCACGGGTGCGGTGTTCCTGCAAGAACGTGAGCTGGGCGTTGAGGATCCTGAGAGCGGCGAGGCTGACGAGGGATCGGGCGACGTCGCGGACGGCCAGACCGACGTGTTCGCGCGCGGCGAACTGCTGACCCGGCTTGAGGCGATCCGCACTGCGCGCGCCGAGGGCGGCGAGCCGGTGGGACGGGTTTTGGTGCGCGCTGATGGCGATGCGCGCTATGAGGACGTCTTGGTGGTTCTTGCGGATTTGCGGGCGGCGGGGTTGAACGCGGGTCTGGTTTCGAGGGCGTACCGGCCCGAAGAGGCTGAGGCCGACGCGGACGAAGACGGGTAGGACGGCATGGGCATTGCGCCGGCGTTCGTTGTTTCGTTTGTCACGCATATCGCTATCGCTCTGGCGGTGATGGCGCTGCGGACGGATGACGGATGCACGCGCACCTGGTGGCAGGTGTTGCTGGCGCGCGACCCTGAGTGTCCCGCGGAAGACCAGCCCGAGCCGCAACAAGAAAACGACCTGGTCGAACTTGATCCCGACATTCTCGAGGTCGCGATCCTGGGGGCTGAGACGATCATTCCCGCTGCGGTCGCGGCGCCGGTTGTCGCCGAGGAGGACGAGGCCGAAGCGGAAGACCCGCCGGCCGAGGTTGAGGACGTTTCACCCGTCGAAGAGGATGAGCCTGAGGTTGGCGAGGAGGACCTTGCACCTGAAGAGAGCGAGGATCCGGAGACGGCGATGGCGGATTTGCCGGATCCGACACCCACGCCAAGCCCGACCCCGACTCCCACGCCGACGCCGACACCAACTCCGACGCCGACACCCACGCCAACACCCACTCCAACGCCGACGCCCACACCAACGCCGACGCCGACACCAACGCCAACGCCGGCCGACCCGCTGGCGGCGTTACGCGATCGGCTTGGGGATTCAGGCGACGCGCCGGTTAATCTGAATGCGCCCGAGCTCACCCAAAACGCCGGACGCACTCAAACGGACCAGGAGATCCAACTCGACTACGATTTCTACATCGACCAGCGGATCCAGGCGTTTTGTTATCAAGGCGTGCAAGACTTGCCGTTTGGGGAAACACTGGCTGTCTTTATCGACGTTGATATCGATCGGTCTGGCGAAGTTGTACGGCGTCGGGTGTCCAATGCGGCGCAGATTCGAAACAGTGGAAACCAGTTTTGGGTCACGGCGCGCGAGCGCGCCGAGCGCGCGGTTCTTGAGTGTGCGCCTTATCGTCCACCTCCTGAAGAGTTGGTGGGAGCGGACGGGACGACAAAGGTTACGCTTCGATTCATTGATGATGTGGACTAGGTCTCGAGGAATTTGTGTCGTAGGCACGGCCGATAATCAAAGGGGCAGGGGCAGACAATGGTGGGAGTGAATGGGATGACACGACGGGCTGCAATGTGGAGCGTGGTGATGCGCGCCCTAAGCGGGTTCGCCGCAGCGTCATTGTTGGCGGTGTCTGCGTTGGCGCAGGACGATGAGCGTCGCATCATCGACATCGAAGACGGCTTCTTTGAGCCTTCGCCGGTGGCGATCCCGGAGTTCGTGACGACCGACCCGTCGGCTCGGCGCCTGGCCCAAGACATGACCCAGGTGATCACCAACAATCTGGAGCGCTCGGCGCTGTTTCGCCCGATCGACTCGGCGGCGTTCATCGATGAAGTCACTGACTTCAACGCACCGCCACGCTTCCAAGATTGGCGCATCATTGGCGCTGAAGCGCTCATCACCGGCGAAGTGACCGTCACCCGCGATGGGGATTTGTCCGTCGGGTTCCGGCTGTGGGACACCTTCCGCCAACAGCAGCTCACCGGCCGGGTGTTCAACACCACAGAGGCCAATTGGCGGCGTGTGGCGCACCAGATCTCCGACATCATCTATGAGCGCTATACCGGTGAGGCCGGCTATTTCGACACGCGGATCGTCTACATCGAAGAAGAAGGCGACAAGGTCAATCTGCGCACGCGCCTGACCATTATGGATCAGGACGGCTTCAATCGGCAGTATTTGACGGACGGCGACTACCTTGTGTTCCTGCCGACGTTCTCGCCGACATCCCAACAGATTGTCTACATTTCGTACCGTGAGGGCGCGCCCAAGACCTATTTGTTCGACCTGGAAACGGGCCGCGAAGAGGCTCTGTTTGAGATCCGTCAAGGGGCTGAGAGTTATTCGGCGCGCTTCACTGCGGACGGCAGCCGGGTGGTCACCACGGTGTCAGTGGGCGGTAACTCCGACATCCATACCTATGATCTGCGCACGCGTGTGCTGACGCGGTTGACCCGCGATCCGGCCATCGATGTGGAGCCGTCCATGGATCCCACGGGTCGGCAGATTGTGTTTACCTCGGACCGGACCGGCGGGGGGCAGCGGCATCTCTATGTGATGAACGCGGATGGCTCGAACCTGCGGCGAATCAGCCAGGGCTCGGGGCGCTATGGCACGCCGGTGTGGTCGCCGCGCGGGGATTTGATCGCGTTCACCAAGCAAGAGGCGGGGCGGTTTTCGCTCGGTGTGATGCGGCCAGACGGCACGCAGGAGCGCATTTTGCTCGACTCGTTTAAAATCGACCGGCCGACTTGGTCGCCCAATGGTCGTGTGTTGCTGTACACCACCGAATTTCAGGGTGAGACCCTGCGTCGAGAGATTCGATCTGTGGATTTGACGGGGGCGAATGATCGCAGCATACCTTCTGTCGGTCCAGCATCCGACCCGGCGTGGTCACCGTTGTTAGACTGATTCTCCCGAGCTTGCGCTGGCGTTCGAATGGGGTATAAACCTTTTTGTGCGACGCGGAGGTTCAAGATCGCCAGCGCTATGGGGGAACACGCGTCGTCATGGCGACTTTTCTGAACCTTGAGAGGGACCTGCCCAAAATGAAAATCAAACTGATCGCATTCGCCGCCGCCGCCGCCTTCATCGCTGGTTGCGCCACCACAGACAACGACCCAGCTGCCGAAACCCAGCAGCCTGGCGCCTCCGACATTCGGATGTCGGCCGCTGACGCCCTGATCGAAGCTGCTGGCTCTTCGCGCGTCTATTTCGGTTTTGACCGTTCGGACCTGACAGCTGAAGCTCGCCAGGTGCTGCGTCGCCAAGCTGACTTCATGAAAGCCAACCCGAACCTGTCGATCCGCATCGAAGGTCACTGCGACGAGCGTGGCACGCGCGAGTACAACTTGGCTCTCGGCGCCCGCCGCGCCAACGCCAGCCGCGACTTCCTGGTCGGCCTGGGTGTCGATCCTTCGCGTATCACCACGATTTCGTTCGGCAAAGACCGTCCGTTGAACCCTGTCTCAAGCGAAGCTGCTTGGGCTCAAAACCGTAACACGCACACGGTTGTGAGCGGTTCGTTGGGCTCATAAGCGTTACGCCGATCTGAACGTAGTCTGCGGCGCGGCGCCCTATAATCGCCGCGCCGTTTGCGTATCTGAGGGGCTGTTTGTTTGCCTGTGAGGTGATCCATGATGTCGAGCTTTCGCCTTTCGCTTGCTGGCCTCATCGCTGGCACTGCGGTGGTGCTGACCGGGTTGACCCCCGCTGACGCCCAAAGTCGCCGAGAGTTGCAGAACCAAATCAATGATTTGCGCGCTCAGCTCACAGCGCTCGATAACCGCGTGGGTGGCGATTTGGGTGAAGAGTCGATCGCGGTGCAGATTATGGATCGCTTCGATGACATGGAGGCGAGTCTCGCCAATCTCAATCGCCGGGTTGATCAACTCGAGGCGGATGATCGGCAGATGCGTTCTGAATTGCGCACCTTCGTCGAGGAGTTGCAGCTTCGCGATCGGGAGATGGCGGCGTCGCTGAACATGCCGGCCGAATTTGCTGGCTTTCCGACGTTGAACTCGCTGTTCCAAGAGCCCGTGCGCAGCGCGGGAGGGTTTGGCGAAGGCGGCTTTGGCGGTGGTTCCACGGACCCGTTTGGCGAACCCTTGGCCAATGGGAACGCCGCGCCGAACGGGAATGGCGTGGCGCCTTCAGGTCCGCGCGATATCTTTGGCGGCGGCCCCACCGATCCGTTTGACCCCAGTGCGGGCGGGCTTCCGAACGCCGGCACTGGCGGTCAGGTCGCCGCGGGCGGCGCGACGCCGTTGCCCAACAGCCCCGACCAAGGCATCGCCATGGCGCGTCAATTGATCGGCTCCGGGCGTTATGATGAGGCCGAGCAATTGCTGGCGCAGTTTGTCGAGCGGTTTGACGGGCATCCGTTGCAGGCTGAGGCGCACTATCTGCGGGGCGAAACGTTCTTCGTGCGCGGGCAGTCCCAGGGCGCTGACGGCAGCTTGGTCTATGATGTTGGCGCCAACGAAATGGCCGCTGAGCACTATTTCCGCTCGATTGAGGCGGATCCCGACGGTGCGCGCACAGCCGACGCCTATGTGCGTCTGGCCGCCGCGTTTTTCCGGACCGACGACCCGGAGGGCGCGTGTGCGACGTTGGAGTTGCTGAACACGTTGCGCTCGGAAATACCGCCGGTGACGTTGCAACGCGCCGATCGGGTGCGGATCGAGGCCGGCTGTTTGTAACGCGATGGACGGCCCCGCGCCTGACGCGAGGGACCTGCCGAGCGGTGACGATGAGCCTTACGCTGTCGCTGTTTCGGGCGGCGGCGACTCCTTGGCTCTGTTGCATCAGGCCGCGGGTGGGGCGTTCGGCCCGCCGCCCGCTGTCGCCTTTGTGGTTGACCATGGTTTGCAACTGGGCTCACGGGACATCGCGTTGTGGGCCGCTGAGCAGGCGGAGCGGGTGGATGTTCGCGCACGGGTGTTGACGTGGCGGGCGTCAGCGCCGCGGTTGACCGGTTCTGACCCCCCGGACGGTTCTGAGCGGCTGGCTTTGATCCATGGCGGTGGTCGTGCGGCCGGCGCGCGCCCAAAGGGTGCGGCGTCGCAGGCCGAGGCGCGCATGGCGCGTCACACCATGTTGGCTGAAGCGTGCGCCATGGCGGGGGTGCGGCGGCTTTGGCTCGGCCACACCGCGGATGACCAGGCGGAAACTGTGATGATGCGGCTCGCGCGGGACCCGGTGAGCGTCAGGGGCGTTGCGGGACTGCGGGCGCGGTCGCCGTCGCCGGTGTGGCCGGCCGGGCGAGGGTTGTGGCTTGAGCGCCCCGTGTTGGGCATGCGGCGTGCTGAACTGCGAGCTGTCCTGAAGGACGCGCAGGCTCCTTGGTGGGATGACCCGGCCAACAATGATGACCGCTTTGAGCGTGTGCGCGTGCGCGCGCTTGTGGCGGGGCTTTCGACCGCTGGCTTTGATTCCCTGCTCGCTGTGGCGCGGGCGGGGCGGCGGTTGGATGACAGGGTGCGGGCCGAGGCGCGGCGCCGATTGTCGGATGTGGTGTGCGATGGGTGCGGCCGCTTGGTTGTGGGGCGCGCTGCGTTTGCGCACGCCCCGCCGGCTGTCAGGCGCGCCATGGTGGGCGGGTTGATCGTCGCGGCGAGCGGGGAGTTGTCGGGCGCCAAGCGTGTCCAGGTGCTGGGGTTGGCCGATGCGCTGGGCGGCGATGGCGGTTTCGGGACGCAGACGCTGGGCGGCGCCATGGTGTCGCCAGAGCGCCGGGGCGCGGTTGTGGTGTGGTCGCGCGACCCTGGGATCGTTGGCGGGCGCGCCGATCGGGCGGGGCTTGGGGCGCTGGCGGCGCCGGCGGGTCGCACGGTAATCTGGGATGGGCGGTTTGTCATTGCACCCGACGATCGCGAGCGGGTTTGGCGGCCTGGCGTGAATGGGCGACCCATGGGCGATGATGACCGCGGCGAAAGCGGCGCACCCGGCGAGACCGCCTGCGGCCGAGGTGATCTGGTGCGTCCGCTGGGGGCCGAATTGCTGGCGCGCGCTCTTGGGTAGCGGATTTGTGTGCAGTCGAGGTGCGTCGTTTGGTTCGGAGCGGTTGGCGAACGGTGTTTTGCGCTCCACATTAGGATTTCAGAAGGCTCCGGCCGGGTTAATGGCGCTTCGAACGGGCGCGATTTCAACGGAAGATGTCACCCATGACGCTGCGGAATTTGATTTTGTGGATTTTGGCCGCACTGCTTTTGCTGGCCGTCTTTCAGATGATGCGGGGCGATCCCTCCGGCCAGGACGTGTCGGAGATCAGCTTCAGCGAGTTTCGCAACCGGGTTAACGCCGGTGAGGTCTCGGAGGTGACATTCCAAGGCGATAAGATCAGCGGAACGTACACCTCCGGCGCAGGCTTTACGTCGCGCTATCCGAGCGCATTGGTGGAATTGGAGTTCATTGAGTTTCTCGAAGCCAACAATGTTGCGGTGACGGCTGAAGAACGAGAGAGCAACGGACCGAGCATTTGGACGTACATCTTCCAGCTCTTCCCGGTGCTTTTGCTGATCGGCGTTTGGATTTTCTTTATGCGCCAGATGCAGTCCGGCGGGCGCGGCGCCATGGGTTTTGGTAAGTCCAAAGCCAAGCTGCTCACTGAGCGGGCGGGCCGGGTGACCTTTGATGACGTGGCCGGTGTTGACGAAGCCAAGGAAGAGCTTGAGGAGGTTGTTGACTTCCTACGCGACCCTTCGAAGTTCCAGAAGCTTGGCGGTAAGATTCCCAAGGGCGTTTTGCTGGTTGGCCCTCCTGGCACGGGTAAAACCTTGATTGCGCGTGCGGTCGCGGGTGAGGCGAACGTGCCGTTCTTCACGATTTCAGGCTCGGACTTTGTCGAGATGTTCGTCGGCGTCGGCGCGAGCCGAGTGCGCGACATGTTCGAGCAGGCCAAGAAGAATGCGCCCTGCATCATCTTCATCGACGAGATTGACGCTGTGGGCCGTTCACGCGGCGCCGGTCTTGGCGGCGGCAATGACGAGCGCGAGCAGACGCTCAACCAGATGCTGGTTGAGATGGATGGGTTTGAAACC
>CAZADA010000104.1:0-9477 GCA_964483775.1 uncultured Caulobacterales bacterium
GCTGTACTTCACGCCGGCGGTGTTCGCCGCGATGGCGGGAGGACGCGCCCGCCGCGCCGCCCGGCGCGAGCGTCGCCAAGCACAGGCTTCCGAGGCCGGCGACGCCGCCGCGGCGCCCGCCTAACCGGCCTGGCCGGTGGGTGGTCGTCGATCCGATGGGGAACGCCGGGCAGGCTGGCGCCGATTGCGTGCGCCGCCCGCGACGCCCATAACCACAGTTGAGCGGTAGTTTTGCGCCTCCGTGATCGCCACCTAAGGAGCGACCAGGCGCTAGACTGCGCGAGCACGAAAAAAGGGGGCCGCCCATGAATGAGGCGCAGGTCCAAGTTAATCCCGCGGCGAAAGACGGCTTCTCGCCGACCTGGGCCGCATTGCGCAGCGAAGCTGCCCGCACGATCGCCGACGAGCCCAGCCTTGCCGATCTTGTGCGGGCCAGCGTGTTGGCCCGCGCCGATTTCGCTGACGCACTCGAGACGGTGTTGGTGCAAAAGCTCGGGTCGCGCGGCGGCGTCCCCGGCATTGGCCAGGCGTTGATCGCCGAGGCGCTTGTGGGCGATCGCTCCATTGTTGCGGCCGCCGAAGCCGACTTGGTCGCGGTGCACGAGCGTGACCCGGCGTGCCGATCGTTCCTGCAAGCGCTCTTGTTTTTTAAGGGTTTTCACGCCTTGCAAGGCTATCGCGTGGCGCATTGCTTGTGGCGCGGCGAACGGCGCATGGCCGCCTACCACGTCCAGAGCGTTGTCAGCGAGCGTTTCGGCGTGGACATCCACCCGGCCGCCAACATCGGTCGCGGCGTGATGATCGATCACGCCACAGCGGTGACCATTGGCGAGACCGCAAGCGTTGGGGATGACTGCTCGTTGCTCCACGAGGTGACGCTCGGCGGCACTGGCGTCGCCGATGAAGACCGCCACCCCAAAATTGGCCGCGGCGTCCTCATTGGCGCAGGCGCCAAGGTGTTGGGCAACATCACTGTGGGTGATGAAGCGAAGATCGCCGCCGGGTCGGTCGTGCTCAAATCAGTGCCCGCCCAGTGCACCGTCGCCGGCGTACCGGCTAAGCCTGTGGGCGGTCCGTGCGCCCAGCCCGCCCGTCACATGGACCAAACGCTCAAAGAAGCGTAGGCCTAATCGCCGCCAAGACGGAGCTGGCGAGTTCCGTCGCCCATGGAGAGTGCGATGAATGGTGAAGAGCGCGAACGCTTGTCGGAGTTTTTGAAGATCCGGCTGAACCCGAGTGCAGAGCTCAAGGGCGGCAAACCAGGCAATGACGCTGATCCAGACGATCAGGCCGAGGCCGAGTTGTGGATCGACGGCGCCCCCAAAGGCTGGGTGCGTCGGGACGACGAAGATCCCGATGATGTCTCGTATTCGGTCGGGTTCAGCTTCAAAACCGAAAACTCGCTGAACGCCGCCGAGGACCGCTTACGCGAATTGCTCAATCCAGCGATCTCGTTGCGCGAACGCAAGTCGTTGGGCCGCACGCAGATCGAAGACAGCGTCGAGCTGTACGTGGGCCCTGAATTCATGGGGCTTTTGTATCGGGAGCAAGCGCGCGGCGGTTTGACCGAGTATACCGTCGAAATCCAAGTGCTATCCGACGATCTGGAGTAGGTTCATCCCCGCCCGTCATTGAAGGCCAAGCGGGGGCAACGCCGCGTTGCCGGCTAGTTCGCAGCAAGGCTGGAGGGATCAATCGCCACCAAGATCTCGTTGCGCCGAAACGGCCCAGGCATACTGGGCGCGTTGTAAAACGCCACTTCCGGCTCGCTGACCGCGACCAACCCGTTGGCGGCGAGCCAACCGGCCAGCTCCTCGCGTTTCCTGGCCTGCATGGCGGGGCGTGAGCGACCCGAATAGCGCAGCGCCGCCACCGTGCGTTCAGGGATCTCACGCAGCGTCACCCGCCGATCATAAGGGACGGGCAGTGTCTCCATCGTCCATGAGCGCGGCATGACGAATGCGACCGTCCACGCCTCGCCGTCCGCTGGGGCCTGTGTCACCGGCGCGGTCATGTCGATGGACGTCCCTTGGCGAGGCGCTTGGGTGACGGGCGCGGTCATGTCGATGCTGCCTTGTGTGCTGTTGCGCCCGGAAATGTAGCCAAACAGCGGATTGAAAGCGGCGCTGGTCGCCCGGCCTTCACTACCCTCGACCGTGATTTCTGCGACAATCATCGGTTCGTAGCGACGCACTTCGAACGCCCCGTCTTGCAACACAACCGTATACTCGGGTTCTTCGTTCGCCTTGGCGTGCGGAAGAACGCCAAGCGTAAGCACGCCGACAAGGCCGATGGCGGCCACGCCGGCCAATCCGTACAGCACAGGCGGGTGAAAAACGGATTTGAGCATGGGGTGCCTCCAAGAAGGGCCAAAGGAGTGACGAACGCGCCCCCTTGATACGCACGCCGGCCCGCGTCAGTTCGCCCCGATGGAAACAACGCGGCCACGTTTCCATTTTCATCACGGATCCACTAGCGTGCCGCCCATGTTGCATGTGACCACAGTGTCCAAAGCGTTTGCCGGCGTCCAAGCGGTGGACCGCGTGAGCTTTTCCATTCCAGCAGGCGGATTCGCAGCGCTGATCGGCGCATCAGGTTCGGGCAAAACCACCACCCTTCGTCTCATCAACCGCTTGATCGAGCCCGATGCTGGATCGATCACCATGGACGAGCGGGCCGTGACCGAAGGGCCAGCCCACCATCTGCGCCGCCAGATTGGCTTCATGCCCCAGGGAGGCGGGCTGTTTCCCCACTACACCATCGCACAAAACATTGCGGTCACCCCGCGATTGTTGGGATGGAGCGCGTCGCGCATCGCAGAGCGTGTGAGGGCGTTGCTGGATCTGGTGCGCCTGGAGCCCAGCGCGTTCGCCGAACGCACGCCGGCGGAACTGTCGGGAGGCCAACGCCAGCGCATCGCGTTCGCCCGCGCCATTGCGGCCGAGCCGCGATTGATTTTGCTCGATGAGCCCTTCGCGGCCCTCGATCCGGAAACGCGCGAAGCCGTGCAACATGACTTTGCCGCCATCCATCGCGACCTGGGGCTCACGGCCGTCATGGTGACTCACGACATGGCCGAAGCGCTGACGCTCGCCGGCCAGGTGATTGTCTTGCGCGATGGCCGGGTGGTGCAAGATGGGCCGCCGACCCAATTGGCGCGTGAGCCTGCAGACGCCTATGTCCGGGCGCTGGTGGAAACCCCGCGTCGCCAGGCCCGCGCCATCGCGGCGGCCTTGGGGGAGGGGGCGCCGCAATGAGCACAGCACTCAGCGAGGCCCTAGCGCGATTGCCTGAATTGCTCGCCGGTCACATGCTGTTGGCGCTTGCCGCTTTGGGCGTGGGCATGGCGATCAGCTTTCCCGCCGGCGTGTGGGCCGCCCGCAACGCCGCCGCGCGCAGCGTGGCCACCAGCACAGCCTCAATCGTCCAGACCATACCCTCGATCGCGCTGCTCGCGCTGATGGTCCCCGTCTTTGGGGGCCAGATCGGTTTTGCACCCGCGTTCGCCGCGCTCATGCTGTACTCCATGCTGCCCGTGCTGCGAAACACAGTCGTGGGCCTGGCCGGTGTTGATCCCACCGTGCGCGAAGCCGCGCTGGCCGTCGGCATGACGCCCGCCCAGCGCCTGATCAAGGTGGAGCTGCCGCTGGCGCTGCCGGTGATTGTCGCCGGCGTACGCACCGCCGCCGTGTTGGTCGTCGGCACCGCCACACTTGCCACCCCGGTCGGCGCCACCAGTCTGGGTGAGTTGATTTTCTCAGGGCTGCAGACCCGCAATTGGACGTCGGTTTTGGTCGGATGCTTCGCCGCTGCGACGCTGGCCATTGTCCTTGACCAGGCGTTGCGGCTGCTCGAGCGGTTCGCCGCCACCCGCGAACGTCGCGCCGGATTGGCGGCGGGCGCAGCGTTCGCCGTCTTGGCCGCTGTGATTGTGGCGCCGTTTGGCCTCACGGCGTTGACCAACCGCGATCAAACGCAAACGTTTGCCGTCGCTGAGGAATCGGACATCCCGCTCGCCGGACGCACGGTGCGCGTGGGCGCCAAGACTTTCACAGAGCAGTTCATCCTCGCACGCCTGATCAAGGCACGCATCGAGGCCGCCGGCGGTGAGGTCGAACTGATTGAAAGCCTGGGCTCGACCATTGGCTTTGATGCGCTCACCAGCGACGACATTGATGTGTTCGTCGACTACACCGGCACAATCTGGGCGAACGTCCTGCGCCGCGACGACCCTGCACCCAGGGCCGTGGTCTCCGCTGAAACATCCGCGCGCCTCTGGCTCGACCTTGGCGTGCTCACGCTTGGTGAGCTGGGGTTTGAGAACGCCTGGGCGTTCGCCATGACGCGGCAAGGGGCCGATGCGTTGGGCGCACGCGCCATCACCGACCTGACCGACCGCGCCGCCGAGCTCACCTTCGCCTCGGACTATGAGTTTTTTGGCCGGCCCGAATGGCCGCGCACCCGCGATGCGTACGTCTTACAAGACATGGCCACTCGCTCGATGGACTCAACGTTTTTGTATGACGCCGTGCGCAACGGCCAAGTTGACGTCATTACCGCCTACACCTCCGATGGACGGATCGACGCGTTTGATCTCGTCATTCTCGATGATCCACGACAGGCCCTCCCACCGTACGATGCAGTGATGTTGCTGGGGCCGAGCGCGGCGCGTGATCCCGCGCTCGCCAGGGCGCTACGACCGTTGGTCAACCAGATCACCCCCGACCTGATGCGCCGGGCCAACGCGATGGTGGATCTGGAGCGGGCCTCGGTCAGTGAGGCCGCGGCTTGGTTGGAGGAACAGCTGTTTGAGTGATCAAAGGCTCTGGCCCGATCGCCATGAGATCATGGGCTTGCCGGATGACGCATGGCGCGCGGCGCTGATCACAACGCTGGATCAGCTCGTCGGCCGCCGAGGCGTGGACGTGAACGGACGCACGCGACTGCGCGAAGATCTCAAGATCGATCGAGACCGCGTGCCGGTGACCTTCATCGAGCTGGAGGAGCTTGGCTTTCTGTTCGATTGGGATCGACTGCACGTGGATGACCATTTCAAAGGCCAGCCCATGGGGTGTGGGATTTTGGGCGTCCCTTTTGTCGCCTTCACCTTACTGGCCGCAGCGGCCGTGAGCGGCGGGCTTCAAGAAGGCAACATCCTCGCCATCGTGGTCGGCGTGGGTGTGGTCGGCGGCTTGGCGGCCTTGTTCGGCTACGCCCTGTTGGCGGGGTTTCAACAAGCCAGGGCGCGCCAGCACGGACGTCGCGCGCGGGGCCTCAAGCGCATCGCGCCGCTCACGGTGGATGACCTCATCACCTACCGTGAGCGCATAGAAGCAGCGTAGGGGGGCCGTTACAGCGCCGCCAGCACCTCAGCCACGATGGGGTGGCGCACAATATCGCGCTTGTCCATGCGCACCAGTTTGGCCGAAGGCGCGCGTTTCAGCCGTTCAGCGACATCCTTAAGCCCAGATTGGTCAATCGGCAGGTCCGATTGGTTCGGGTCCCCGGCGAGCACCATTGTTGAGCCCCAACCCAAGCGCGTCAGCACCATTTTCAGTTGTGCAAAGGTGCAGTTTTGCGCCTCGTCGAGGACGACAAAGGCATTGTTGAACGTGCGCCCGCGCATATACGCGACAGGTGCGATTTCGATCACGCCTTCCGCCATCAGCGCCTTGGCTTTTTTCCCCGACATGCGGTCATGCAAAGCATCGGTCAGCGGGCGCAGATAGGGTGCAAGCTTGTCTTCCATGGCCCCCGGCAAGAAACCGATGGACTCGCCCGCCTCAATGGCGGGGCGCGACAGGATGATCTTCTCCACGCGACCAGCGTCCAGCGCCTCGACCGCTTTGGCGATCGCCAGATAAGTCTTGCCTGTGCCGGCCGGGCCTAACGCCACCACCAGATTGTTGCTGTCCAAAGCTGTCATCAACCGTTTTTGGCCAGCGCTCTTGGGCGTGATGTTCTTGACGTATTTGGTCGCACGCTGTGGTTCTGGCCGCCGTCCACCTTCAACCGGGTACAGCTTTGTGACGGTGCCATGGCTCAGCGAAACCCCAGCGCCATGCAATTCTGCCTGCTGCAGGGCGCGACGGCGGGCGGAACGTTTGGACATGTGCGTACTCCATAAAAAAAGCCGCGGTCCGAAAGGGAAATCCGCGGCGTATGGGACTGGGGAAGGGCGCGTGATTGGCGTCCTGGGCTGGAGGGTCGTGTCGGCGGTCGCGACCATGACCCGCAAGGGTTGCTGTGAGCTTGACGACCGCACAATTGAAGCGAGAAATCCGGTGTGCGGGGCCGTCCCATCGAAGGCTGTGACCGCAGGGCGCACAGCCGGGCCTGGGACCGAGTATCGGGTCGAGCACGTGCTCCCACCACCACCCTCCGAGCCAACCGATCGGCGCAAGGAGCGCCAGATCGGGCGCGTCCCAGCGATTCGCTGGAACTGGCACCCTGGTGCGGTGAAATGGTTAACGAAAGTTAAGCGCCGTTGAGAAAGTCTGAACCAGCTCAGCGATTGGCCTTCCCAACGCCGCCCAGCTGGGTTTAGCGTGCAGCCCATCCCGTAAAGGAGCTGGGCATGGGTCTTTACGCTCTGGGCGAGCATCGTCCGCAAACCCCGCCGCCCGATCGGTTTTGGGTCGCCCCCAACGCGGTCGTCGTCGGCAAGGTCATCCTCGGCGATGAAGCAAGTGTGTGGTTCAACGCGGTGTTGCGTGGCGACAACGAGCCCATCACCGTCGGGGCGCGCTCCAACATCCAAGAAGCCGCTGTGTTGCACACCGATCCAGGGTGCCCCCTCACCATCGGGGAGGATGTCACTGTCGGTCACCAGGCCATGCTGCACGGCTGTGTGATTGGCGATAACTCGCTCATCGGCATTGGCGCCACGGTGCTCAATCGCGCCAAGATCGGCCGCAACTGTTTGATTGGCGCGCACGCGCTGGTCACCGAAGACAAAGACATCCCGGACAATTCCATGGTTTTGGGTGCGCCAGGCAAAGTCGCCAAGACCTTGGGGCCTGACATGGCCGAGGTGTTAAGGGCCTCCGCAGCGCACTATGTCGACAATTGGCGCCGCTTTGCCGCAGAATTCAGCCCCCTGGTCGAGGCGCCGTCAACAGGGGCGTAAGCCGGCCCAACCGCAAGGACGCCCGCCTTGACTCCACACCGCCAACCGATCCTCGTCAACGTGCCCGATGTGGTGGTCATGCTGATCGGGGCCATCAGCGCCGTAAGCGTTCTGATCATGCTGAATGTGGGCGTGCTGTCCCACACATTATCGGCCATCACGGTGGCCTATCCCGGCGGCGTGATCGCCTTTCCCACCAGCTCCGGCCTGTTCATCTCAGAACGCTGGATGCGCCCGTTTGGCGGCGCATTGGGCTATGTGTTGCACGTCTTCCACCACGCGGGCTGGTTCCACTTGCTCGGCAATATGGGGATGTTGTTGGCGCTAGGGGCGCCCGTGGCGCGGCGACTGGGTTCGACGCCGCGCGGCGTGGCGGCGTTCGTGATCCTGTTTTTTCTCACCGCCATTGTGGGATCCCTGGCCCACGTCGCCCTCTACGCCCTCCAGGGCGATCCGCTGAACGCGCCGCATTTGGTAGGGGCGTCAACCGGCGTGTCTGGCATGTTGGCGGCGGCCATGTATGTCTGGCGTCGGCCGCCCCATGCACCGCTGCCTTCTTTGAATTCTGAGGAATATCTGACGGCGATTTCTCCATGGGTGTTGCTCAACGTGACGCCCTTGGTGCTGTTGCTGGTCGCCCCAACAATCTTTGGCTCCATGCTGGGGGGCATTGCTTGGCTGAGCCATTTGGGCGGCATCGCTGCGGGCGCGCTGTTTTTTCCCATCCTCGAGCGCTGGACGGCCTCAGGACAGCGACCCACGCGCCCAACAGGGTGGCGCTAACGCGCCTCGTCGCGCGCAACGGCGTGGGCGCCAAGCACCTGCATGGCGTGTCTCAGCACCGGCAGCTCGGTCTCCATCGCCCGTCGGCCGCACTCGATCAGCTCCCCGGCCTTGGTGAAATCCATCATGCCGATGTGACCAATCTTCGGGATCACATACACGTCCGGCGGGTCGCCAGCCATGCGTGATCGTCCCAACCGATCCATGATGAGATTGAGCGCGCTGAGCATCACCGTACCCAGACCGGGATTGCTTTTCCCCTCGCCAAACAACTGGTTCATCACCAGCCGATCCGCGCGCACCTTGTTCAGCGTCAGCGCTGTGGACACACCGTTCGCTGTGTCGTCATCATCCAGGTCGGGCGGCGGACCGGCCAACAGCGACCCATACGAATCGCCGTTCAAGCCGACAGCGATCACCAGCCGCGCGCCCAGCGCGCGACACACCGACACAGGAATGGGGTTCACCAGCGCGCCGTCAATCAACCATCGTCCGTCGATCTTGATGGGCGCAAAAGCCCCAGGCAGGGCGTAAGACGCACGCAGCGCGGGCACAATCGGCCCCTCGCGCAGCCAAATTTCATGGCCTGTGGCCAGTTCCGCAGCCACGGCCACAAACGGTTTGGGCAAGGTTTCGATCCGAACCTCACCCATATGCTCGGTCATTTTCTTGGCCAAGCGCTCACCGGCCAACAGCCCGCCGCCCCTCAGGCGAATATCCAGATATCCGATCAACCGTCGCCGATTGAGGCTCTGCGCCCAGTCTTGCAGCGCATCGAGCTTGCCGGCCAGATACGCCCCGCCCACCAGCGCGCCAATCGAGGATCCCGCGACAATGTCGGGTTCGATGCCGGCTTCGATAAGTTTTTGCAGTACGCCGATATGCGCCCAACCGCGCGCCACGCCGCCTCCGAGTGCGACGGCTATTTTAGGTTTACGAAGAACGGGCGCGGTGTCAGGCCCAACGGCGACAGACGAATCAGACATGCCGCTCCTTTAACATGCTGATTAACCTGGACGCATCCTCGGGCACACAATGCCTTTAATCCCCCAGAAACGGAGGCTTGATTTTTTTCTTGCAATCCGACTTTCGAATTTATATTCTATTAAGCCTTGCCAGCTACTGAAGGCTTAACACGCGGGTCCAACCGTGCGTTCCAGGTGGCGAATTGGCGGAGTTTTCAGGGGTTGGGGATAACTCAGCATCCACTGTGGAAATTCTGACTGGGTAGGGAAAAAGTCGTTTGACTCACGTTCCGCGCGTCCTTATATCACGCGCCTCACCGACGAGGCAGACACCTGGTTCGTCGGGAAATGGCTCGGGAAACGAGCTGTTTCGGCTGTTTGACATTGTTGGTTTGAGAAAGGGAAACGCAGGCGGCGGCGATCTAGCGGGCGTGCTACGGCGCGCCACTCTTGTCCGTCAACTGACGTTTCTCAACGACTCCTATTTATAATCACTGCGTGATTTCGATCATGAAGTGATTCTCCGTCGACCTGAATATGTCAGTATGCTTGGCTTCGGCCGAGCGCAGTCGGATGACTCAACTTGAGAGTTTGATCCTG
>CAZADA010000105.1:0-9460 GCA_964483775.1 uncultured Caulobacterales bacterium
CCGATGGCAAGCCGAGCCATTTGGCCTGGGCGCCGGTGGCGATGATCACCGAGTCGGCGGTGTGGATCTCACCATTGTCGCGGGTCAGGCGGAAGGGGCGCTGATCCAGTTCCACCTTGGCGATGATGTCGTGGATGATCTCGGTGCCGACGTTTTCAGCCTGGCCTTGCATTTGCTCCATGAGCCAGGGGCCCTGGATGACGTCGGCGAAGCCCGGGTAGTTCTCGACCTCGGTTGTGATGGTCAGCTGGCCGCCAGGCTGGAGACCGGCGAAAACCACGGGCTGGAGCATGGCGCGGGCGGCGTAGATCGCGGCCGTATAGCCAGCAGCGCCCGAGCCAATGATAGCCAGTTTGTGATGGCGGGTCTCGGTCATGGCGGGTCCCCCTTTCGGGCCTGAGGTGAGTGAACGGATCAGTCGGTTCCAGAGCATGTAGCAAGTTTCCTGACTTGGCGAAGGGGTCGTCGCTGTGTCGTGAAGGCGCGCGAGATTCTGCGAGGCCGATCGCTTAGGGCGAGCCGCCCAAGCGCTGGACATTGGATCGCGACAATGGGCGGTTGAGGAGGGATTCCAAACTCGCCAGGCTCGCTTGGCGCGCGTTGGTGGCGTAGGCGGCGTAAGCGTGAGACGAGCGGTTGCCGGTGCGGCAGGCCAGCACGACAATGCCGTTGGGCTCGGCCAGCAGGGGGTGAAGGCGCGATGCGGTGTCGGCTGGAAAGCCTGCGCTGCGACCCATGGGCAAATGGGTGAAGGCGATGCCGCGCTCGGTGAGCGCACGTTCGTAGTCGAAGGGAAGAGCGTCGATCTCCGCTTGGGTGCGGGAGACGACGACATGGGTGACGCCCGCGGCGGCCCATTGGTCCAAATCGGCGGGGCTGGGCTGGCCTGCGATCCACACATGGGGCTCGGGGCTGGCCACAATTTGTGGCGTTGGGGCGGACGATTGGTCGTCCGGCCGGTCCTGGGCGCAGGCCGACAGGCCGGTGATGAGGATGGACACCAAGATCAACAGTTTGTGCATGGCAAGGCCTCGTATTGCGCCACGGGGGTGTCACCACACGGCGCTGACGAGCAAGTCACAATGGTGTGGTCGGCGCGCGAGACGGCGTGCTTAATCGGCCGACAGCAGCGCCATGACGGCGTCCGCTGCGCGTTCGGTTTCTCGCAAAGTGGGGCTTTGCCAGATGTCGAGCGTTCCGGTGAACGGGCGGGCGAACTCTCCTTCGACCAACGCGCTGTACAGCTTGGCGAACTTACCGTGTGCGCCCGCCATGGGCAGCATCAAAACCGGTACGCCAGCGCTTGCCGCTTCGGTCAGCATGTTGGTTGAGTCCTGCGTGACAAGCGCGACATCGGCGGCGGCGAGGAAGGCGAAATAGGGATTGGGTCCGTCGTCTTCAGCGCCGGTCCACAACCACACATTGTCGGCCTGGGCGAAGGCGTGTTTCAACGCTTGGGTGATGTCGGGAGGGGTGCGCCGGGAGGTTGAGATCATCAGTCCGGCTTGGCCGCTCAGACGGGTCAGGTCTGTGATCAGCGTTGCGGCGAGGTCGGGCGTGAAGCGATGGCGTTTGGACGCTCCACCGATGAGCGCCGCCGCGCGAGGGGTGGGCAGGCGTGCGATGCGCGCTGCAAAGTCGGTTTGGGCGCGGGTGAGCGTCTCCCCGGTGATCCGGTTGGGTGAGCCGAGGATTGAAACGGCGTTGGGGCGCTTCAGCTCATCATGGTCGGGCGCGATGATGAGATCGAACGTCGTGTGCGCCCTTTTGGGATCTTGCACGTAGACAAAGACGGCGTTGGGCAGGCGCCGCTGGTGGCTTGCCGCTGCGAGCATCGCTGCACGCCCGCAGCCAATCCACAGGCGCACATTGTGGTCGTCCGCTGATTGTCCACCGTGGTGAACGCCTAACCGAGCCGCGACGCTGCGCCATGGGGTGGGGCGGTCAAGGTGGATGGGCGCGATGGTCATGGGGGTGCGCCGGGCGATGGCTTCGGCAAGGCCCAGCGCTTGGTTTTCAATCCCGCGGCGTCCGTCGGACACGACCCAGAGTGTTGGCGCACGGTTGGCCGGCTCGGTCGTTACGCTGGGGGCCGTGGTGGGCGGCGTTGTGATCACGACGAGCCGCCCTTTCCTGAGGTCGCCTTCCTGGCCTGGCTACAGCCAGTCGACGCCGAGGATCTCGT
This sequence comes from uncultured Caulobacterales bacterium, assembly GCA_964483775.1. Taxonomy (GTDB): domain Bacteria; phylum Pseudomonadota; class Alphaproteobacteria; order Caulobacterales; family Maricaulaceae; genus CAZADA01. The sequence goes on from CAZADA010000105.1 coordinate 2,186, forward strand.
AGGATTTGGCGCCGCCGGGCGCCACAACCTCGACCACGTCGCCGATTTCCTTGCCGATCAAGGCGCGCGCGATGGGCGAGGTGACGGACACCTTGCCCGTTTTGACGTCGGCCTCATCTTCTCCAACAATCTTGTAGGCGGACTCTTCTTCGGTGTCTTCGTCAAATACCTTGACGGTCGCGCCAAATTTTACCGAGCTTCCCGATAAGCGGGAGACGTCAATCACTTGGGCGCGACTGAGCTTGTCCTCGATCTCCAGAACGCGACCCTCGATGAAAGCCTGACGCTCCTTCGCTGCGTGGTATTCAGCGTTTTCCGACAAGTCGCCATGAGCCCGGGCTTCTTCGATCGATTGGATCACGGCCGGGCGTTCCACGGTCTTCAGTCGTTTCAATTCGTCATCAAGGGCGCGATGCCCTTCCACGGTCATGGGAACTTTATCCATGCGCGCAATTTTCCCGATTGTCTAAGCGTTGACGAGGAGGGCCCTGCAAACGCGGCACAAAACACTAAGGTGCTCGTGACGCCACTTCAAGCTGTCGTGAACGCCAAAGCCACAGTTTCGGGGTTCTAAAACGGCTTTCGGGGTTCTAAAACTGCGAGCGCAGGCCAAACCACAGCGCGCCGGATGGCGGCGCGGCGGCCATGTGGCCCGGCTGGACCGCCAAGCGTGCGGCCAGCGTGGCGCTGAGCGACCGGATGGAGTCGGCGCGCAAGGTCGTGCTCCACGCGCTTTCAAGCTGCACTTCGCGACCCGACGGGGTGAGGGCTGCCGTGCGCGTTTCAAACACAGTGCCCACGCCGTTCGTGGTCGTGTCGACCGCGACGTCGACGCGCACAGCGCCGCTTTCCGCACGCAGGGGCTGGGACAGGCTGAGCCCCCAAACCAAGGGGCCAACGGGGCGCTGGGCTGACAGGCTCCAGCTGGAGGCCGCGGGCGCCTGGGTCACGGCGAGGTTGGGGCCGGCCGACACCTCGGCGATGGCCCATTCCACGCGCGCTGCGCCGCGCCAGGCGCCAGGAAGCGCGCCGCCCCACGCCAGGGATGTGAATTGCGATTGGGCTTGGTCGGTATCGCCAAAACGGGCCCCAAGGGCGCCGCCCCAAATGGCCTCGTCCTCTTGGGCAAGGCCCGTTTCAAGCGCCATGACATGCGCGCGCCAGTGATAGGATAGGCCGAGCGCGCGCACCGCGCCGACATCTCCAGCAGCCTGACGGACCTGCGCCCGCCACGCGCCGTGGGTGTAAGCCAGGCTCGTGGCGGTTTCGCTGTGGATGTTCGCTGTGACGCCCGCCTGTGCGCGGGCTGAGAGCGGGGCGAAGCCGCCGCTGGGAGACAGGTCGCCCGTTGCGGTTAGTCCACGGGTCGCCGTGACGGTCAGGCTGCGATGGGTGAAACTGACCTCAACATCGGGCGTCGTGTCCGCGCTGATGTGATCGTAGAGCGCCAGAGGCTGTTCAGCCTCGCGCCACGCCACGGCGCCGAAGGCTGTGGTTTGGCGACGCACGGGTTGGCGATTGGCCGTGGCCGCTGTGCTGAAATCGGCCATGGCGGCGTGCGCCGTTGCGCTCGGTTGGGGCGCGTTGAGCGTGAAGCCGCGATTGTAACGATCGCGGATCAGGGCGCCGTCAAACAGGTTGGAGGCGAAGATCCAATCGCCAAACGGGCCTTGTGCTGAAGCGAAGAGCGCTTGGGTGTTGAGAGGCGTGGCGGACGGGGGCGGTGAGGTTTCGCCGGCTGGAGCTTGGGTTGCGGGACGCACCGCCAGTGAGGTCGCGCCCAGGGGCGAGAAGGCGGCGTCGAGGTTCAACAGACCGCGGCCATAGATCGGGTCGGGGCCGGGCGCGCCCAAATCGGTGGCGCTTTCGAGCAGGATGTCGACGGCGTCAGCGGTGGAGATGTTCGGAAAGGCCTCAATCAACAAGGCGAGCGCGCCGGAAATGTAAGGCGTGGCGTATGACGTCCCCGAGCCGCTGGTTGTGCACGTCGCGGTGTCGCAGGCGCTCGTCAGTTGGGTTGAGGTGACATTGACCCCCGGGGCGAGGACGTAGACGTTGGCGTAATCGCCGGCGCGGTTGGAGAAGCTGGCGATTTCGTTGTCGGGGCCAGCGGCGCCGGCGATGATGCCGAGCCCTTGGGCCGCCGTCGTTCCGGCAAAGCGTGCGATGGCGTCGGGCTCGCTGGCGCCCGCGTTGCCCGCGGCCAGCACAAAGGCGACGTCAGCGCTGGCGGCGCGGGCCAAGGCGGCGTCAATTTCGAACGAGCCGTCATCACCATTGCTGAGCGACAGATTGATCACATCGGCGGCGTTGGCGACGGCGTGGTCGATGCCAGCGGCGACATCTCTGGCGGCATAGAGGCAGCTGGCGGCGCAACTGTCGCCACGGTCGGCGCGCACGGCGAGGATTTGCGCGTTGAAAGCAACGCCTTGTGTTCCCACATCATTGCGAGCGGCGGCGATCACGCCGGCGATGAAGTGACCATGGCCATCGGGATCGGTCAGCGTGTTACGCGACGCATTGAGGTCCCTCGAGCCGGGATGGATGCGATCGATGAGGTCGGGGTGGGCAGCGTCGACACCGCTGTCGATGACCGCCACGAGCGTCCCTGCGCCCGATGCGCCGGCGGCGTAGGCCTGAGAGGCGCCGATTTGGCTGAGACTGGAGGCGTGATACTCAGCGGTTTCGAAATTTTGGGCCGGAGCCGCGGCAATGGGCTCAAGGGAGGTGAAGGTCGGCGCGACAGCGATGCTGGACGGCGTGGCGGGCGCTCCCCCACCGCCTGCGCAGGCGCCGAGGGTCGCGCAAAGGACAACAAGTCCGGGAACGGAGAGGTGCGTGCGTTGCATACGTGCGGTCTCGATCATGGATGGGAACGCTCACCGGGACGCTACCCGGCCTGCGTTAAGAGGCCTTGAAGCTGGCGCTCGGTGATTGGCTTGCGATGACCAAGACGCGATACTGACGAGAGTGAATGGAGATGACGGCTTGCCTTGAACGCCATTCAGTTGTGTTAACCGTTGTTTCAGATCTATCGATCATCCCAAGGCGGATGTTTGGCCCCAATCTTGATTTGTTGGACGAACATCCATATAAACCTGAGGGTGCGCAGCGGGAACGACACTGCGCGCCGCGAGGGGTGGGAGCTTTGGATACAGGCTGAATGCATTTGCGCGGTCGCGCGCAGTCACCTGTTAAACGATGCTAGGACTATAACAAACATGGGATTGCGGGTTGATATCGACGCTGCGTTGGCGGCAGCGCAGGATGAAGGCGATGCGGTGGGCACGGCGGCGCTACGCCTTGCCCAATGCGCTATCCGTGATCGCGACCGGTCTGAGACCAGCGCCAACGGTGAGCGCGGCTGTGAAGACGCCCTCATTGTCGACATCTTGAAACAGATGATCGAGCAGTGCGAAGCCCAGGCCAAAGACTATGAAGAGAGCGGGCGGCCGGATTTGGCCGAACAAGAACGCGATGAAGCTGAGGTGCTTCGCGGCTTGTTGCCCCGTCCCATGGATGAGGCGACGCTGCGTGAGCTGGCCAACACGGTGATCCGTGATCTTGGCGCCAGCGGTCTGAAGGACGTCGGGCGGGCGGTCGGCGAGATGAAGTGCCGGGCTGGCTCTCGACTGGACCCCATGCAGGCCAAGGCTGTGGTGCAAGCGCTTTTGGCGCACTGATCGTCCTGGTTTCTAAAAAGATGTGGACGGCGTCTGGCGAGTCGAGACAGGCGTGATAGCCGGCGTGGTTTGTGTTGGCAGCGGGGCAAGTGATGCGGTTCGACCCGCGCATTTTGGATGATATCCGAGCGCGCATCTCGGTATCCCAGCTGATTGGCCGCACCGTTGCGCTCAAACGTCAGGGGCGCGAATTCGCAGCGCTGTCTCCCTTCAATGCGGAAAAGACACCCTCATTCTTCGTCAATGACGAAAAGCAATTCTACCATTGCTTCTCATCAGGTCGCCATGGGGACATTTTTTCCTGGCTCATGGAAACTGAAGGGCTGAGCTTTCGCGAGGCCGTTGAGCGGTTGGCGGGTGAGGCCGGGGTGGCGCTGCCCGAAGAGGACCCTAAGGCCGCTCAGGCGCGTGTGCGCGCCCATGAGCTCAGCGATGTCATGGCGCTAGCCGCCGAATGGTTCCGCACGGCGCTCGAAGGTTCGCGCGGGGCGGACGCGCGCCGCTACCTTGAGCAACGCGGCGTCAGTCGCGATGTGCAGGCCGAATTTGGGCTTGGTTTTGCTCCGGGTGATCGCCGAGGCTTGTTGACGCATCTGACGCGGGCGGGTCTGGCTTTGAGCGACCTTGACGCATGCGGCCTTGTCATCACGCCCGATCAGGGCGACGCCTATGACCGATTTCGCGATCGGATCATGTTTCCCATTGCTGATATCCAAGGGCGCATCATCGCGTTTGGGGGGCGCGCGCTCGCCAAGGGCGCGCCGGCAAAGTACCTCAATTCACCGGAAACGACGCTGTTTCACAAGGGTGAGACCCTCTATCGGTATCGCGAGGCTCGTGCGGGACTGGCGGCGGCCGAGCGCGCGGCCGCTGCGGCGGCGAAGGGCGAACGCCATGGGCGCGAGCCTGGCGGGTTGGTCGTCGTTGAAGGGTATATGGACGTCATTGCGCTTGCGGGCGTGGGAATCGCCTCGGCGGTGGCGCCGCTCGGCACCGCTGTGACCGAATCCCAACTGGAGCTGCTGTGGCGCGCCGGGCCCGAGCCGGTGATGTGCTTTGACGGGGATGCGGCCGGATTGCGCGCGGCGCATCGGGTGGTCGAGCGCGCGCTGGGTTTGATCAAGCCGGGACGTTCGGTGCGGTTTGCGCTGTTGCCCGCCGGCCAAGATCCTGACGATCTGGTGCGTCAACACGGACGCGACGCCTTCACCCAGTGCATCGCTAACGCCAAATCTCTCAACGATATGGTTTGGGACATGGTGTTCGCTGAGGGGCCCTTTGATACGCCCGAGCGCAAGGCCCGGCTGCGCCAACGCATCTTTGAGGTGTGCGCCGTCATCCCCAATGAGAGCCTGAAGAAAGATTATCAGACGGCGTTGTTCAACAAATTCTACGACACGTTTCGTCGCCGCGCCGATGACGGCCGGCGAGCGCCGGCGCAAAACGCCCGCCGGCGCGGTGATCGACGTGGTAACGCGCCAGGGCCGACGGCTGAATCCAAGGCGCAGGCGACCCATCATGCCGAGCGCGCGCGGGACCGGGAGGCCAAGCGGCTGCTTCGGGCGCTGTTGGTCAAACCGGAGATCTTGCCCGCCTGTGTTGAGGCGCTGACGCAGCTGGACCTTGCCGATGAGGGGCAGACGGCCTTGCGGGAGGCGTTGCTCGCCTATGAAGATGCGCAAGCGCCTCTTGACACCTCGGCGCTTTCGGACCACCTCGCTACGATGGGGCTAAGTGGTGTGGCAGGGCCGTTGATTGAAGAGCAAGCCAGCAAGCACGCGCCGGTGTTTCGTGAGGATGCGAGCGTGGATGAGGCGGCCACCCATTGGCTCACCGTGGCTCGTGGCGTGCAGCAGGATCAAGCTCAACAGGCCGAGCGCGCCGATTTGCTCGCACGCATCATGGCCGCTCGCAACAGCGGCGATCGTGAGGAGATGACGAGGGCCTTACGCGCCCTCAGCGTGCTGCGCACGCGTCAACAGGAAGTCCGCGAAACGGGGCTGACAGGATTATCTTAACCAAAATGCGCAATGCCGCAGGTTCGGCGTTGCGCTGATTTGACTCACTCTTGTGGAACGGACATTGAGCATGGCGACAGCGGAAACCAAGGAAAGCTCGCAAGATCAACAGGATGCGCCGCTCTTGGATCTGTCTGACCAGGGCGTGAAAAAGCACGTCGAGAAGTGGAAGAAGCGCGGCTATGTCACGCATGATGAGCTGAACAAAGTTCTGCCGCCCGAAGAATTTTCCTCCGAACAAATTGAAGACGTGATGGCCGACCTCAGCGAGAAGGGCATCAACGTCGTCGATTCTGAAGAAACTGAAGAGTCCAACGACGCCACTGATGTGGCCGTGCGCCGTGAGACAGCCGTCACGGGCGGCAATTCGAAAGAAGATTCCGATCGTACCGACGATCCGGTCCGCATGTATCTGCGCGAGATGGGTTCGGTGGAGCTGCTGTCTCGTGAGGGCGAGATCGCCATCGCCAAACGGATCGAAGCCGGTCGCGACGCGATGATCGCGGGACTGTGCGAAAGCCCGCTGACCTTTGAAGCCATCATGGTGTGGCGCGATGAACTCCAGGAAGGGCGCGTGCTGCTGCGCGACGTCATCGATCTGGAGGCGACCTATGCTGGCATTCATGGTCGGCCCGAGCACGTTATTGATGCTGCAAACTCGGTGATTACGCCGCAAAGCCGGGCGCTGGCGCGCGCGGAGGGCGAAGAGACCGCCGAGGCCGACGAGGATGAAGACGCGGCCGAGGACGAGGACGACGCTGAAACCGCGGGCGCGTCCAAGAACGAAGACGGTGAGGGCGAGAGCGACAACCAGGAGGGGGAAGACGGCGACGGCGAGGATCAAAACCTCGACGATGATGACGGTATGAACCTGTCCATGGCCGCCATGGAAGCCGAACTGCGCGACGGCGTGATGGACACGCTCGATGCTGTCGCCGCCAATTTTGTGCGGTTCCGTGAATTGCAGGACGCTTTGCTGACCGCGCGGCTGGCTGGCGGCGACCTCAATGATGAGGGCAAGAACGAGTACGGCGCGCGCCGTACGTCGATCATTGAAAACCTCCATACGCTGCATCTGAACAATGCCCGGATCGAATCGCTTGTCGAGCAGCTCTACGAGATCAACCGCAAGTTGATTGGGCTGGAGGGCCAGCTGTTTCGTTTGGCGGACGGTCACGGCGTGCCGCGCGCAGAATTTCTCAAGCACTATCTCGGCGCAGAGCTGGCGCCGGGTTGGATTGACGCGAACAAGGCGCAATCCAAGGCTTGGGAGCGTTTCGCCACGCGCGAAACCGACCAGATCGACGCTTTGCGCACTGAAATCGCGTCGCTGAGCCAGGACGCCGGCCTGCCGGTCGATGAATTCCGCCGCATTGTTCAGACGGTGCAAAAAGGTGAGCGCGAAGCCCGCGTCGCTAAGAAAGAAATGGTGGAGGCGAACCTGCGTCTCGTCATTTCGATCGCGAAGAAATACACCAATCGCGGCCTGCAGTTCTTGGATCTGATCCAGGAAGGCAATATCGGCCTGATGAAGGCGGTGGATAAGTTCGAATATCGCCGCGGCTATAAGTTCT
>CAZADA010000106.1:0-9459 GCA_964483775.1 uncultured Caulobacterales bacterium
TGACAGCAACGCACGAGTTGGTGGTGCCCAAGTCAATGCCGATGACTTTGCTCATGATGTTCGCTCCCTTTGGCGGATCGCAGGCGAGCCCGAAGCGCCCGGGACGCGACCCCCTGTTGCGCGGCGCCCGAGCGGGGCGCCTCTACCGATGACATGATGCACGGCGCGTGAGCGCTATGCTGACCAGCGATATGGGGGGATGCGCGCAATCGCGCAAGGGTTTGTCCCGGTTGCCGATTGGGTTGGTTGACCGGACGGTGTAGCCTCAGCCTGTTGCTCGGCGCTCGCTCTGCCCGGCATGACCGTGAACACGCGAGGTGATCGGCGGATTATGAACACTGTACAGTCGACATGCGTGCGCCGTCGGGCGGGATGGGCTTTGCTGGCGCTGGCCGGCCTGGCGAGCCTTGCCGGGTGTGTCAACACGGCGAACGTTCCGGTCATCCCCGTTGAGCGCCGCCTGGCCGATCCACCCATTTCGGATGGGTTTTATTGCGTGGTCGGTTTTGAAGAGGATGGACTGACATATTTCGAAGATGACGACAGCGATGATCCTGAGGCGGTCAATTTCTGTACGGACATTGACATTGCGCCGGGCGGCGCGTTGACCGCGCCTGGCGCCTTCGCCATCGACATGCAGCTGAACACTGATCAAGAGTCAGCGGTGTTGTGGGCCGCCCCGCTCACCCGCGGCGTCACGGTGGTTCAATGGGGCGAGCCGGGCGAGGTCGAAACGCTGGTTTTGTTTGGGATGATCCACGACGATGCGGTGGCGCTGTTGCCTCCCATCGAAACAGAGTTCGCTGATGTGGAGGCGGCAGCCGGCGTCGATGTGGTGATCGATCCCGAGGGCGTCGTCCTTGTGATTGAGTCGGGCCCGGCTGAGGCGGCGTTCGGCGTGTTGCAGCAGGCGTGGGGCCGCAAACTTGATGCGATGTTGCGCGACCCAGACGGTATGGCGGAATTCTTCGAGAACATTTCCTATTTTGTGCGGATCGGCGATGAAGCCGTGCTCGACGCTGATCTGCCGAAGATTGCTGAGATCGCGCCGCGGGTGGAAGCCGTGCGCGAGCGCATCGTGCGCGCTATCACCTTGGAGTAGGCGGGGGCGATGGGAGCATGGCGGGAGCGCAATGGATCACGGTCGTTGGCCCCGATGGCGTCACTGTCACTCCTTGCGTGGTCGCGGCGGTTGGTTCGTCGTTTGGCGGCGTGACCCGTCTTGATCGTTGTGGTGCGTGATGCAGCGTTGTCTTTTCGATGGTCTGGCCGGAGCGTTGGGGGGGTTCCAGCACTTGCCCGGGTACTTTGATGTGGCCGGCCAGCTTGATTTGCTGACGGCGGTGCTCGCATGCGTTGACGATGCGCCGTTGTATCGGCCGAGCATGCCGCGCTCGGGCGCGCCCTTGTCTGTGATGATGACCAATCTGGGGCCGCTGGGATGGGTCGCGGACAAATCTGGATATCGCTATCAGGCGCACCATCCGGTTACGGGCGCGCCCTGGCCTGACCTGCCGGCAGCGTTGTTGTCGCTGTGGGAGGCGGTGGCGGACTATCCCGGCCCGCCCGAAGCGTGCCTGGTCAATTATTACACGGAGCGTTCAAAGATCGGGCTGCACATCGACCAAGATGAGGCGGCGATCGACGCTGCGGTGGTGTCTGTGTCGCTCGGCGATGATGCGGTGTATCAGCTGGGCGGGCTGCGCCGGAAGGATCCCACCCAGTCTTTGGTGTTGCGGTCGGGTGATGTGGTGGTGCTGGGCGGTGCGTCGCGGCGCGCGTATCATGGCGTGAGCCGGATCAAGCCGGGCACGTCGCATTTGCTCAGTGAGGCGGGATGGGCGCAGGGCGGGCGGATCAACCTCACCCTGCGCCGTGTCAACCCGTGGTCGCCGACGGCGGCCTAAGTGGCTAGGCAGGTGGACAAAAACGCATCCATTTCCTGGAAAAACTGCAGCCGGTTAGCGCCGTTGCTCAGGTAGTGGTCCCCCCCCTCAAGAATGACCAGTTCGTGAAGGTTGCGCGGCAGAGCTCGCGCCATTCGGCGGCTTTGGTCGATCGGCACCACCTGATCATCTTCGCCGTGCACCAGCAGGACGGGCACCTTGACGTCGTCGGCAAGGCGTGTCGGGGAGACGTCTCGCAGTGTGCTGGAGTCGCGCCACAACTGGCCGATATGGCGATTGTAGAAACGGCCGTCGATGAACCCCTCAGCGTAGCGCAGCAGGGCGGGCAAGTCGCTGACGCCTGCAAAGCTGACGGCGCACTGGTAGAGGTCGGGCGTTTTGGCCGCGCCCATGAGGGCGGCGTAACCGCCATAGCTGGCGCCGACAATGGCGATGCGATCTGGGTCGGCGTAGCCTTGTTCGATGAGCCAATTGGCGCCGTCGGTGATGTCGTCTTGCATTGCCTGGCCCCATTCGCGATCGCCGGCGGCGCGAAACGCCTCGCCATAGCCGGCCGAGCCGCGGAAGTTCATCTGCAACACACCGTAACCGCGCGAGGCGAAATAGGCCGTCCAATAATCAAAGCGGCTGAAATCGCGCGCCGTCGGCCCGCCGTGGGGATGGATAATGAACGGGAGTCGCCGCGCCTCTTCGAGCGAGGCCACATTGGGCGGCAGCGTCACAAATGCGGGAATCTCCAGGCCATCACGGGCGGCGTAGCTGACGGTATGGATTGAACCCAGATCGCGCCCGTAGAGCGCCGGATAGCGGGTGTCAAACGCTTCGAGGGAGGCGGTTTCGCGATCAAAAATGTAATACGCGTCGGACATGTCGCCTGAATTGGCGCGGATCGTTGCGTACCGGCCGTTGGGCGTTTCGTGCAGCATGGCGACGCCGGCCCCCAGCGCCTCGCCCAGCATGCGCAGTTCGTCCTGTTGGCTGGTGTCGATCCAGCACACGCCCTCGCCGTAGGATACGCCTTGGATCTGCGTGTCGTCGTGATTGTAGATCAGGCGTGAGACGTCCAGCGCGGGATGTTTGCAGATCCGCTCGACGAATTCGCCAGTGGAGATGTCGAATGTGTAGGCGCCGGCGGTGCCGCCCTCGTGGTTTGAGGCGACATACACCATGTTGCCGCCGTCATTGAAGCCCATGGGACGGAAGACCGCGCCGGCCGTCTGGACCCGGTCGTGGAACTCTTTCCATTCGCCGCTGACGGTCTTCATGTAGAGCAAGGCGTCGCGCTCATCGCGAACCCCCCACGCGACGCGAACCGTGCCGCGCGTGTCGGTCATCCATCGGCGCACATTGCTAAAATGGGCCTGAACCACTTCTGCGTCGGCGCGGTTGACGTTCACTTTGAAGACACTGGGCTCAAGAACGGACGCACGACTGAAGGACAGCAGGATGTGGTCGGGATCGTCATGGAGCATGTCCACGACGTTGTCTTGGATCTGGATTTGCCGGACATTGCGCGCCGTGTAGATCACAGAGCGGATATCCGAGCCGTCGGGCCGAACGCTGAGCAGGCGCGTTTCTGTGCGCTGGCGGTCTTGTTGGCGGTTGCCGAACTCGCGGGTGTCGCTCACCGTCCGCAAGTTGAAGAGCAGGCGCTCGTTCGACGCCCATTCGATCCAGTCGAAGAACAGGCCTTCTTGTTCCCCCACGCCGCCGACGAGCATCCACGCTCCGTCCTCTTGGCGTTGAAAAATCGCGATGCGATAGGAGCCTTGGTGTTCTTGTTTGACGGCCATGTGGCGCCCGTCCGGCGACAGCTCAGGCGTTACGGTTTTCGGCAGCGCCGCGAACGCCTCAACGGGCAGGCCGAGACTGGTGGCCTCTTGGGCGGACGAGGGTGCGGTGAGAGCCATGAGCGCCGCCGATGTGATGGCCGCCCAGAGTCGCGTGTTTCGGCATTGTATCATCAGGTGTCCCCAGCAGGTTGGATATACCCTATCTCCAACAAACCGGAGGCTTCGTCGCAAGGCAATGCAACCCATGCGTGTGTCGATTTGGCAACAATGCACGCCTAGCGCGTCCGCTGCCAGCGGGCGCGCAGCGCTGGCGAGTTTCGCCGCCGCGTAGTGATTGGACGGCGGTGCTAGATGGTCGTGTCGAGCCGCTGGCCAGGCTCGCCCGCGTCGCCGCCGTCGCCGGCGGCGTCGCCGCCCGTTGGTGCGGCGCTGGTCGGGGCGCCCGCTGAGACCGCCACCATGGCCGGCCGGAGGGTGCGCTCGGCAATGCGCCAGCCGGCTTGAACGACTTCGGCAATGCAGTCTTTGGGTTGATCGGAGGGGATTTGGGCTGCGGCCTGATGGATGTTGGGATCGAACTTGTCGCCTTTGGCGGCCGGAACGGGCTCAACGCCGTGGCGGGCAAGCGCCGCATGCAGTTCCTTCTCCGTCATCTCGACGCCCGTGAGCAGGCTTTGGCCGGCCTCACCCATTTGGGCGCGCACGTCCGGCGACAGGGCGGCGAGGGCGCGCTCGAAATTGTCCGCCACAGACAGAAGGTCGCGCGCCAGGCTGGCGACGGCGTATTTGCGCGTGTCCGCCACTTCCTTGGCCGCTTGTTTGCGCGTGTTTTCCGCATCAGCCACAGCGCGCAGCATGTTGTCGCGCATTTGGGCGATGTCTTCGGGCGTGGCCGCGCTCCCGGCGGGCTTGGCGTCGGTCGTCGCCTGACCGTCGTCCACCGTTTGGGCGACGTCATTGGCTTCGGCATCGATGGGCGATGGGTCCTCGGGCTGCGGAGATTCAGGCTTTTCGGTTTCGCTCATGACGCGCCTCCGTTGCGATGATCATCAGTTTGGTCAAGCAGACGGCCGACCACGCGGGCTGTGTAGTCGACCAAGGGGATGACTCGGGCGTAGTTCAAACGGGTGGGGCCAATCACGCCGAGCGCTCCGACCACGCGTTGGTCTGCGTTCATATATGGAGCGGCGATGACGCTGGAGCCCGATAGGCTGAACAGTGGGTTCTCCGCGCCAATGTAGATTTTCACGCCATGGGCGTCACGGGCCTGATCCAACAGCGTGATCAAGTCCTGTTTACGGTCGATCTCGTCAAACAAGAGCCGGATGCGTTCAAGATCTTTGGCCGCGTCCACGTCATCCAACAGGTTGCCGGCGCCCCGGACAATCAGCGTGCGTTGGGCTTCCTCGCCGCTCCAATTGGCGAGGCCGATGGTGATGAGACCCTCGGCAAGGGCGTCCAGCTGGGCGCGGCCGGCTTCCAGCTCGGTCAAAATGGCGTCGCGCGCGTCGCTGAGGGTGCGCCCCTTCAGGCGGGTGGAGAGGTAATTGCCCGCTTCGGTCAGCGCGGCTGGCGTGACGCCAGGCGGCGGCGTAATGAGCCGGTTTTCGACTTGGCCGTCTTCATACACCATGATGACGAGCGCTTCGCCTGGTCCCAGCGCGACAAACTCCACGTGTTTGAGGGCTGTTTCTTGGGTTGGGCTGAGCACCAAGCCCGCGCCGGACGCGAGGCCTGACAAAAAATGCGAAGCGCGTTCGAGGATTTGACCGGCAGAGCCCATGTCGCCGCCTACACGCCCTTCGATGATGGCGCGCTCATCGGGACTGACGTCGCCCACCTCTAGGATGCCGTCGACGAAGAGGCGCAGGCCCGCCTGTGTCGGCAAACGGCCAGCGGAGGTGTGGGGCGCGGACAAGAGGCCAAGCTGGACGAGGTCCTGCATGGTGTTGCGGACGCTTGCCGGAGACAGGTTGACCCCGCTGGCGCGCGATATGGTCCGTGAGCCCACCGCTTCGCCCGTGTCGAGATACGCCTCCACGATCGCCCGGAAGATCTCGCGCGATCGGGCGTCGAGGTCGGCGACCTCGAGGCGGCGCTCGGCTTGCGGCGTGGTCGCGCTGGCGGCGCGGGGGTCGGGTTCAGCGGCAGTCATTCTCTTGGCGATGTAAGGGCGTGCGCGGGTTGGGGCAAGCGGTGTGTGGCTCGGTGTGGGCTGCAGGCGCCCTGGCGCGTGCGCTGGACGCAGCCGGCGCAGTGGGGCAATCGAAAGGTGAAACAGCGGGACGGAGCAGGTTGTGCGTCAAGGGATTTGGGACAGTGTCGGTATGCGGTGGGTGTTGGCCATCGTGGTGATGGGGCTGTCGGCCGTGCTGTTCGGATTTCGTCTCGAACAGCCTGCGGACATTAATTTTGATGAGTTCCACTATGTGAAGAATGCGCGATGGCTGCTCGAGAGATCGACGTTCGACAATCCCGAACATCCCATGGTCGGTAAGATCGGGATGGCGTTGGGCATGCATATCTGGGGCGACAATCCCATAGGGTGGCGCATTGGCAGCGTCGTCATGGGCGTGGTCACGGTGGGCAGCCTTTATTGGCTTGGCTTGGGGTTGTTTCGCAGCACCGCGGTCGCGGTGTTGACGGCGGTGTTCGCCATGCTCTCCCAAACTTTGTTTGTGCAAGCCCGGATCGGCATGTTGGACGTCTATTTGGCGGGCTTCTTTTTTGCGGGTTTGGCGGCGTTTGTGCATGCTGCGGATCCAGCGCGGCGCTTGACCACGCTGTGGTTGGTGTTTGCGGGGGTGATGTTCGGTCTGGCCTTCGCCAGCAAATGGTCAGCGATCCCGTATGCTGTGTTCGCCGGCGTGGTGTTTGTGGGGGCGAAACTGGCCGCCATGTGGCGAGAACGGGATCCGCTGATCGCTGTGGCTCCGCCAGCGCCAGGCTTGTGGCCTCATGTGTCCTTGGTGTTTGGCGGGCTGGCGTTCACTCTGCCGGCTTTGGCCGTTTACTTTGCGACGTTTTGGCCGACCACAACATTTGAAACCAACGCCGTCCGCTTTGGCGACATCTTCTACGAACACCAGCTTTATATGCTGGAACGCCAAACAAAACCGCTGAAAAGCCACCCTTATGAAAGTGAGTGGTGGGCTTGGCCATTGATGTTCGAGCCGATGTGGTACTTTCACCGGGAAATCGACGGCGTGCAGCGCGGCGTGTTTTATATTGGCAACCCGATGATCTATTGGGGTGGGTTGGTCGCTGTGTTGTATTGTCTGATTGAGGGCTTGCGTCGGCGTGTTGGGCCGTTGTTTGCCGTGGGCGCGTTGTATGTTTTGACTTACGGTATTTGGGCTGTGCTGCCGAAGCAGATAGGCTTTTTGTTCTACTATTTGATTCCGTCGCTCACCTTGTGTTTGGCCTTGTCGGCGATGCTGGTCGACCTATACGGCCGGATGCGGCCCAGCGCCTGGCGTGTGGCGATCCCCATGGCGGTGTTGGGCGTGAGCCTTGGGCTGTTTGTGTACTTCTATCCGTTGATCTCTGCGATGCCGCTCGCCGACAGCACGTCTTATCAAACGTGGATGTGGTTCAACTCGTGGCGCTGAGGCGGCTCGACGCGCGATGCAATTGGCGCTAGGCAGCGGGCATGACACACACGGATGAGCCAGTGAAAGCCGGCGGTGCGATCGCGGTCGCACGGCCATCGGGTCGCGATGTCGATGCGCTGCGTGCGGTGAGCCTTGAGACGAGCGGTTGGGCGCGCCACGCGGAGGGCGTTTGTCTGGCCAAGTTCGGCGAGACTCACGTGCTGTGCACCGCCTCGTTTGAGCAAACGGCGCCGCCTTGGCTGCGCAACACCGGCAAGGGCTGGGTGACGGCTGAGTACGGCATGTTGCCCCGCGCCACGCACACGCGTGGGCGCCGAGAAGCGGCCGCAGGTAAGCAGTCGGGCCGCACCCAAGAAATCCAGCGCCTGATCGGGCGTTCGTTGCGCGCATGTGTCGACCTGACGGCGTTGGGCGAGACCCAAATCACGTTGGACTGCGATGTTCTGCAGGCCGATGGCGGTACCCGCACCGCGGCGATCACGGGGGCGTGGGTGGCCCTGAAGCGGGCCTGCGCCTATCTGCTCGAAGAAGGTTTGCTGGAGCGCGATCCGGTGGTGGACCAGTGCGCTGCGATTTCGTGCGGGATCTACAAGGGCGCCGCGGTGCTCGACCTCGATTACGCCGAAGACAGCCAGGCTGAAGCGGACGCCAACTTCGTGATTACGGCTGGCGGCGGTTTGGTGGAGGTCCAGGCCACAGCCGAGGCGCGGGCTTTCACTGAAGACCAGTTTGCCGCCCTGGTCGGCCTTGCCAAAAAAGGGTGTGCTGAGCTCAGCGCACTGCAGCTCGCCGCGGCCGGCTAGTCTGCCGAGCGTTGGTTCGCAGGCTGCGGCGCAGCGCCTGCGTTACACGGGCCATGAGGGCGGGGCTGTCGAGAGCGGTATTGGCGGGCCTACGCCCCTCCTTGCTTACAGGGAACGATATCGCCGGTCTGAACGATGTTCGAGGTGTGTGCGTTTGGGCGGCGGATGCGCTTGGGAGTTGGCAGCCGGAAGGGGGACGGGGTGGCTGCGCTAACGCATCCGCCGCTGTGGAACGGCGGCCCATGCGGGGGAGACGCCGCCGTCCCTCATGTCTAACGGCTGGCTGGCGTTATTCCGCCGCGTCTTTTTCATATTCTGACGGCTCGAAGCACAAAATGTCAGCGGGCTGGCAATCAAGCTCGCGACACAACGCCTCCAGCGTGGAAAATCTCACCGCGCGCGCTTTACCGGTTTTGAGAATGGATAAATTGGCGAGCGTGATGCCCACGCGGTCGCACAACTCGGTGAGCGACATGCGCCGCTCTAACAAAACTCGGTCAAGGGTCACGCGGATCGGCATGGTCTCTAGATCGTCAGCTTTTGCTCTTCGCGCAGGCGTGCGCCGTGGCGGAACACTTCGGCCAGCACAAAAATCACCAAGACGCTGAACCAAGGGGTGAGGCGGATGTCGAAGGCCTCTTGGGCAAGCCCGTCTGAGGGCGATCGGCTGATCGCGGCAATGGCCGCAATGATCAAACCAAGCGCGAGGCGCGCAATCTCGTAGCCGGCGATCGCGATCCAGATGATACGTAACCGACCGGCGTTCTCGGGTACGAATGGATCGCCGCGGGTGAGGCTGGCCACCATGTCACGCAATTGGTTGATCACCAGAACGATCGCGCCGAACAGGGCCGCCGCGGCGAGCAGCTGGTAGATGGTCAGCGGCCATGGGGCCAGTTGATCGACGCGGACAAATTGGGGCAGCGACAGCGCGTTGCCGCTTGTGTACACGTAGGCCACACAAGCCGTCAGCAACGCCAATGCGCCCAACACGACCAGTGCGGCGACGCGCACTGCGGTTAGAATGCGGGCGGCGAGGATGATGCCGCTGAGTGAGTTTGTGTCAGCGTTGCTCATGGGCGATGACTTGGAGTTGACCATGGAATTTGTCGATATTCAATAAGCGTATATTGTTTTTCGAATAATGTCGAGTTGGAGTAAGCCTATGGCTGGGGTCGGCGAAACCGAATTGATCACGCGTTTGGTGGTTGCGAGCCACAATGCCGGCAAGGTGCGTGAGATCGGGGATCTGTTGCATCCGCTCGGCGTTGACACCGTCAGCGCCGCCGAACTCGATCTGCCCGAACCAGACGAAACGGCGGACAGTTTTGTGGGCAATGCC
>CAZADA010000107.1:0-9425 GCA_964483775.1 uncultured Caulobacterales bacterium
ATCCCAATGCCGGGGTGACGCTGGGCGTGCGCGCAGCCTCGGCGCTGCAGTCGTTGGTCTCGCTGATCCTGGCGTTCCTCTTCGCGCTGGCGGTGCGGCGGCGGTTCCAGATTTCCTAGCGCGACGACGCAATGCCGCCCCATTCGGCGCGATTGTCTCCCTCGGGCGGGCGCGATATGGAATCAACCATGGACGTCATTCGCATCATTGGCGGAGCGCGGCTCAACGGCGCAATCCCCATCTCCGGCGCGAAAAACTCAGCGCTGAAACTCATGGCCGCTGCGCTGTTGTGCGATGAGCCGGTCACGCTCACCAACATGCCGCGGCTCGCCGATACCCGCTTCATGGCCCAGTTGCTCGCGCATCTGGGCGTGGAGGCGCACGAAGAAACCGGGGCGCGCTTGGCGATCCACGCCGCCGACATCGCCTCCACCGAAGCGCCCTATGATCTCGTGCGCAAAATGCGCGCGACGTTCAACGTCCTCGGACCGTTGTTGGCGCGCGAAGGCCGCGCGCGGGTGTCGTTGCCCGGCGGATGCGCCATCGGGGCGCGCAAGGTGGACCTGCACCTCAAGGCGTTCGAGGCGTTGGGCGCAGATATCGCACTCGACCAGGGCTATGTGGAGGCGAGCGCGCCGCGCGGGCTGGCGGGGGCGCACATCGCCTTTCCGTTCAAGTCGGTTGGCGCGACCGAGCACGCCATGATGGCGGCGGTTTTGGCGCGCGGCGAGACCGTCCTTGAAAATGCCGCTTGCGAGCCGGAAATCGGGGATCTGGCCGACTTTCTCAACGCCATGGGCGCTAAGGTGAGCGGAGCGGGCGGTGATGTCGTCCGCATTGTCGGGGTCGAACGGTTGTCGGGTGTGACCTATCCCGTCGTGGCGGACCGCATCGAGACGGGTACGTATGCGTTGGCGGTCGCAGCGGCGGGCGGTGAAGTGGTGCTCGAAGGCGCGGTCGCCGATCACAACGCTGCTTTGTGGTCGTTGATGGAGGCCGCGGGGGTTGGCGTGACCGCGACCAATGAGGGCGTGCGCATCGCGCGCAACGGGGCCGGACTGACGGCGGTGGACGCCACGACAGAGCCCTATCCAGGCTTTCCCACCGATCTGCAGGCCCAATTCATGGCGGTGATGACCAAAGCCGACGGGCTCAGCGCCATCACCGAGACCATTTTCGAAAACCGCTTCATGCACGCCCCCGAGTTGATGCGGCTCGGCGCCGACATCACCGTCACCGGCAATCGGGCGGACGTGCGCGGGGTCGACGCGCTCAAGGGCGCACCGGTCATGGCCACCGATTTGCGCGCGTCGGTATCGCTGGTGATTGCAGGCTTGGCGGCCGAAGGCGAAACTGTGGTCAATCGCGTCTACCATCTCGATCGCGGCTTTGAGCGGCTGGAAGATAAACTCTCCGGCGTGGGCGCTGCGATCACGCGAAACACTGAGCTCATGTGATGATGCGCAAAGCCGCACGGACGACCGACTGAGAGGAGAGGGCCTCCATGCAACGAACGCTGCCAGAACCGCGCGCCGGCGTGTTGGGCGTATGGGATCGTCTCGTCGGCCCGGGCATGACATTGGGCGAGACCACGCTTGTGCTGAGTGTCGCCACGGCCAGCGCCGTTCTGGTTGCGCTTCATTTGAGTGCGCTTGGGCTGGACGGGCTTCGCGTCCTTGTCGGCGCGATCATCGCCTTTGATGTCATTGGCGGCGCGGTGTGCACCATGACCGACACCACCAAGCGTTGGACCCGCCGGGCCGGCCAAACCGTCAAAGATCATCTGTCTTTCGTCAGTCTGCATCTGGTGCATATTGGCGTGGTGGCGTGGCTGTTCCGGGGCGTTGGGTTTGACGCCGTGTTCATGGTGGTCATGGGTGGATGGCTGATGGCGTCGGCGCTTTTGATGTCGCGCGCTCCGGGCTTGCTGAAACAGCCATTGGCCGTCGCGCTTTACATCATTGCGTTTGCAGCAGCGCTCTACGTTGTCGGCCCGACGCCAGGGCTTGAGTGGTTCGCCCCGTTGCTGTTTTTGAAGCTCTTGATCGGCCATGCCACGCCCCACCGGTCGGGCTAGGCGTGTTGGCGAGCGGCCAGGGGGGCTTTGAGATGACACGGTGGCGGATGTGACCGGTGGTGCGGCGCAGCGGATTTTGGTCACGGGCGCGACGGGCTTCATCGCCAGCCACGTGGTGTTGGCTTTGCTCCAACGCGGTTATGAGGTGCGCGGCACCGCGCGGTCATTGCCCAAGGCGCAACGGCTGAACAGCGCCCTGTCGACCGCGCTGGGCCGCGAGATCGTCCTGGACATGGTGGAGACTGACCTTGCCCGCGATGCGGGCTGGGCCGAAGCGGCGCAGGGGTGCGGTGCGGTGATGCACATCGCGTCGCCGCTGCCGACGGGCCAGCCGGTGGACGCCAATCAGCTGATCATTCCCGCACGTGACGGGGCGTTGCGCGTGTTGACCGCCGCCCATGAGGCTGGGGCCAAGCGCGTGGTGATGACCTCGTCCATGGCGGCCGTCGCGTACGGCCACGCCAAACCATGGCCAGCGGCCTTTGATGAGACCTATTGGTCCGATGGCGCTGATCAGTTGGACACCAACGCCTACACCCGGTCCAAAACGCTCGCCGAGCGCGCGGCCTGGGATTTTGTGACCAAGGTCGAAGGCGACCTTGAGCTGGTGAGCCTCAATCCCGGCGCGGTGCTGGGCCCGGCGCTGAACGCGGACGTGTCGGCGTCGCTGCAAATCGTGCTGCAGCCCCTCCGCCGGGCCTTGCCGCGAGCCCCGCGCATCGGCTTTCCGGTCGTCGATGTCCGCGATGTCGCCGAGGCGCACTGCCTGGCCTTGGAAAAGCCCGAGGCGGCAGGGGAGCGATATCTGCTCAGCGGCGGCTTCATGTGGTTTCGCGAGGTTTTGGCGTTGCTCGACGACGCCTATCCTGAACGCCGGCTGCCGCGTGGCGAGTTGCCCGACTGGGCGGTGCGCCTGGCCTCTGTGTTTTTGCCCATGGTGCGCCAGATCCTCCCCGAGCTTGGTCAGGTCCGCAATGTCAGCTCCGCCAAAGCCCAAAGCGACTTGGGCTGGCGGCCGCGATCCCCGGGCGAGGCGGCGCTTGCCAGCGCGGAGAGCCTGGTGCGCTTGGGCGTTGTGTAAGCGCACCGCCCGAGCCTTGCATCCAAGACACGGCCAGCGTAAGCGGCACGCATGAGTGATACGCCCTTGTCAGGTCTGCGGCTGTTGGCCGAGGACTCTGAAGACCTCGAGATTGTTTCGGCCGCCTTGCAGGACGCGTTGGTCAAACCCAGCGAGATCGCCATTGCCTCGCGCGCACGCGAGTTGACAGCGCCGGTCGTTCGCTACCGCTGGGAGCAGGGGCGGCGTGAACGTGTCGCCGCTGGCCTGCAGATCCGCGGCGTCCTGGGCGCCCGCGCGCGCGGCGTCACCAGGGATGATGAGACGCCGCTCCCGCTGCTCGCCCTCAAATTCGCCCCCGCCGATGAGCCGCCAGGCGGTGTGATCACGATGTGTTTCGCAGGCGGAGCCGATTTGGTTGTTGATGTGGAGTGCATCGACGTGGCGATTGCCGATGTGTCGCATCCTTGGCCGACAAAGGCCCGGCCAAGGCACCGCGACGGGGAGGGGGAATGAGCGAGACGCCAGATCGCATCACCGCCATCAGTGTGGACACCCGCTCGCTGGCCGCGCTCTCCGAGGAGGCGGAGCACGAACGCCGCGCGGCGATCTATGATCTGACAAGTGACAATCAGTTTGCGCTTGTTGACGGCCCAGCCGGTCCCTACACGGTTGTGTTGTCGACCCAGGACAATCACTTGGTGATGACGGTTAAGGCCGACGCCGATGACGCTGAAAAGACCATAGGGCTCTCGCTCAGCCCGTTCCGCCGCATCGTGCGGGACTACTTGATGATGTGTGAGAGCTATTACACAGCGATGCGCGAGGCGCGGCCTGAACAGATTGAAACCGTCGATATGGCGCGCCGCGCCACCCACAATGAAGGGGCGGATCTCATTTTGGAGCGACTGGACGGCAAAGTGGTCACCGACCATGAAACCGCCCGGCGCCTGTTCACGCTGTTGTGCTCACTTTACCGGCCGCGCTGAGGCGCTTGGCGTTGACCGCGAGCGGATACCGCTCGACGCCGGGTCATGTGGGCGCCTATAACACCCGATCGACGGGGGCGCGCGCCT
Organism: uncultured Caulobacterales bacterium; assembly: GCA_964483775.1. Taxonomy (GTDB): domain Bacteria; phylum Pseudomonadota; class Alphaproteobacteria; order Caulobacterales; family Maricaulaceae; genus CAZADA01. The sequence goes on from CAZADA010000107.1 coordinate 4,214, forward strand.
TCGCAGGGCAAGCTCGAGAGGAGGGCATGGCGAAAGAAGAAGTGTTGGAGTTTCAGGGCACGGTTGAAGAATTGCTGCCCAATGCCACGTTCCGGGTCAAACTGGAAAACAACCACGAAATCATCGCGCACACGGCAGGCAAGATGCGCAAGAACCGCATTCGCGTGCTTGCGGGCGATAAGGTCATGGTGGAGATGACGCCCTATGACCTCACCAAGGGGCGCATCACTTATCGCTTCAAGTGAGGCCTCGGCCGTGGCGCGTCCACGCCTGATCTTGGCGAGCGCCAGCCCAAGGCGGCGTGCTTTGCTCGCCCAGATGGGCGTTGAACCGGACCTCATCGCTCCGGCCGACATCGATGAAACTCCGCGATCGGGCGAATTGCCCCGAGATCTGGTGAAGCGATTGGCTCTCGGCAAGGCGCAGGCTGCGCGCGATGCCCAATCTGAGCCGGTCGGCTTTGTTCTGGCCGCCGACACGGTGGTCGCGGTGGGGCGCCGGATTTTACCCAAGGCCGAAACGCAGGCCGAGGCCGAAGCCTGCCTGGCGTTGCTGTCGGGACGCAATCATCGGGTTTGGACCGGCGTCGCTGTAGCCGCGCCCGATGGTCGGATGGCCGAGCGCCTGGTTGAGACGCGCGTCGGGTTTCGCGTGCTCAGCTCCCATGACCAAGACGCCTATCTGGCCAGCGGTGAATGGCGGGGCAAAGCCGGCGGTTACGCCATTCAGGGCCGCGCCGGGGCGTTTGTGACCCAGCTCGTGGGGTCGTATTTTGCCGTGGTGGGCCTGCCGCTCTATGAAACGTGGGCCTTGCTGACCGGCTTAGGCTATCCGATCGCCGCGGATGAACGCACGGTCGCAACGACCCATCCATCATGATGATCTACTGTGATCGCAGCGTCGGGGAAACGCGTTGGCTTGAGACCGATCATGCGGGGCGTGCGTTGCGGTTGGCCCTCGTGCGCTGGACGCAATGCGAGGCCTATCCCGCGCTGGGGCGGGCGTATTGCGGACGTGTGCGCGCCATGGCGGGGCGGCTGGGCGGGGCGTTTCTCGATCTTGGCTCCGGCGGGGATGGATTTTTGCCGGTCAAGCCAGGAACCCGAGGCGTGTGCGAGGGCGCCATGTTGCGGGTGGAAGTCGCCGCCGAACCCCGGGCGAACAAAGGCCCGCGCCTGCGTCGTTTGCCAGGACCCGCCCGAGGCGAAGCTGGGCCCGAGCCGGGTTTTGTTGCGCACAGTGATCGTGCGCCATGGTCGCCGTGCGATCCGATCCAGGCCCTCGTCACCGGACCGTCCGCACGTGAGGCGTGTGACGCGGCCGTGGACGAGGCGCTGGCCGGAACCGCGCCGCTCGCCGGCGGCGGCGATGTCGCCTTTGATGCCGCCCGCGCCTTCATGGCTGTGGATATCGACGCCGGCGCGCGAGAGGGGTCGGCCGACCCTCAACGGTTCGCGGAGCAGACCAACATCGCCGCCGCGCCGGTCATCGCCCGTCAGATCGCCTTGCGCAGTGTCGGGGGGATGGTCGTCGTGGACGCGCTCACCGTGAAAGGTGCGCCGGCGCGCGAGCGGGTGCGGGCGGCTTTCGTTGACGCCTTTCACGCGTGCGACCTGCGCGCCGACGTGGCCGCCATGTCACGCAACGGCTTGATGGAGATCGGATTGCCCCATGCTCGCCGGCCGGTGGCCGAGGTTCTCTTGGACAACGGGAGGCGGACGGTGGAAACGTGTGCGCTCGACGCGCTGCGGGCGCTCGAACGCGCAGGCGAGGCGGATCGCGGCGCCCGGTTGGAGTTGCAGGTGGGCGCGACCGTCGGCGCGTGGTTGGAGCGCGACATCATCGCATGGCGCGACGCGATGCGCGATCGGTTGGGCGCGCGCTTCGAATTGACGATTGACAGCAAGCTCGGACCCGACCATTTCGCGGCCTATGGTGTCGAAAGCCCAAGGAGCGCTTCATGACGTGTCCAATCTGTCAGCGCCCGAGCGCGCCGAAACACCGGCCGTTTTGCTCACAACGCTGCGCGGATGTGGATCTTGGCCGGTGGTTGGGCGAGCGCTATGTGATCGCCGGCCCGCCGGCTGAGGTCGCTGACACGGCGCCAGACGCGCGCCGGGTTCTGGGCGAGGATGGGGACTGACGGGACTGAGCCGGTCAAGCGGGCTTCACAGCCGCGCTTGGCTCGCCTATACACCCTGCCTTGCCCGCAAACGCGCGGTTGGCCCAGGTAGCTCAGTTGGTAGAGCAGCGGACTGAAAATCCGCGTGTCGGTGGTTCGAATCCGCCCCTGGGCACCATTATTTTCAAAGGCTCAGCCCCTTTCTAACTGATGCTCGACCGGTAGATCGTACCGGAAAGTTCCAATGTTGCCGCTGCGTTAGCTAAATGTTCCGGCGCAAGGCGCGCCGCGGTTTCTGCGCCGCGCGCGAGGCTACACGCCAGAGCCCATTAAGCTGCCCCACCACGCGCCCCCAACGCTCGCCGTGGGCGGCCACCTGAAAAACACCGTGTGCGTCACGCGCGGCGATGAAGCGTTCGTCTCCCAGCACATTGGCGACCTGGACAACCCCGCCACGCTGGCGTTTTTCCGCGAGACCATTGCGCACCTCACAGCGATTTTGGAGGTCGAGCCCGAGCTTGTCGCGTGCGACCGCCATCCCGACTTCATGGCCACGCGCTACGCTGATGAAACGACCTTGCCCGTTGTGCGGGTCCAGCACCACCACGCCCATATCGCCGCGGTGGCCGCTGAGCACCAACTGGAGGGACCGATCTTGGGCCTTGCCTTGGATGGCTTTGGCCTTGGCGACGATGGCGGCAGTTGGGGCGGTGAGTTGTTGCACGTCGCCGCCAACAAATGCACGCGCCTGGCGAGCTTAGCCCCGCTGCGCCAGCCCGGCGGCGACAAAGCGGCGAGCGAGCCGTGGAGAATGGGCGCGTCCGCGCTCGCGGCGATGGGGCGCAATGACGAAATCGCCGGCCGCTATGGCGACCATCCCGGCGCTGAGCTCCTAGCGCGCATGGTGGCCCAGGACGTCAATTGCCCGCCAACTTCATCGGCGGGACGCTTGTTTGACGCTGCGTGCGGCATCCTTGGCGTGCACCGCGTCGCTCAGTTTGAAGGCCAGGCTCCCATGGCGCTCGAGGCGATGGTCACCCAACCGGTCGTTTTGGAGGAGGGATGGCGGATCCGTGAGGACGGCGCGCTCGACTTTTTGCCGCTGCTGGAGGCGCTGCTCGACACCGATCCTGTGAGCGGCGCCAATCTGTTTCACGGCACGCTCATTGCCGGCTGCGTGGCTTGGGTCGTTCAGATGGCGCGATCAGGCCGGGCCGGCATGGAGCCACATGTCGCGTTGTCAGGTGGATGCTTGCAGAACAAGGTGTTGGCGGAAGGCTTGGTCAACGGCCTCCAAGCCGCAGGCCTTGCACCCAAACTGCCGGTGCGTGCGCCGGCCAATGATGGCGGACTGAGCTTGGGACAAGCTTGGGTCGCCGCAAACACAGCGCTTGAACGCGCGGAACCTTGGGGAGGACGCCATGTGTCTGGCTTTGCCGGCAAAAGTGGTGGCGATTGAAGGCGATACCGCCACGGTGGATGTGGACGGTGTCCAAGCGCCGGTGTCCCTTGCGTTTTTGGATGGCGTTGCGCCGGGCGACTATGTCGTCATGCATGTGGGATACGCACTCTCAAAGATCGATCCCGAGCTAGCGGCCGAACACATCGCGCTGATGAAGCGCGGCGGAACGCCGGTCGCCAGCGGTGAGGAGAGCGCGCTATGAAGTATGTCGACGAGTTTCGCGATCCGCAATCGGCCCGGGCGCTCGCCGCCAGCATTCACGCCGAAGCCGATCCCAACCGATCCTACAGCTTTATGGAGTTTTGCGGCGGTCACACCCACGCCTTGTGCCGCTTCGGCTTAGAAGACCTGCTGCCCTCCAACATTCGCATGATCCATGGGCCCGGTTGCCCGGTGTGCGTGTTGCCTGTCGGCCGGCTTGATATGGCGATCGACCTGGCGGTAAGCCGCCCCGACGTGATTGTGACGACCTATGGCGACATGATGCGCGTGCCGGGCGCCGACGGACAAACCCTGCTGACGGCCAAGTCCCGGGTCGGTGATGTGCGTATGGTCTACTCCACGACCCAAGCCGTCGAGCTCGCCAAAGCCCACCCCGATCGAGAGGTTGTGTTTTTTGCCATTGGCTTTGAAACCACGACCCCGCCGACCGCGGCCGCGGTTCAAAGTGCGGCGCAAGCTGGGCTCAGCAACTTTTCGGTGTTCTGCAACCACGTGCTTACGCCGTCCGCCATTGACGCCATCATGACCACTGGATCGGGTGAAACGGGGGCTCGGCTGGACGGTTTTGTCGGACCGGGCCATGTGTCGACCATCATCGGCGCTGAGGCCTATGCCGCCGCAGCCGACACATGGCGCAAGCCCATCGTCATCTCAGGCTTTGAACCCAACGATCTGCTGCACGCGATCTTGATGTTGGTGCGTCAGACCAATCGCGGAGCCGCCGAAGTGGAGAATCCGTTCGCTCGCGCTGTGCTGGTTGGCGGCAACCAAGCGGCCCAAGACCTGTGCGCCCAAGTGTTCGCCGTGCGCGAAACGTTCGAATGGCGCGGCCTCGGCATGATCCCCAACAGCGCGTTGCGTCTCGCCGATGATTACGCCGCCTTTGACGCCGAACAGAAATTCGCCATGGCTTACATCGCGCGCCCGGACCACAAAGCATGCGCTTGCGCGCAGATCCTCCGCGGCGAGATGACCCCACGCGACTGTAAGGTGTTCGCCACAGGGTGCACCCCTGAACGCCCGCTTGGATCGTGTATGGTCTCGCCGGAAGGGGCCTGTGCAGCGTATTACCTGTATGGCCGTTTTCGGGACGCCGAACGTCCCTCTGCCGCCGCCGAATGACCAGCGCCCCACCGGTCTCATCCCGCCTGTTTGCGCGCAAACTCGATGTCCGCAACGGCGTTGTTGAGCTGACACATGGCGCAGGCGGCAAGGCCTCGGCGCAGCTGTTTGAGGAGCTGTTTAGGCCCGCCTTCGCCAACCCCATGCTCGATCCAGGCGATGACGCCGCGCGGGTGGCGGGCGGCGAGCGTTTGGTCGTCGCCACCGATGGCCACGTCGTCAGCCCGCTGTTCTTCCCCGGCGGCGATATCGGCTCGCTGTCGGTCCACGGCACCGTGAATGAC
>CAZADA010000108.1:0-9392 GCA_964483775.1 uncultured Caulobacterales bacterium
GTTGATGTGCACCAGCTTGTCGACGAATTCCTGTTCAGCGTCGTCGCCGCGCCGGCCTCGGCCGCGGCCGCCGCCACGTTCGCCTCGATCTCGATCTTCGCGGGCCACCCCGTTTCTCCTTTAAAACTCGAGGCCGCCCTCGCGGGCAGCCTGCGCCAGCGCCTTCACGCGGCCGTGAAACATATACCCGCCTCGGTCGAAAACGACGGAGGTCACGCCCTTTTCCTTGGCGCGTTCGGCGATCAGCGAACCCACCAGCGCGGCCGCTTCAGCATCGCCGCCTTTGCTCGCCTTGGCCTTCACCGATTCATCGAGCGTCGACGCTGAGGCCAGGGTCTCGCCTTTCACATCATCGATGAGCTGGGCGTAGATGTTCTTGCTCGAGCGGAACACCGACAAGCGCACCCGGCCGGCATTGCGCTTCTTCAAGCGGCGGCGCACCCGAGTGGCGCGCTCCAGCATTCGTTGACGGGGGTTGCGCGCGGTCACTTTTTCTTTCCTTCTTTGCGACGAATACGCTCGCCCTCATACAAAATGCCCTTGCCTTTGTAGGGCTCGGGTGGGCGATACTTGCGAATTTCTGCGGCGACCTGACCAACAGCCTGCTTGTCCACACCGCTGATGGTGATTTCCGTTGGCGGCTTGCCCGCGTCAATCTTGATGCCGGGAGGCGGGCTGTAGATCACATCGTGGGAAAAGCCAAGCGAAAGCTTCAGGTTGGTCCCTTGCATCTGGGCGCGGTAGCCCACGCCCTCCAGCTGCAGCTTTTGCTCAAAGCCTTTGGTCACGCCCTCGATCATGTTGCTGATCATGGTGCGCGACATGCCCCACATGGCCCGAGCCCGGCGGCCGTCATCCTTGGGGGACACGCTGATTTTGCCGTCGTCAAAGGCGATGGCGACATCGTCGGTGAAGGTCATCGCCAACTCGCCCTTGGGGCCCTTGATCTTGACCTCGCCGTCCTTGACGGCGGCTGTGACGCCCGAGGGCACCTCAACAGGGAGTTTTCCAATCCGTGACATCGCTTAGCTCACATGACACAAAATTTCGCCGCCCACATTGTTCTCGCGCGCAGCATGGTCGGACATCACGCCCTTGGGGGTCGACAGGATCGCGATGCCCAAGCCGTTTTGCACACGCGGCAAATCGCTTACGCCCGAATACACGCGTCGACCAGGTTTGGAAATCCGCTTGATCGTTGAGATCACCGGTTCGCCCTCATAGTACTTCAGCTCGATTTCCAGAACCGGAGTTTGGCCTGGAGATTCGACCTGAGCGTAGCCGCGAATGTAGCCCTCTTCTTGCAGCACATCGAGCACACGCGCGCGCAACTTTGAGGCTGGGGTCTCGACTTTGCTGCGCCCGCGCATCAACGCGTTGCGGATGCGGGTGAGCATATCGCCGACGGGATCATTAATCGCCATACCGATTGGCTCCTACCAGCTCGACTTGACCATGCCGGGGACTTCGCCGCGATTGCCAAGCTCTCGCAGCGCAATGCGCGACATCTTCAGTTTGCGATAATACCCGCGCGGGCGGCCGGTGACTTCGCAACGGTTGCGAATTCGCGACGGCGCTCCGTTGCGCGGCAGCTTTGCGAGTTTGAGTTGCGCTTGGAAACGCTCCTCAATCGGACGGTCGCGATCTTGAATGATCGCCTTGAGTTCGGCGCGCTTGTCCGCCGTACGCGCCACCAATCGCTCGCGTTTTTTGTTTCGTTCAACAGCGCTTTTCTTCGCCACGTGTCCACTCCTCAACGCAGGTTTGCAGCCTGCCTTTCCCTGCGTTAATTGCGAAACGGAAAGTCGAATTCCTTCAGAAGCGCCTTGGCCTCTTCATTGGACTTCGCCGTCGTACAAACAATGATATCCATTCCCCAGATCTGGTCGATCTTGTCGTATTCGATCTCGGGAAAAACGAGATGCTCCTTAATGCCCATGGCATAGTTGCCACGGCCATCAAACGATTTGCCGTTAAGGCCACGGAAGTCTTTCACCCGCGGCAACGCAATCGTGACCAAACGATCAAGGAACTCGTACATGCGCGTGCGGCGCAAGGTGACCTTGCAGCCAACCCCCATACCATCACGGAGCTTGAAGCCGGCAATGGATTTCTTGGCCTTCGTCTCAACGGGCTTTTGGCCAGAGATCAAAGCCAGGTCCTGCACTGCAGCCTGGAGCTTCTTGCGGTCGTTGACGGCCTCGCCAACACCCATGTTGACGACCACCTTGTCAAGCTTGGGGATCATCATGTCATTAGAATATTTGAACTGCTCGCGCATGCGCGGGCGGATCACTTCGACATATTTGGTTTTCAGCCGCGGCGTGTAGTCCGCCGGCAGCCCACCATTCGCCACCGCCTCAGACATCGATCACCTCACCGGACCGTTTGGCGTAACGCACCTTGCGCGCCGCTTCGCCGTCGCCAATGGTTTTGAATCCCACACGGGTCGGCTTTCCGTCTTCGGGATCCACGTGCATCAAGTTCGAGATGTGAATGGGCGCAGGCTTCTCATGGATGCCGCCGCGGTCGGTCGCCGACTGTTTCGTGTGACGCTTGACGATGTTCACACCCTGCACAACCGCACGATTTTCCTTGGGCATCACCATGACGACATTGCCCTCACGACCCTTGTCTTTGCCCGCAATCACGACAACGCGATCGCCCTTCTTGATCCGCGCCGCCATGATTAGAGCACCTCCGGGGCCAGCGAGATGATCTTCATGTGTTGCTTGGCGCGCAGCTCACGCGGCACGGGGCCGAAAATCCGGGTCCCGATCGGCTCGCCATTGTTGTTGACCAGCACAGCAGCGTTGGAGTCGAAACGGATGACAGAACCGTCGCGGCGGCGGATGTCATTGGCCGTGCGCACGACGACGGCCTTGCGCACATCGCCCTTCTTTACCCTGCCGCGCGGCGCCGCTTCTTTAATCGAAACGACAATGATGTCGCCGACATGAGCGTAACGGCGCTTCGCGCCGCCCAAGACTTTGACACACTGGACTCGGCGCGCGCCGGAATTATCGGCCACCTCCAAGTTCGTCTGCATTTGGATCATAACAACCTCCGCCTCGCGGTTTCTGAGTGTGGACGTCCATCACTCAGACCTGCGAAACCACCTCCCAACGCTTCAACTTCGATCGTGGCGGACACTCACGGATCGCCACCTTCGCCCCGACCGCAACATCATTGGCTTCGTCGTGGGCGTGATAATTCTTCGAACGCTTCACCGGCTTCTTGAGCAGTGGGTGCAGATAGGTCCGCTCGACTTTGACAACCACGGTCTTGTCGCCCTTATCGCTCACAACCACACCTTGCAGCACGCGTTTTGGCATCTGTTGTCTCCTAGACCTGCTCGGCGCTGGCGATCGCGGCCAGGCCCTTTTCGCGCATCAAGGTCTTCACCAAGGCAATCGAGCGGCGCACCTGCTGAACGCGCGCGGTGTTCTGCAATTGGCCCGTGGCGGCTTGGAAGCGGAGGTTGAACTGCTCTTTCTTCAACTTCAGCAACTCATCCTGCAGCTCGTCAGCCGTCATGGTCCGCGCATCGACCTTGAGCGTTTTCAGCGTATTGACGGTCTTCTTGTCCGCCATGGTCTAGCTCCCGGCCTCGCCGCGCAGGGCGCGGGTTACGATCTTGGTTTTGATGGGCAGCTTGGCCGCTCCGAGGCGCAGGGCCTCACGCGCGACCGTGTCCGGCACGCCATCGATTTCGAACATGATGCGGCCGGGCTTGACCTTCGCCACCCAGTACTCTGGCGAGCCTTTACCTTTACCCATGCGGACTTCGGTTGGCTTTTTCGAAACCGGCAGGTCGGGGAAGATCCGGATCCACACCCGTCCGGCCCGTTTCATGTGACGGGTGATGGCGCGGCGGGTCGCCTCGATCTGGCGCGCGGTGATCCGTTCTGGCTCAATGGCTTTGAGACCATACGAACCAAAGTTCAAGGCCGAGCCGCCCTTGGCGACGCCGTGAATCCGGCCCTTATGCGCCTTGCGGAATTTGGTGCGCTTGGGTTGTAGCATTACGCCCCTCCCTCACCTGGGCGACCGCCTTGACCAGGTGTGCGCCGGTCGCGCTCTTGGCGACCACGCGCTTCGCCGGAATCCTGGGCGCGGCGCTCGGAGGCCATGGGGTCGTGCTCCATGATCTCGCCTTTGTAGATCCAGACCTTGATCCCGATGATGCCATAGGCGGTGAGCGCTTCAGCGGTGCCGTAGTCAACGTCAGCCCGCAGGGTGTGCAGCGGCACCGAGCCTTCTTGGTAGCGCTCGACCCGAGCGATTTCCGCACCGCCAAGACGCCCGCCCACCTGCAGCTTGCAGCCCTTCGCGCCCAGGCGCATGGCCGATTGCAGCGATCGCTTCATCGCCCGGCGAAACGCGACGCGCTTTTCCAGCTGTTGGGCGACGCTTTCGGCCACCAACGTGGCGTCGACTTCGGGTTTGCGCACCTCGACGAGATTCAAGAAGACCTCACCGTCGACCATGCGATCGAGTTCCTTGCGCAATTTGTCAATGTCGCCGCCCTTCTTGCCGATGACGACGCCCGGACGCGCGGTGTGGATGATCACCCGGCATTTTTTGTGTGGGCGCTCGATGACAATCTTAGAGATGCCGGCTTGGTGGAGGCGCTCCTTCAGGATCTTCTTGATCTTCAGATCCTCGTGCAGGAGGCGACCATATTCGCCGGTGTTGGCGTACCAACGCGAATCCCAAGTGCGGTTGACACCGAGCCGCAAACCAATGGGGTTAACTTTCTGTCCCATTACGCCGCTCCCTCTTGTTCGCGCACGATGATCGTCAGTTCCGAGAACGGCTTTTGGATGCGCCCAACCCGACCGCGAGCTCGAGGCCGGAACCGCTTCATCACCAGGTTTTTGCCGACGTAGGCCTCGGCGACGACCAAATCATCAATATCAAGGTCATGATTGTTTTCAGCGTTGGCGATGGCGCTGTTGAGACACTTGCGGACGTCAAGAGCAATCCGCTTGCGGGAGAACTCAAGCTCGTCCAGCGCGCGCTGGACGGTCTTGCCTCGAATGCTCTGCGCCACAAGATTGAGCTTTTGTGGGCTGACGCGCAGCATGCGCAGCTTCGCCTTCGCGGAGAACTCGTCTTCGCGGCGAACGTTCTTACCCTGCTCATCTTTGCGTTGGGTCTTGGCCGGTCCGGTCATAACTATCTCCGCTTGGCCTTTTTGTCGGCCGCATGACCGTAATACGTGCGCGATGGCGCAAACTCACCAAGCTTGTGGCCGACCATATCTTCGGTGATCAGCACGGGCACGTGCTTTTGACCATTGTGGACTTGAAAGGTCAGGCCGACGAATTGGGGCATGATGGTGGAGCGGCGCGACCACGTCTTGATCGCCTGCTTACGCCCGGCCTCATGCGCCTTTTCGGCCTTTTTCAGAAGATATCCGTCGACAAACGGACCTTTCCAAACGCTGCGCGGCACCGTGCTTCTCCTATTTCTTTCTCTGGTGACGCGAGCGAACAATGAACTTGTCCGTCGCTTTGTTTGTGCGGGTCTTGCGGCCCTTGGTCGGCTTACCCCACGGCGTCACAGGGTGACGGCCGCCGGATGTGCGCCCCTCACCACCGCCATGGGGGTGATCGATGGGGTTCATGGCCACGCCTCGTACGGCGGGACGCTTGCCCATGTGACGCTTGCGGCCGGCTTTGCCGAGGTTTTCATTCAAATGGTCAGGGTTGGAGACCGCCCCAACGGTCGCCATGCAGCGCTCGTGCACCATGCGCAGCTCGCCCGACAACAAACGGATCTGCGCATAGCCGCCGTCGCGACCCACCAATTGGGCGTAAGCGCCGGCCGAACGCGCGATCTGCCCACCCTTTTCCGGCTTTAGCTCAACATTGTGGATGATCGTGCCCACCGGCATCGATTTGAGCGGCATGGCGTTGCCTGGTTTGACATCCACCCGCTCGCCCGCAATCACCGTGTCGCCTGCGCTGAGACGTTGGGGAGCCAGGATGTAGGCTTTCTCGCCATCGGGATAGGCCAACAACGCAATAAACGCTGTGCGGTTGGGATCATACTCCAGACGCACCACATAGCCCGGCGCATCCCATTTGCGTCGTTTGAAATCGATTTTGCGGTAGAGGCGCTTGGCCCCGCCGCCAATGCGCCGCGCGGTGACGCGGCCGGTGTTGTTGCGCCCGCCCGACTTGGTCAGCCCCTCAACCAGAGACTTTTCCGGGCGGCCTTTGTGCAAATCCGCGCGGTCCACCAACACCAGCGAGCGGCGGCCGGGCGATGTGGGATTGAATGTCTTTAACGCCATCGTCGCCCCTCCTACAGCCCGGTGGTCACGTCGATCATCTGGCCCTCGGCCAAAGTCACGATCGCTTTCTTGATGTCTTTGCGCTTACCGGGGATGCCGCGGAAGCGTTTGGTCTTCCCTTTCACCCGGATCGTGTTGACCTTGGTGACGCTGACTTTGAACAGGGCTTCAACCGCCGCAGCGATGTCCTTCTTCGTGGCGTCGAGGGCCACTTCGAAGACCACTTTGCCATCCTCAGACACCAACGTCGCCTTCTCGGTGATCACGGGCTTGATCAACGCGTCGTAGTGCTTGGCCGTCGCCATCACGCCGCCTCCCCAGCTTGCTCACCCTTCGGTTCGTCGCGGTAGCGCGCATGCACCGCGTTGATGGCCGATTGGGTCATCACCAAAGCGTCACGGCGCAGAATGTCATAAACATTGAGGCCTTGGACCGGCAGCACGTCGACAGCGGGCAGGTTCCGCGCGGCCAGCACCAAATTGGCGTCAAGCTCAGCGCCGCCGATGACGAGTGCGTTCTCGCCGGCGATCCCCCCGAGCGCCTTGCGCAATTCGGCGGTCTTCGGCGAGCTGAACGGCTCGTCGGCGAGGACAAACAGTTGACCAGCGCCCGCGCGAGCGGACAAAGCATGAGCCAGCGCCATACGCCGGATCTTCTTGGGCAGGTCGTGCGCATAGCTGCGCGGACGCGGACCGTGCGCGACGCCGCCGCCAACGAAGATGTTCGCCCGACGTGAACCGTGCCGCGCACCGCCGCCGCCCTTTTGACGGCCGAACTTCTTGCCCGTGCGCGAAACCTCGCCGCGCTCTTGGACCTTGTGCGTGCCCGCGCGGCGCTTGGCGAGCTGATAGCGCACCATGCGATGGAGGATGTCGCGGCGCAGCGCCTCTGGCGCGATGCCGAACACCGCGTCGTCGAGATCGATGTCGCCAGCCGCCTTGCCGGTCCAGGTGACGATCTTAGCTTTCATTGTCGTCTCCCGTTTGAGCCTCGGTCGTCTCAGCCGAGTCGTTGCTCGCCTCATCGGAAGCATCAGCGGGCTGGTCGGACGCCGCTTGCTGCTCAGGCGCCTCAACCTCGGGCATGCGGAACGCGCCGGGCGTGGGCAGGTCGTCGGCGCGCGCGCCTTTGACTGCGTCGCGCAACTCGATCCAACCATCATCGGGTCCAGGCACGGCGCCGCGCACCAGCACCAGGCCACGCTCGACATCGACGCGCACCACTTCAAGGTTCTGCGTCGTGACGCGGCGGGCGCCCATGTGACCCGCCATCTTCTTGCCCTTGAAGACTTTGCCAGGGTCTTGGCACTGACCGGTCGACCCGTGCGAGCGGTGGGAAATCGAAACGCCGTGGGATGCGCGCAGGCCGCCAAAGCCGTGACGCTTCATGCCGCCAGCAAAGCCCTTACCGATCGAAATGCCGGTGACGTCGACGCGCTGGCCGACGGCGAAATGGTCGGCGGTGATTTCCGCGCCCACATCAATAAAACTCTCAGCCGGCACGCGAAACTCGCGCAGTTTTTGCTTCGGCGCGACCTTGGCGGCGGCGAAATGCCCGCGCATGGGCTGGCCAGCGCGCTTGGCTTTGGCTTTGCCCGCACCCAGCTGTAGCGCGGTGTAGCCATCACGCTCGGCGGTGCGCTGGGCGACGACCTGGCACTGGTCGATTTGCAGCACAGTCACGGGCACGTGCGCGCCGTCGTCGGCGAACACCCGGGTCATGCCTATTTTCTTTGCAATCACGCCGGTGCGCATGGCGGCTATCCAGTCTTAATCTCAACGGCCACACCTGCGGCCAAGTCCAACTTCATTAACGCATCAATGGTCTGTGGCGTAGGATCGATAATATCCAGTAAACGTTTATGAGTACGGATCTCGAACTGCTCACGTGACTTTTTATCGATGTGCGGGCTGCGGTTGACAGTGAACTTTTCAAGGCGCGTCGGCAGTGGGATCGGCCCACGGACCTCCGCCCCTGTTCGTTTCGCGGTATTGACGATTTCAGAGGTCGAATGATCCAAAATGCGATGATCAAACGCCTTCATGGTTATCCGAATGTTTTGGCGATTCATCGCTGACCTCTACTTGTTTCAAAAAAAGGGAGCGCCGCACCACGACGACGCCCCACTTTGCTTTACACTCTACTCGATGATTTTGGAGACCACACCCGCGCCAACGGTCCGGCCGCCTTCGCGGATCGCGAAACGCAGCTTCTCTTCCATGGCGATCGGCGTGATCAGCTCCACACTCAATTCAGCATTGTCGCCTGGCATCACCATTTCCGTTCCCTCTTTCAAGGTCACGACGCCGGTCACATCGGTCGTACGGAAATAGAATTGCGGACGATAGTTGGAGAAGAACGGGGTGTGACGGCCGCCCTCTTCTTTGGTCAGGATGTAAGCCTCAGCCTCAAACCGCTTGTGCGGCGTGATGGAGCCGGGCGCCGCCAGAACTTGGCCGCGCTCCACACCTTCACGGTCAACACCGCGCAGCAGCGCGCCGATATTGTCGCCCGCTTGACCTTGGTCGAGCAGCTTACGGAACATCTCAACACCGGTGCAGGTCGTTTTGGTGGTGTCGCGGATGCCGACGATTTCAATCTCATCGCCCACATTGATGATGCCGCGCTCAACACGACCAGTCACAACCGTGCCGCGACCGGAGATCGAGAACACGTCCTCGATCGGCATCAGGAACGGCATGTCCACGGGGCGCTCAGGCGTTGGGATGTACTCATCCACAGCGGCCATCAGCTCTTCGATCTTCTCTTTGCCGATGTTGTCGTCGCGCTTCTCCAACGCCGCAAGCGCCGAGCCCGCCACGATGGGGATGTCATCACCAGGGAAGTCGTAGGACGACAACAGCTCGCGCACTTCCATTTCCACAAGCTCGAGCAGCTCTTCGTCGTCGACCTGGTCCACTTTGTTCAGGAACACCACCAGGGCGGGCACGCCCACCTGGCGCGCCAGCAAGATGTGCTCACGCGTCTGGGGCATCGGGCCATCGGCGGCGTTGACCACCAGAATGGCGCCGTCCATCTGCGCTGCGCCGGTGATCATGTTTTTCACGTAGTCGGCGTGTCCCGGGCA
>CAZADA010000109.1:0-9361 GCA_964483775.1 uncultured Caulobacterales bacterium
ATCCAGCACGCTCGAGCCTTGTGGCGCAATGGCCAAGCCCGCCCCGGTTGCAAGCCCACCGCGTCCTGAATACTGCGTGTTTGCTTGGATGGCCCCGCTCGCGCCGTCGAACCGCGCAACGAACGCGTCCTGCTCGCCCAGCAGCGTGGCGTCATCGGTGACCGCAGAACGGGTGCTCCCGGACACGAACACCTGGCCGTCGCGCACCGCCACGTCGGTGATCACATCTTCCCCGGCGCCGCCAAGAAACGTCGCGTAGGTGATGCTGGGATCATCCACACCGGCGATCCGTGCAAGGAAGCCGTCCCGCGCGCCGTCATTGGTGTTGGCCGGCAGCGCAAATCCCTCGCGCGCCGAGCCGGCGACATACACACCACCGTCATCAGGATCGATCGCGAGCCCCGCGATGGCGCCAAAGTCCAGATCGCCCAGCGCCGCGGTGTAGGTCGGGTCAATCGCCCCGTCGTTCGCCGAGATCTTGCGAACCGATCCGATCCCGTCCTCGACCGAACCGACCAGCACCGAACCGCCGCTCAGCGCCAAAGCCGTCACCGCATCATTCCCAGCGCCGCCAAAGGTCTGAGTGAAGCTCACCTCGCCGGTCGGTGAATATCCGCGCACCACGCCGTCGCGTCCGCCGCCGAAAGCAGCCCCGCCAACGGAACCGGACACCGCTCCGCCCACAAACACCGAGCCGTCATCGCCAAGGGCCAACGCTTGAATGTCGTCCTCACCGGCGGCGCCAAAGCGCTCGGCGAACACCAGGGCCCCATCGGCGTCGTACTTGGCGACCAGCGCGTCGCTTTGTCCTGTGTCGACGGTATCGCCGAAAGCCCCCGTGATCGCGCCGCCAATCGCCACAGACCCGTCTGGCCCCACCGCGAGCGCATAGCCCTCAGCTGCATCGCTGGCCCCAAGAGCGCGCGTCCACACCGGTTGGCCGAGCGAGTCGTATTTGATCAAGGCCAGATCAGCCTGCCCCAAGGGCCGGGTCCCATCCTCAAGCTGACCCTCAAATCGGGCAAGGGCGTACACCGAACCATCCGTCCCAGCCTCAACCGCCACCAGCGCCGCGTCGGCGGCTTGCGCATCCACCGTTAACACCGACGCTGGACCGGCGACGCTCAGCGCTTCGACCCGCTCGTAAGCGTCAATCGAGAGGGCGCCGCCAATGTCGCTGATCTTCGTCAACAGCCCCGCGGCGGGCCCAGCCTCTTCGCCGCCGCCGGACGATCCGGCCACGAAGATCGCCGGCTCAGCGCTGGCGGCGGTGAACGCGAGGGTCTCGGTCGGCGCGCCATTGATCTGCAGACCGAATGTGTTGGGCAACACCCCGTCGTCGGCTTCCCCGATCCGCACCCGCTGAAACCGGGTGTCAAAACCGGCTGTTTCCAACTGGACATTGATGTAAGCGGCCACGTTATCGAGGTTGCGCACCTCGCCATCGGGCAACTGATTGAGGTCGACAACCAGGTCCACTGGCGCTTGGTTGATGGCTGTGACCGTGATGGTGAACGCATCGGCATCGGCGAACGCAGCCACCGGATCGTCGAACGCCCCGCGATGCAAAACGCCGGTCGTGTATTCCTCATTGCCCGTCGTAATGCCCGTCACGCCGCGCGCCGTGCTGCGATCATCACCAAAACTGACAGCAAGCTCGTCAAACGGCCGTCCACCGAGAAACCCGTTGATCGCGTCCAATCCCTCCTGAAAGCGTCGATCCAGCGTTGTGCGCTGAGCGCCGGTGAGGTCATCGCGTTGGGCCTCTTGGGCGATCAAAGACAATCGCCGCAGGCCTTCGTTCAGCGCGAATAAGCGCTTGTGGTCTTCGGGCGCTTCGACATCGGAAAAACCGTTCAGAGTCGCCTCATCGAGGAAATCGCCGCGCGCCAATACCCGGCGCAACAGATCCTCATCGTTGAGCACGCCCGCGCCTGGCGACCAGGGCGGGGTCACCTCCACCCGGTCGGTGTTGGTCGACGCACCCGACAATTGCGGCCCGTTGGCGCGCGCGGCTTGTTCCGCAATCCGCGCGTTGGACGCCGCGGTGAGCAACGAGGAGTCGATCCCAAACACGGTCGTGAAGCCCGAGCCATTGCCGCCGGGCGGGCTTCCAAAGCCGAACACCATCGCGCCCACTCCTTGTGTGATCACACAGTGTAGGCGCTGCGCACCTAAGGCGGCGTTGAAAAAACTGGTTAACCAGACGTATCGCCCGGGCCGTGGGCGCGCCAATAGTCCTCGGCCAACACGGACCAAAACAAGCTGTCGACGAAACCGCCGGACTTCCACGTCGTTTGCCGGTGGCGCCCCTCGAGCACAAACCCCAGCCCGGGCAACAGGCGCTGCTTGGCGGTGTCGGTGTGGTAGATCTCAGCCCACACTCGGTTCAGCCCCAAATCATCAAACGCGTACGCCAGCAAAAGCTGGGCGGCGTCGGGGGCGAACGCCTCATCGATGTAAAGATCATCCGCGCCCAGATAGATTGAAAAGTCGCCAGACCCGTTGCGCCAATCGATCCAGCAAATCCCCGCCGCGCCCAGCAAGCGTCCATCACGGTCGGTCACCGCAAACATGCGCGTGTTCGGATCACCCAACACCGTCCCGTCATACCAGCGTCGCTGCATCTGAGCGGAGATCTCGCGGTGTTCCCGGAAGAACTGCCGCAAATGGGGTTGGTTGCGCCACGCACGCAGAGGTTCAAGGTCCTCAATCTCAATCGCGCGCAGGATCGTCACGTCACCGGTTAGCATGAGGACTCACAAGCCGTGGTTCGCACAACGCCGCAAGAGCCAAATGTGTGGGGTCACCACCCCTCGGTGCCCGGCGCGCCCTTGATCGGTCCCTTGATGTTGGGCGTCACCCAACCGGCGTACACGCCGCCCGGTTGTGGGGTGACGCGTTGTTCGCCGACATAAGCCGCATCCACCCGACCTGCATAAAAGGCCGGCCAGCCCGCAATCGCGTCATATCCCATGTCCAGATCAACCAGCGGATCGGGATACGCAAACGCGGCGCGCTCCGAACGCGCCTCGCCAAACACCAAGTCGTAATAGATGGCGGCGCCCTTCCACTCGCAAATCGACACACCCTCGGCCGGGACCAAAACCGAGACGTCGACGTCATTGGGGTGCAGATAGTAAACCGGAGCGCCCGCCGTCTCGCACACCTTCAGCGCTTGATCACTGGCCGCGATCGTGCGTCCGGCCCACTCCACGCGCACCACACCCGCCACCGGGCGCACCTCCGGCGGACGCGGATAATCCCAAACGCTTTCTTCGCCAACACCGACAGGTTCGGGCGTCACCGGCGGGGTTCGAGACCAATTGGCGCGTCCCGCCGCCGCCTGCCGCAAAATGTCCTCATGGCTTGGCAACTCGATCATCATGTTAAGGACAACACATCCAGCGCGGCGCTGGTGCCATCCGCGCCCACCATCGTGGCCCCGCCGAGCGCGTAGATCTGATCTGCGATCGTCACGCCCCCAAGGCCGTGGCGCGGCGTCAGCATGTCAGGCCCCGCCTCCCACAGATCGCGCGCAGGATCATACAGCCAGGTTTCAGCATGCACCCCGCCATCTCCTGGATTGAAGAACTCGCCGCCAAACGCTGCGATCTTCCCCTCGATGACCCCGGCGGCGAGACCGCCCTGCCCCTGCGGCATCGGCGCGAGCGAGGACCATTGATCCGTCGCCGGATCATACATCTCCGTCTCGGTGTTCGAGCCTGCATTCACGCGCCGCCCGCCAACGACGTAAATCTTGCCATCAAGCACCACACCCGCCGCTGAATTGCGCGCCGTTGGGGCCGACGCCGCCTCGCGCCAGACGCGCTCGCCCGCCTCAAGTACATAGTGGTGCGCGACATCGCCATGATCATTCCAGTTGGCGTTGACCTGGCCAACCGGGGAGCGCCCGCCAATCACATGCAAACGCCCACCCATCGACAGCGGAACCGCTTCCCCCACAGCTCGCGGCAGGATCGGAGCGCCAAGCCACTGTTCGCTGGCGTCGTCCCATTGCCAGCCGGTCCGCTTCATCTCCCAAATCCGCCCAGAGCCCGGCGCCTCAAAACCGCCGACCACAAAAAGCGTGTCCTCACTGACCAGCAGATGGGGATGGTGGCGCGGCGTGGGCAAGGACGGCCCCTCTCGCCAGGTATCCGTCGACGGGCTGTAGATAAAGAGGCGGTCGGAAACGCCCAAGCGCCCGCCCGTACGCGTGAAGCCGCCGGCCACCACAATTTCACCGCGCCACAGCGCAGGATAGATCTCTTGGGCCGTGGCGGGCATCGGGCTCAACGGCCTCCACGCCAACGCCTTTTCATCATCGAGCAACGCCCCGGCAAGCGGCGCCCGAGCGCAAGCAGCCAAGACCGCCGTTCCGCCGAGCACGACCGAGCGGCGCGATGGCGCGAATTCAACAGAGCGCATTGCCAATGTCCCGTTTGCCAACTTTAGGAACATTGGACCGCAGCCGCCTGCGTCCGGCAAGTTGAAAGTGCCCGCATCGGCGCGATGCGCTGGGCCGATGAGTGCGGAGCGCGGGATCAGGATCGGCGAGCACGCGACCATCCTGCGGCGCATCATTCCCGGGCTTGGCCAAGCCTTCGGGTGAGGATCAACCCGTTAGGCCGATGCTCGCCTGACATCGGCGTCATGCGCCAAATCGCCAAACATCAGCGCATCGCCCGCCTGTCGCGCTGTCCGCAGCGTGCGCCCGACCACGGCGTCAAGCTCAAACGGCTCCACCGAGCCTTCCGGACGCGGCCGCAGCGCTTCTAGGTCGTCGGCACACAGAACATGGCCCGCCGGCACATCGCGCGTGAGGCGCAAACACCGCCGCTGCACCACGGAGCTCTCCACTTCATTGGCCTCAATGCGCTTAAAGCCATCGCCAAGGGCCAGCTCCAGCTCCCGGGTTCGATCCACCATGTCCCGCCACGTCTTCGGTGTCATGGAGAACGCATGGTCGGGCCCATCGCGATCATTGTCGTCGGTGAAGTGCTTCTCCACGGCCCGGGCCCCAAACGCTACCGCGCCGAGCACCGCAGCATGCCCCGGCGTGTGGTCGGACAATCCCAGCACCATACCCGGATATTTTAAGGCGTAGGTCTGCAGCACACGCAGGTTCACATTCCGGAAATTGTCCAAATCGCCCGTATAGTTTGTGTTGCACTGCATTAGGCACACTTGGCGATTCACGCTCAGCGCGGCGTCGACGGCGCGCATCACGTCTTGCATGCTCGCCGCGCCCGTTGAGATGAAAACCGGCTTACCTTTTTCGGCCGCCGCACGGATGAACTGCGGCCAACCGATATCGCCCGAGCCAATCTTAAACGCCTTAAGGTAGGGATCCATGAGCTCGATCGCGGCGAAATCATACGGCGTCGTCATGAAGTCAACGCCGGCCAACTGGCACTCATTCACCAGCTCTTCGGTCCATGTCCGCGGGGTCTGATACTTTTCAAAAACGTCGTAGACGGAACGCTCCCAGGCCGCCTGGTGCGCAATCTGTCCGCCCAATTGCTTGAAGCCAGGATCAGAGACGATATCCCTGGCCAGGAAGTGCTGGAACTTGGCGCAATCGGCGCCCGCCTCTTTAGCAAGCCAGATCAGATCCTTAGCGCGCGAAAGCTCGCCATCGTGGGACGAAGCGATGTCAGCTATAAAATAGGTTGGCCGATCAATCGCCACGTCACGACCACCCACGTCCAAACGCATCGACCAGTTCATATGACCGCCTCTCCTCGCGCAGCGCGCACCAAAGTTGAGGCAACTTGCGCCAAACTTGGTAAACGCCGCCCCAACGCCGCTTCCGCGCGAGCGACGTCAAGGCCCACATGCACCGCCCGGCGTGGGCTCAGCCCCTCCGCGGAGCCCTCGTCGGCCCAATCAAGATCCACCCCAGCCGCCGCGGCCAACGCGCGCAAGAACTCGGCCTTGCTGAACACCTCACGTGCAGCGACATTGATCCGGCCGCGCACACCGACGTCCACCAACTCAAGCACGGCCTCGGCCAAGGCGTCGGCGTCAATCGTCGAGCAGTAATAATCCGTAAACAGAGTCAATGGCGCGCGGCGCGCAAACACATCCAGCGCCCACGCCGCAATGGACGTCTTCCCACGCCCGGGCTGGCTCGCCGCCATATTGGTGCGAACCACAAGAGCATTGGACGCTGTCAGGGCAAACGCCTCGCCGGCGAATTTGGAGCGCGCATATTCATGGATCAATTGCACAGGCGCATCTTCGTCGTGAGCGGCGCGCCCATCATTCAGCACAAACATTTGGTCGGTGGAGATGTGCACCAAAGGCCGTGCGGTGCGCTGTGACCACGCCGCCAGAACGGTCAAGGGCCGGGCGTTCACGCCATAGGCCAGCAGCGGATTGGCTTCGCATGTGGGCAGGTCCACCATGGCCGCACAATTGATAACGCCTTGCGGATTGAGCGTCGCCAGCGCCGCATCGAGCGCATGAATATCGGTGATGTCCAGCGTCACATCCGCCCCAGAGCGCGCCGCGCCCACGACCTGATGCGTGCGATCATTCAGCGCACGCACAAACGCCGGTCCAAGCGCACCGGTCGCTCCAAGGACCAACCACGCCATGCCTAGGCCACCCGCTCCACCGGCGCCGGCGGCGTGACAATATCGGCTCGGCTGGTGGATGCGCTCAGGCGGTCATCATCGATGCGGTTTTCATTGAGCACAACCAAGTCCGGTCGGCGCAAACACAGCTCCACAATATCGAGCCACGTCGCATCATAGATCCGATGGTCCAGCGCCTCAGCAACCCCTTGCAAGAACGTGAGATCTTCGGGGAAATCCAAAGTCCAGCGCAGCCGTTCAAGCCCGCGGCCCGGCCCCGTCAGCGCCGCCCGTCGGTAGCCGGCCTCACGGCGCAGATACGGCGTCACATGTTCACGATCATAGGCGGTGCGAGCGAGCCAGTCCGCCTCATAAAGCCGCTCGGCGGCGAACACCTCGCAATCCATGCCGTGGGGAAACTTCGGCGGCATGTTGTTGCACGCATAATCTGATCGCGTGCGCTGAAAAAGCTCGACCACCTCACCACAAACGCCCGGATCAATCAGCGGACAATCACTGGTGACCCGCATGACAAGATCAGCCTCAACCGCCGCAGCAGCAAGCGCATACCGCCCCAGCACATCGTCTTCAGGCCCGCGAATGACGGTGTACTCAAACCGCGCCGCCTCTTCGGCGATCGGATCGTTTTCCGCCCCGTAAGGCGTGGTGCACACCACCACATCAACGCCCTTAATCCGAGCACACCGGTCAAGACACACAGCCAAGGCCGAGCGATCGCCCAGCGGCTCCAGCACCTTGCCCGGGAAACGCGAAGACCCCATGCGAGCTTGAACGATGACGGCGAAAACCATAGGGCAACCTGAGTAAAAGCGGACAGATCACCCTGTCGTGCACCCGCGAGACTTAAGGCCAACCTAACGCACAGAGCGGTTTTTGCAGGTGAACTGCACATCGCTTGCTAACCAACAATCCACCCAGACTTAACGCCTGTGCGCCATCATATCGCCACTGATCCGTCCCGGAGCACCCGCCATGTCCGCCTCCCCCTCATCCGCCCACGGCCTGTCCCCTGAAAACCTGTTTGGCGGGCGCGATTTTCGCGAACCGCGCGCCGACTTGAACGGCAAAACGGTTCTGATCACCGGCGGCACGGGCAGCTTTGGCAAACAATTCGTTCGCGCGGTGATTGCCGAATACCAACCCAAAAAGCTGATTATTTTCAGCCGTGATGAACTCAAACAGTATGAGATGGCGCAAGAGTTCTCGCCGACCGAACATCGCTTCATGCGCTATTTCATCGGTGATGTTCGCGATGCCGACCGCCTCGAGCAGGCCACACGCGGCGTTGACGTGATCATCCACGCCGCCGCGCTCAAACACGTGCCCATCGCCGAGTACAACCCGTTTGAGTGCATCAAAACCAACGTGTTCGGCGCCGAAAACGTCGTGCGCGCCGCCATCGCCAACCAGGTCGAGCATGTCGTCGCGCTCTCCACCGACAAGGCCGCCAACCCCATCAACCTCTATGGCGCAACCAAGCTGTGCTCGGACAAGATCTTCGCCGCCGCCTCGGCCATGGGCGGGGAGACCAGCCCCACCTTTTGCGTGGTGCGCTACGGCAACGTGGTGGGCAGCCGCGGCTCTGTGGTTCCTTTCTTCCGCAAGCTGATTAATGAAGGCGCTGACAGTCTGCCCATCACCGACACGCGCATGACCCGGTTCTGGATCACGCTCGAGCAAGGGGTGAACTTTGTCCTGTCCTGCCTCGCACTCGCCAAGGGCGGCGAGACGTTTGTGCCCAAAATCCCAAGCATGAGCACGGTGGATTTGGCGCGCACTCTGGCGCCCCATCTGCCGCATCGGATCATTGGTGTTCGCCCGGGTGAGAAACTGCACGAGGTCATGGCGCCGGCCGACGACGCCCATGCCACGCTCGAGCTCGAGGATCGTTACGTCATCACGCCAAGCCACGACCGGCGGATCTTCAACGCCTGGCGCGATGAGCAGGCTGTCCCCGTGCCGGACGGATTCAGCTACGCCTCCGACACCAACGCCGAGCGCCTCGACGCTCGCGCCCTGCAATCCCTCTTGGCCAACGCCTTAGCGGCCTAGCCGAGGCGCTCGCAGCTTATCCATTCGCGATACCCAGACGGCTCAGCCCGCCTTGCGCTCGATCAGCGGCGCCGCGCAGTTCAGCGCAGCTGTCACCACCCCACAGCCTCGCAACAACGTGCATGTCGGTGATGGCGCGCGCGCACGTCCTGTGGTGTATGGTGATGTGGCGAGGACACACGTGGGGAATGAGGGAACACCATGGCTCTAAACGAGTTGCAAGCCCAGGTCGCCAAAGCGATCGTCAACATCTTCGAAACCGGCAGCGTACTCGGCGACTACGCCACGGTGACGCTGATCCCCGGCGATACCGGCGGCCTCACCTATGGGCGCACGCAAACCACGCTCACCAGCGGCGGCCTGCACAAGCTCATCAAGCAATACGTGGAAACCCCGGGCGCGTTGTTTCGCGACCAACTCGAGCCGTTCCTGCGCGATTTGCGCAACAAGCGCCGCGCGCTCGACACCAACAAATTCTTTCACAATCTGCTGCGCGCCTCGGCCGACGATCCGTTGATGCGAACCACCCAAGACGTGTTCTTTGACGACAATTTCTTTGAGCCTTCGGTCGAGGACGCCGAACGTGAGGGGATCACCGATCCGCTCGGCATCGCTATTGTTTACGACAGCATCGTGCACGGTTCCTGGAAAAGCGGCGCAAAGATCTACAACCGCGCCAACAGCCGCGCTGGCGGGCGCCCCTC
>CAZADA010000110.1:0-9007 GCA_964483775.1 uncultured Caulobacterales bacterium
CCAACTTGGCGCGGCTCTGGTCGAGGCGGGCTTTGCTTTGGTGGCGACCCGCGGCACCGCGGCGTTCCTCGCTGAGCGCGGCCTTGATGTGGAGACCGTGAACAAAGTCTACGAAGGTGCGCCCAACATCGTCGATCAGATTGTCGAGGGGCGAATTCAGATGATCTGCAATACCGTGGAAGGGCGCAAATCGCGCGCCGATTCGCTGTCGATCCGGCAGACCGCGCTGGCCATGCGAGCGCCCTGCTACACGACGGTGCGCGGCGCCCAAGCCGGTGTCGCAGCGATCCGCGCCATGCGCGAGGGCGTGTTCGCCGCCCAAGCTTTGCAGGACTGGCCGGCGACTGCGGGCGCAGCAGAGTAGGCGTCCCAGGTCGGTCCGCCGCCCGGCCATCCCGGCCTTCGCAACTGCGAAGGTTGCTTTGCACGTGCAGCATCGCTTAGCCTCACGCGTTCAACGTGTTGGAGAGTGAGATGCGCAAAACCACAGATTGGGTCGCCCCCGTGCTTTGCGGCGTTGTCGCCGCCCTTATCAGCCCGGCGCTCGCCAATGCGGCGGAAACAGCACCCAACCTGCAGGCCCAAGTCGACGCGCTCGCCGCCGCCCTTGAAGCCGCCAACGCCCAGTCCGCCTACATGGACACCACGCTGCTCTTGTTGTTTTCCGGCATGGTGGTGATGTTCATGGCCGCCGGTTTTTGCGCACTCGAATCTGGTCTTGTGCGCGAGCGCAACGCGGCCGTGATCTGTTTGAAAAACATCAGCCTTTACGCCATCGCCGGCTTGGCCTTTTACGGTGTCGGCTACCAGTTGATGTACGATCTGCCTGACGGCGGGCGGTTCATCGGATCGCTGACGACCTGGGCGCCCGGACCGCTGGGGGAAAGGCATGGCGATGGATCAGACAGCGCATCCTGGTTTTTCCAGATGGTGTTCGTCGCCACGGCTGCCTCCATCGTCTCAGGCGCATTGGCCGAGCGCACAAAACTGGTGTCCTTCTTGATATTTGTCGGCGTTCTGACCGCGCTGATCTATCCCATCCAGGGGGCTTGGACCTGGGGCGGAGGTTGGCTGGCGCAATTGGGCTTTGTCGACTTTGCCGGCTCGACCATTGTGCATTCGGTGGGCGGTTGGGCCGCGCTCACGGGCGCGATCCTCGTGGGGCCGCGGGCAGGGCGGTTCGACGAGAACGGCCGCGGCGTCCCCATGCCGGGGTCCAACCTCCCCCTCGCCGCCCTTGGCGTGTTCATCCTGTGGCTCGGCTGGTTTGGTTTCAACGCCGGCTCACAACTCACGGCGAACACGGTCGAGGACGCCAACGCCATCGCCAAGATCATGGCCAACACCAACACCGCCGCGGCGGCGGGGGTTGTGACCGCGTTGATCTTGTCATCGCTCGCCAACAAACGTCCCGACCTGGCCTTGGTGCTCAACGGGGCCATTGGCGGTCTGGTGGCGATCACCGCCCAGCCCTTGGCGCCGGCGCCGTGGCAGGCGGCCATGATTGGCGCGGTTGGCGGCGTTCTGATCGTTTTTGTCACCCCCCTGTTGGAGCGCGCCAAGATCGATGACGTCGTCGGCGCCATTCCAGCCCACTTGGCGTGCGGCGTGTGGGGCACATTGGCCGCGGCGTTCACAGTTCAGGCCGCCGGGCTCAACATTGGCCAACAACTGGGCGTGCAGCTGCTTGGCATCGTGGCGATTGGCGCCTTCGCGGCGCTGACCAGCCTTGCGGTTTGGCTCATCATCGGACGCACGATTGGCCTCAAAGCCAGTGAAGAAGATCAACATCGGGGCATGGATCATGCTGAACTGGGCGTGCGCGCGTATCCCTATTTTGCGCCGCCCAACCGCTAAGGGAACGGCATGCCGCAACGCCTGCTTCGTTTCACCACCCTCGACGCAGAACCGCCGGCCAAGCGCGTGGCCGGTGCGCGCATCCAGGATTTCAGCGAAATCCATGAGCCGTTTGATCCGTGCACGGCGGGCGATCAGGCGGCCCGGTGCTCGCAGTGTGGCGTGCCGTTCTGCCAATCGGGGTGCCCACTCGAAAACAACATCCCCGATTGGCTCCGTTTGGCGGCGGAGGGCGAAACCCAAGCGGCCTACGCAGCCTCCGCGGCCACCAATCCCATGCCGGAGGTCTGCGGACGCATTTGCCCGCAAGACCGCTTATGTGAACAGGCCTGCGTGATCGAACAATCGGGTCACGGGGCGGTGACAATCGGCGCGGTGGAACGCCATCTCACTGATCTTGCGTGGCAAGAAGGCTGGGTGGAGCCGATCCCCATTGGTGCGGACAGCGGCCGGAGCGTCGGCGTGATTGGGGCCGGTCCAGCCGGGCTTGCAGCGGCCGAACGCCTGCGCATGCTGGGTCATGGCGTGACGATCTATGATCGTTACGATCGGCCCGGCGGCTTGCTCATTTACGGCATTCCCAACTTTAAGCTGGACAAATCGATTGTGGAGAGGCGCACCCAACGCTTGGCCCAGGCGGGGGTCGCGTATGCGCTGAACACCCATGTGGGGCGTGATGTCTCGTTGGCCGAGCTCAAGGCGCGCCATGACGCTGTGCTGGTCGCCACCGGCGTTTACGCGGCCCGATCTTTGGAGCTGCCCAATCAAGCCGCCCGCGCCATCGTGCCGGCGCTCGATTTCTTGACCGCCGCCAATCGCGCGGGCCTCGGTGATGCGCCGGCGCTCAACGGCCTCGGCGCGCACGATAAGCGGGTCGTGGTCATCGGCGGCGGCGACACCGCCATGGACTGTGTGCGCACCGCTGTGCGTCAGGGCGCGCGCTCGGTGACCTGTCTGTACCGGCGTGACCGGGCCAGCATGCCAGGTTCCGCCCGCGAAGTGGCCTCAGCCGAGGAAGAGGGCGTCACCTTCATCTGGCTCTCTGCGCCCACTGAGCTTACGTGCACGCCAAGCGGCGACGTGACTGGGCTCAAGGCCCAGCGCATCCGCCTGACCGGGGCTGATCCGAACGGGCGGCGGCGTCCTGAACCCGTCGCGGGAAGCGAGATCGCTCACAAGGCCGATTTGATCATTCCGGCCCTCGGCTATGATTGCGAAGATTTGCCTGCGATGTTCGACGCCGCCACGCTTGCGCTGACACGCCGCGGTGTGGTCCAAGCGCGCCCCATCGCCCCTGCGAGTGGGGTGGAGCTTGGTTCAGGGGCCACGAGCGTGCCGCAGGTGTTCGCCGCCGGCGATTGCGTCCGCGGCGCGTCTTTGGTGGTGTGGGCCATGCGGGACGGCCTCAGTGCGGCGAGCCAAATCGATGCCTGGTTGCGCCGATCGACGACACAGCCCGAGGCGTGGGCTGCATGACCACGCCAGCTCAAAACCGTGCGCGCCTCATTCGCGCTGGCGCCTACAATCCCGAACTCGAGCACGATGCCTGCGGCGTGGGGCTGATCGCCGCCATTGACGCCGCCCCGCGTCGCGAAGTGGTGACGCTGGCGCTCTCGGCGTTGCGGTCGGTGTGGCATCGCGGCGCGGTGGACGCGGATGGTTTGACCGGAGATGGGGCGGGCTTGCGGGTCGACGTGCCTCAGGACTTCTTCAAAGCCCAAGTCGAGCGCACCGGCCACGCGCCCCAAGATGGCCAGCTCGGCGTGGGAATGGCGTTCTTGCCACGCACTGATTTGGTGGCGCAGGACCGCGCACGCACGGTGGTGGAATCCAAAATACTCGAAGCCGGTTTCTACCTTTATGGCTGGCGCCAAGTGCCGGTGCGGCCCGCCGTCATCGGACCCAAAGCTGACGCGACCCGGCCCGAGATTGAACAAGTCCTGTTCACCGATCCGCAAAAGCGGGCCGATGAAGACCTGGAGCGCGCGCTGTTCCTCGTCCGTCGCGCCATCGAGAAACAGGCCGAGCGCGATGGACTGAAGGAGCTGTACATCTGCTCGCTGTCGGCCCGCTCGCTTGTGTACAAGGGGTTGTTCCTGGCTGAGCAGATCGAGGCGTTTTATCCCGACTTGGCCGACCCGGAGTTTGTCTCAGCAGTTGCGATCTTCCACCAACGCTACTCAACCAACACCTTTCCCGAATGGCGATTGGCCCAGCCCTTTCGCAAGCTTGCACACAATGGTGAGATCAACACGCTCAACGGCAATCGCAATTGGATGAAAAGCCACGAGATTGGTCTGGCCCAAGGCGCCTTTGGCGACGACGCTGACGCCGTGCGCCCCATCATTCAGCAAGGCGCCTCAGATTCAGCGGCTCTGGACAACGTGTTTGAGGGCCTGTGCCGATCCGGACGCGAAGCGCCATTGGTCAAGGCCATGCTCATGCCAGAGGCGTGGTCCAAACGCGAAAACGTGACCCCACCGGAACACCGCGCGCTTTACGCGTACTGCAACGCGATCATGGAGCCCTGGGATGGTCCGGCCGCCATTGCGGCTTGCGACGGTCGCTGGGCGATCGCCGGTCTTGATCGCAATGGTCTCCGCCCCCTGCGTTGGGCGCAAACCAATGACCAGCTGTTGGTGGTTGGTTCCGAGGCGGGCATGACCCCGCTCGACGATGAGCGTGTGATCCGCCGCGGCGCGGTGGCCCAGGGCGGCCTGATCGGCGTTGATCTGAAAACCAAGCGCCTGTTTCATGGCCGCGACCTCATCGACCATGTGGCCAGCCAAGGCGACTACGCCGCGTGGACGGCGAACGTCGTGGATCTTGAGCCCGCCATCGGCCCTGGCGAAGAACCCGCCCTTTATAACGACGCCGACCGCCACACCCGTTTGCGCGCCGCCGCGGTGACGCTGGAAGACCTGACCATGGTCCTCAGCCCGATGATTGATGAGGCCAAGGAAGCTGTTGGCTCCATGGGCGATGACACCGCCCCAGCCGTGCTCTCCCCGAACTATCGTCCGCTGAGCCATTGTTTTCGCCAGCGTTTCTCCCAGGTGACCAACCCGCCCATTGATCCCATCCGCGAAGGGCGCGTGATGAGTTTGAAGACGCGGTTTTACAATCTCGGCGCCGTGCGCGCCCATGACGGGCCTTTGCCCAAGATCTTCGTACTGGACGGACCAATCTTGACCAATGGCATGTTCGAGCGCCTGGGCCGCCGCCTGGCCGACGCCACGGTCACCATTGATGCGACATTCACCGCCGCACCGGGCCACGCCCCGGGTGCGGCGGTCCAGAACGCCTTGGACGCCAGTGTTGACCAAGCCGTGCGCGCCGTTGAAACGCAGGGCGCAACCCACCTTGTGTTGACCGACGTGGGACAAGGGCCAGAACGTGCGCCTCTGCCTATGATTTTGGTCGTCGCGGCGGTCCATCGCCGACTGCTCGAGGCAGGGTTGCGAAGGCGCTGCGCGCTCACGGTGTGCGCAGCCGAAGCGTTTGATCCGCACTATTGCGCGGTCTTGATTGGCGTGGGCGCAACCTGCGTGAACCCTTATCTCGCTTTCGAGGCGGCCGGTGCTCGGGCTGAAGCCGGCCGTCATGGCGGTCAGACCCGCAAGACGGCCGCCAAAGCGGTGAAAGACGCCTTGGAAGCCGGTCTTCTGAAAATCCTGTCAAAGTCAGGCATTTCGGTTCTTTCCGCCTATCGCGGCGGCTGCTTGTTTGAAGCGTTGGGGTTGTCCCGTGTCTTGGTCGACACTTACTTTCCCGGCATGACCAGCCGCATCTCTGGCATCGGCCTGGCTGGAATCGAGGCGCAACTCCTCAGTCAGCACGCGGCGGCCTGGGACGAGGCCGCGCCGACCGCGCTGAACGTTGGCGGCTTCTTTCAGGTCCGCGCCTCCGGCGAGCCCCATGCGCTTGACGCCACCAAGATCCACGCGGTTCAGCGCGCCGCCCGCCACAACGACCCAGCCGCATGGGACGCCTACGTCAACGCCGTCGACAATGGCCCGCCCTTGCACCTGCGCGACCTCCTGGATTTTGCTCCAGACCAACAGCCCGCGCCCCTCGCCGAGGTTGAGCCCCTCAGCCAGATCATCCACCGTTTCTTGACCCCTGGCATGTCGCTGGGCGCCCTGTCGCCTGAGGCCCATGGCGTGCTGAACCTCGCCATGAACCGATTGAGCGCGCGTTCGGTGTCGGGCGAGGGGGGTGAAGATCCGCAGCGCTATGAGCTCATGGCCGACGGCGGCAACATGAATTCCGCCGTCAAGCAAATCGCGTCCGGCCGGTTCGGCGTGACGGCCGAATACCTCAACCAGGCGCGCGAAATCGAAATCAAAATCGCCCAAGGCGCCAAGCCAGGCGAGGGCGGCCAGTTGCCAGGCCACAAGGTCACACAGTTCATCGCCCGCATGCGTCACGCCGAACGGGGCGTGACGCTCATCTCACCGCCGCCGCATCACGACATCTATTCGATCGAGGACCTCGCCCAACTCATCTACGACCTCAAACAGATCAATCCAGACGCCCGCGTCGCGGTGAAACTGGTGTCGTCAACCGGTGTGGGCGCGGTGGCCGCCGGCGTGGTCAAAGCCAACGCCGACACCGTGCACATCGCGGGGCACAATGGCGGCACCGGCGCGAGCCCCCTGTCCTCCATCAAGTTCACAGGCCTGCCCTGGGAGATCGGTCTTGCCGAAGCGCACCAGACCTTGGCGCTCAACGGCTTGCGCGATCGGGTCCGACTGCGCACGGACGGCGGTCTGCGCACTGGCCGCGACATTGTGATAGCGGCCATGCTCGGCGCCGAAGAGTTCGCCATCGGCACCGTGTCGCTCTTAGCGCTGGGGTGTTTGATGGTGCGCCAGTGCCACAGCAACACCTGTCCCGTGGGCGTGTGCTCCCAGGACGACGCGTTGCGAAAGCGCTTCCAAGGGCAGGCTGAAAACATCGTCAACATCATGACCTTCCTGGCGCAAGACGTTCGCCGCCGACTGGCCGAAGTGGGGGCGCGCGCGATCGATGACGTGGTCGGGCGCACGGACATGTTGCGCCAGGTCTCACGAGGCGACTCCCGTTTGGACGACTTGGACTTCAACCCGCTGCTCGTGCGCGTCGATGAATCGTGGCGACCGGCCAAAGCGCCGCCCTACACCCCGCCTGCGCCATCGCTTGACGAACAAATCCTCCAGGACGCCGAGCGTGTGTTCACGACCGGCGAGCATGTCCGGCTGGCCTTCACCATCCGCAATGTCGATCGGGCGATCGGCGCGCGGGTGTCCTCGTCCATCGTCCGCCGTTACGGAGCCGACGGTTTGCCGCCGGGCCGACTCACCGTGCGATTTGTCGGCGCGGCGGGCCAGTCGTTCGGGGCGTTCGCCGCCCGCGGCGTGCGGTTGGAGCTTGAGGGCGAAGCCAATGACTATGTGGGCAAGGGATTGTCGGGCGCCGACGTGTCGATCTGGCCATCGGCCGCGGCCCGGCGGCGCGCGGACGCCCAGCCCGAGGCGATCATCGGCAACACCTGTCTTTACGGCGCCACCTCGGGGACGTTGTTCGCCGCAGGCGCTGCAGGCGAACGGTTCGCCGTGCGCAATTCAGGCGCCGAGGCCGTGGTCGAGGGCGTCAGCGCCAATGGTTGTGAATACATGACCGGGGGCTGCGTCGTCATACTTGGCCCGATCGGCGACAACTTCGCCGCTGGCATGACCGGAGGCGAGGCGTTCGTCTACAACCCCGGCGGGCGCGCCGACGCGTTGATCAACGCCGACGATGTCCAGTGCCAGCCGCTCAGCGACGCCGGCGCCAAACGTTGCCACGCCCTGATCAGCGCCCACCACGCAGCGACCCAATCCCCCCGCGCCGCACAGATCATGGAAGCCTGGGATGATGCGCGATCCCAGTTCACGTGGGTGTCCCCGCGCCGACGCCGAGCCGCCGACCGGGCCGAGCCCCCCATGGCGGCCGCCCAATGAACGCCCGCACACGACAGGAAACCCTCACCATGGACGTGGCTGGCGTTCGCGCAGAGGTCACCTGGAAGGCCGTGCGCGCGCTGAGATTGCGTCTGACCCCGCCCAACGGCGACGTGCGTGTCAGCGCGCCGTGGGGCTGTTCCAAGGCCGCTGTGGCGGGCTTCATCGAGGCCAACCGCGACTGGATCGAACGCAAACGCGAGCGATGGAGCCAGAGCTGCGCCAGCCGGGAGTTGCGTGATGGCGACCTGGTCAGCGTCTGGGGCCGCGCCCACCGGTTGGTCGTGCGTCAGACCATGGGCCGGCCGCGCGTCGAGCAGGGCGGGGACGAGGTGTGTCTGAGCGTGCGCCCCGGCGTCGATGCACAAGCGCGCCAGGCGATCATGGCGGTGTGGCGACACGAACTGGTGCGCGCCGCCGCCCTGCCGCTCTTGGCCGAATGGGGCCAGGTGCTCGGCGTTCGCATGACCCGGCTCACGGTGCGTGAGATGACCAGCCGATGGGGCAGCTGCACCCCGGCCACAGGCGCTATTCGGTTGAACGCCCGGCTTGCTGAACGACCCCACAAGGCCCTTGAGTATGTCGTTGTGCATGAACTCGCCCACCTGATTGAGGCGTCGCACAACGCACGGTTCTGGTCCGTGGTGGGCAGCGTCATGCCCGATTGGCGCGCCCGCCGCGCCCTTTTGAACGCCCCGCTCATGGATGGGGGCGAACACACGGTGTAGTGTGCGGCGCGTGTTCACCGCTGGACGCAAGCGCTGCGATGCCGGTATGACTGCGCCAGCGCCGGTATAGCTCAGCTGGTAGAGCACCTGATTTGTAATCAGGGGGTCGGGGGTTCGAGTCCCTCTGCCGGCACCAGCGATTTCACGAGGTTATGGCGACCAGACCCACGGAATTTGGCGTCGGTTGCCGAACATCGCGCCAAGTTTGCGCCAACTGCAGCCGCTAGCGCGTCCGTTGGCGATTGATGCGGCGGATGGCGTTGCGTTTCGAACGCGCTTCGCGGCGATCAAAGAACCAGCGCTCCTCCTTGAGGGCGGCGACCGACTTTCAGCGCCGGCAGCTCGCCCCGGGCGAGCGCTCTGAAGATGCTTGTCCGACCGAGGTCCGCGATTTCCGAAATCGCGTTCGCTTGCGGCTTCAAGACGCCCTCTCACTTC
>CAZADA010000111.1:0-8995 GCA_964483775.1 uncultured Caulobacterales bacterium
GGGCCAACAGCGTCTTGCCGCACCCGGTGGGGCCGACCAACAAAATGTTGGACTTGGCAAGTTCAACGTCGGCGCTGTCCGATGCATGGACCAGGCGCTTGTAGTGGTTGTGGACGGCGACCGAGAGGACCCGCTTGGCGTGGGCCTGGCCGATCACATAGTCATCGAGCACATCGCAAATCTCACGCGGCGTTGGCACGCCATCGGACGATTTCACCAGCGTGGACTTGGTTTCCTCGCGGATGATGTCCATACACAACTCGACGCACTCATCACAGATGAACACGGTCGGGCCGGCGATCAGCTTGCGGACTTCGTGTTGGCTTTTGCCACAGAAAGAACAGTACAGCGTGCTCTTTCCGTCACCGCCGCCGCTGGTTTTTGAGGGTGTGTTCGCCATAATCGCTCCCGTCGACCGTCACGCCCGCTTTGGTGTGGCGTGGTCGGTCTCCTCATGCAAAGGCCGGACCGGCCGGGTTAAGCCCAAACCAAATCTCAAACCTATAGGATCATGAACGCGCTACGACGATCAAGCGGCGCAGCGACGCGTCATGCGCTCGGCGCAGGCTCAGGCGCGTCTTCGCGCGTGTCGTAAACATGATCGACAATGCCAAAGTCCTTCGCCTCATCGGCAGACATGAAGTAATCACGATCCAACGTGCTCTCAATCGTGTCGTAAGGCTGTCCGGTGTGTTTGACGTAAATTTCATTCAGCCGCCGCTTGGTGGCCTTGATGTCCTCGGCGTGACGCTCAATGTCTGACGCTTGGCCGCGGAACCCGCCAGAGGGCTGATGCACCATAATGCGCGCGTTGGGCAGCGCGATGCGAGAGCCCGCCTGGCCAGCGGTCAACAACAGCGAACCCATTGAGGCCGCTTGGCCGACACACACCGTGGACACCGGCGATTTGATATACTGCATGGTGTCGTAAATCGACATGCCCGCCGTTACGATGCCGCCGGGGCTGTTGATGTACATGGCGATGTCTTTGCTCGGGTTCTGGCTTTCCAGATACAGCAATTGAGCCACCACCAAGCTGGACATGCCATCCTCGACCGGACCGGTCAAAAACACGATCCGCTCCTTGAGCAGCATGGAGAAAATGTCGTAGGCGCGCTCGCCGCGGCTGGTTTGCTCGACCACCATCGGCACGAGATTCAAGGCGGTTTTGAGGGGGTCGGACATAGTGGATCCTCATGCGGGCGGCACGGCGCAGGCGACAGGCTCTGCGCGCGAGCTCAAGATGTTTGGTTGGACCTTGCGAAGTGCAAGGGCGGGTCAGTCGTCTTCCTCGGCGAACAGCTCATCGCGGCTCACCGTGACATCCTCGACCTTGGCCAGTTCGAGGATGTAATCAACCACTTTTTACTCGAAGATGGGCGCTTGCAATTGTTGACGCGCCGCCTCGTTGCGCTGGAGGAATTCGGCGGCCTCGCGTTCGCGGCCCGGATAGCGGCGCACTTCAGCGGCGATGGCGCGGCTCATCTCTTCCTCATTGACCTTCACGCCGGCTTTGTTGCCGATTTCGGCCAACACCAAACCAAGACGCACGCGGCGCTCAGCGATCGCGCGGTACTCCGCCTGAAGCTCCTCTTCGGGCTTGGCTTTGTCTTCTTCCGAGACGTCGCCGCGTTCCAAATCGGCCTGTACCTGACGCCAGATCTGCTCAAACTCCGCCTCCACCATCTGGGTGGGCAGCTGAAAGTCGTGTTGCTCGTCCAAGATGTCCAACAAGCGGCGCTTGGCGCGGGCGCGTGACTGAAAGGTGTGCTCGCGCTCCAAATTGGCGCGCACCGCCTCACGCAGCTTGGCGATGTCCTCAAGGCCCATGTGCCTGGCGAGTTCGTCGCCAACTTCCATACGGCGCGCGACGCGCACTTCTCTGACATCGACGGCGAAATGGGCGTCTTGGCCCTGCAGTTCTTGGCGGGGATAGTCGTCTGGGAAGGTGACGTTCACATCAACCTTGTCGCCGGCTTTGGCGCCAATCAACTGCTCTTCAAAGCCAGGAATCAAACGGCCTTCGCCAATCGTGATTTCCGCGCCTTCCGCGGCCCCGCCATCGAAGCTCTCACCATTTACCTTGCCCAGGAAATCACAGAACACCTGGTCGCCGTCCTCGCTGACCCGGTCCTCTTTGGACTCAAACAGGCGGTTTTGATCGGCCAAGCGCTCCATGGCCTCAAGGACCTGCTCTTCGGAAACCGGTGCTGTGGGGCGCTCCAGGCTCACGTCGGCCGGGTCGGCCGGCGTGAACTCGGGCATGATCTCGAGCTGAACTTCAAAGGCGAGGTCGGCTTCGCCATTGGCGATGGTCTCGGCGTCCCCGTCGAGTTTAACCTCGGGCGGCGAGGCTGCGCGAAGGCCCTTTTCTTCCAACGCCTTGGTGCGCCCCTCGTCGATGACGGTTTGGACAATCTCTTCCATCATCGAGCGGCCAAACATTTTTTTGATGTGGCTGGCTGGCACCTTGCCCGGACGAAATCCCTTGAGCCGCACCTCGGGTTGGATCTCGGCGATCCGCGCATCCAGGCGCGCAGCCAGGTCGGCTTGAGGGACGGTGATTCGCAGCGTGCGCGAGAGACCTTCGGACGCGGTTTCAGTGACGTTCATAGCGCAATTCGACCAAGCTTGAGTGTGCGGAAGCGAGCATAGGGGAGAATGAACGCGGGCTTATGTCATGCGCGCGCGGTCGGTGCAATGGGTGGAGCTTTGCTGGGCGCCCGGCGTTGGCCGGGGGCTCTTATCGGTCTCTTAAAGATCGTCGTGTACAAACCAGCCTGCGCTATCTGTGTTGTCCCCAATTCGCCTCCCGAGGTATGATCAATGCTT
Source organism: uncultured Caulobacterales bacterium (assembly GCA_964483775.1). Classification (GTDB taxonomy): domain Bacteria; phylum Pseudomonadota; class Alphaproteobacteria; order Caulobacterales; family Maricaulaceae; genus CAZADA01. Next base: position 2,833 of record CAZADA010000111.1, read on the forward strand.
GACCGGTTCGTTAAGAATACCCGCATCGGCGTAAAGCTGTATGTGTCTTTCGGTTTGATTCTACTGCTCACTGCCGCACTCGGCATCACAGCTATTCTTGGTGTGACGAACGGGGCCGAGCAATTTGGCGATTATCGTGCAACTGCACGTCAATCGCTGGCGATCAATCAGTTGAACGGCGATCTTACCGACGCGCGATTGAACGTCATGAAGTTCCGGGTCAATCAAACAGACAGCGCGATCGATGCGGTCAACGATAGTATACAGCACCTGTTCGAAGATCTTGAAGACGCCAAATCAATCATTGATGAGCCTCAGGTCCTGCAGGAGCTGGAAGCCAGTGTCGACGCGATGCGTGAGTACCAAGACCTGTTCCACCGGGCCATTAACTTCCAAGGTGAGCGCAATGTCGCCGTGGCCAATCTCGACGAGCTGGGCCCGGACATGCGGAGAAATCTCAGCGAGATCATGAGCACGGCGTACCGTGATGGCGACATCGAGGCGGCTTATCTGGGCGGGAACGCGCAACAGCACCTGATGTTGGCGCGTCTGTATGCTCAGAAGTTTCTCTTGCAGAATCAATCAAGCGACGCGGATCGGACGGAAGAAGAACTGCGGGCCGCTCAGCAAAGTGTGCAGCAACTTCTTGCGTCTCTGCAGAATCCACAACGTCGCCGCCTGGCCAACACGGTGCTCGCCCAACTCGGCGCCTATAGCGAAAGCTTCACTCAGGCCGAGACGAGCATTGTGGAGCGCAATGCGCGGTTGATTGACGGGCTGGATCAGATCGGCCCACGCGTCTCCGCGAGCTTTGAAGACAAAGTCCGGACCATTGTTGACCGGCAAAACACCGTGGGCCCAGCAGTCTTGGAGTCGTTCAAAGGACTGCGCACAACGACCATCGCGATTGCGACGGTCATTGTCGGCGTCGGCGCCTTCGTGGCTTGGTTTGTCGCCAACCTGTTGTCCAAGCCCGTCATCGCGATCACGACGTCCATGCGTCGCTTGGCGGACGATGACACCGACATCACGATCCCCGGCTTGGGCCGTAAGGATGAGCTGGGCGACATGGCCAGCGCCGTTGAAGTGTTCCGTGAAAACGCCATTCGCGTGAAATCCATGCAGGCTGAGCAAGAGGCCGCTGAACGCGAAGCCGAAGCGAAAAAGCGCGAGGCGATGAACAAAATCGCTGGCGACTTTGAAGCCTCCGTGATGGGCATTGTGGAGACCGTCGCGTCGGCCGCCACAGAGCTTGAGGCCACCTCCTCGTCGCTCAGCGCCACGGCGGAAGAAACCTCCCAGCGTTCGACCGCCGCCATGAAGGAAGCCACAGCCGCGGCCGCCAACATCCAATCGGTCGCATCAGCGTCCGAGGAAATGTCGGCGTCGGCTCAGGAAATCGCGGGCCAGGTCAACCAGGCCAACGTGGTCAGCCAAAGCGCGGCCGACAAAGCCAAGGAAACCCAGATCACAGTGACCGAACTGGCCGAAGCCGCCTCGCGCATCGGCGAAGTCGTCTCACTCATCACCGAGATCGCGGCCCAGACCAATCTGCTCGCGCTCAACGCGACGATTGAGGCGGCCCGAGCCGGTGAGGCTGGCAAAGGCTTTGCGGTCGTGGCCACGGAAGTGAAAAACTTGGCCGAACAAACCGCCAAAGCGACCGAGGAAATCTCCTCGCATATCAATGGCATCCAAGGGGCGACCAATGGTGCGGTCGGCGCCATTGAAGCCATCTCCAACATCATTGACGATGTGCGCGGCATCTCGGCCTCGATCGCCTCGGCTGTCGAAGAACAAGCCAGCGCCATTTCGGAGATCACCCGTTCGGCCACCGAAGTCGCCTCAGGCGCGCAAACCGTGAGCCAAGAGGTCGATGTGTTGCGCGAAGGGGCCACCGAGACCGGCGCTGGGGCGCAGCAATCGCTCGAGGCGGCCAAAGAGCTGGGCGAGCAGGCCAACGTGCTGCGGGCCAAAGCCCTCGAGTTCACCCAAACCATCCGCGCCGCATAAATCACGCGACGCAACCGGCATGACGTGCGCCAGGGCCTGTCTAAGGGCTCTGGCGTTTGTCGTTTTGTGACCGCCGCTTGCGGCTATGCGCGCGTGGCGCGCGGTGCAGGACAAACCTGAAACCCGGACCAGCAGTCTCAACCGACTTCAGGAAGGTTGAACCATACTGAGATGGTGCAGGTGAGAGGATTTCCCTCGAACCAGCGCCCGCACATCGGGTTGGCCGGCGGCGATGTGCAAACAAAAATGGTGCGGGTGACACGACGGACCTCGAACCCGACACCCACAAATGAGGTTCTCCTCATACTAGAAGATTGGAACCACCAGCTCAAGGAAAACGAGGTTGATGTCAAAGAGCCGGTGTCATGAGAACGACCCAACAGAAGAACTCAAAGTCGGCCACCTGTGCATTCAAAAATGTAGCGACACAACCCGCCCAGCGCCCAGCGCCATTTTCTCTGCGCTTGACGTCAGAAGAGCGGACTCTGCTTGAACGTTTGGCCGCCGGCCTCCCACTTGGTTTTTATATCAAGTCTAGACTCTTTGGAGGGGGTCATGCCCGCCCGACACGCGGCCCCATGCGGCGCGTCAACGATGAGAGAGCGCTGGCCCAAGCCCTGACGCTTCTGGGGCAATCCCGCATCGCCAGCAATCTCAATCAGCTGGCCAAGGCCGCGCACATGGGAACGCTGCCCGTCGGCGATCGGGTTGAACGGGATTTGGAGGAGGCCTGCGCCCACATTGCCGCGATTAAGGGCTGTTTGGTCGATGCGCTCGGCCTGAAAGACGGGCGATGATCTTGCAGGCCTCCCAGCGCGCCAACGGCCGGGAGCTGGCGAGCCACCTCATGCGCACCGATGATAATGAGCATGTGGAGATCCATGAGATCCGCGGCTTTGTCTCCGACGACCTACACGGAGCCTTCCAGGAGGCCCAAGCCGTCAGCCGCGTCACCAAGTGTCGGCAGTATCTGTTTTCGCTCAGCTTGAACCCACCGCCGCAGGAAACTGTGTCGGTGAAGGCCTTTGAGCGGGCCATAGACCGGATTGAGCAAAAGCTGGGCCTCGTGGATCAACCTCGCGCCATTGTTTTCCATGAGAAAGAGGCCCGGCGACACGCCCATGTGGTCTGGTCGCGTATTGACGGAAACACCCTGACCGCGCGGCAGATGTCCCACTTCAAGGTGAAACTACGGGACGTCTCCCGGGAGCTTTACCGCGAACATGGCTGGGAGATGCCGCGCGGTCTCACCAATCGGGAAGAGCGCAATCCGACCAATTTCAACCTCGCCGAATGGCAGCAAGCGAAACGCACCAACCAGGACCCGCGTCAGCTCAAAGCGATGATCCAGGACTGTTGGGCGCAATCAGATGGGCTTCCCAGTTTCCAGCAAGCGTTGAAGGACAAAAGTTTCTGGCTCGCCCGCGGAGACAAACGCGGCCATGTGGTTTTGGATTTCCAAGGCGAGGTCCACAGCCTCTCCCGAGCTATCAGCCTCAAAGCCAAAGAGGTGCGGGCGCGATTGGGTGAAGCCCACGCGCTGCCCAATATCGAGCACACCAAAGCCGACATCGCCAAAACCATGACCCCAATGGTCCGCCGTCTCATTGAGGACGCTCGGCTGAAATCCAAGCAGGGTATGGCGACTCTGGCCCATAATCGCGCCTTGATGGTCCAGCGACATCGGGAAGAGCGGCACATATTGATCGAGCAGCAGGAGAAACGGCGGACGCGAGAGGCAAGAGCGCGACTGGAGCGCTTGCCCAAGGGGCTTTCCGCTGTGTGGGCTTGGGCGACGGGCAAACTGAAACGCGTGCAGCACCGAAACGCTCATGACGCGGAACAGCATGCAAGACGCGACGCCGCTGAACGCCAGCGCATGCGTGAGGCGCAGCTCCGCGAACGGCGGCGTTTGCAAGGCCAGATGACGCGCTCTCGCCAACGCGAAGCTGACGCGCTTGTCGGATTGAGGCGGGACCTGAGGCGATACACTGAGCTTAGCGACACACTCTCTCGGGACACGACGCGACCTGCGCAAAGGCGGTCTCGCCGTAGGCCGGGCCTGCACTAAACATCGCGTCCGCGTCCAACTTGCCATTGGGGCGAATGACCGCTCTCAGCATAGGCGCAAACGGTGCTGTCGACCCAACTGAGACGGTCGGTGCCATCCACGTGGTGTCCACTTTGGAACATGAGTCAGACATTTACCGTCGGCACCTGCTTCTATCTCGCTTTGTAAGGTGCCGAGCCTTCGAAAGAAAAGTAAGATGCCGAAAACAATGGAGGATGCGGCGTGTCTAGAGTACTGGCCGCAACGCCCCCTCTCAAGCGTCGTCGTTTTGCCGTGCTTAACCTACATCTCCAGCCGGCGAATTTCGACGGTATGAGGGTCTTTGACACTGGCGATCATGCGGCTTTCGTGATGCCAGCAAGAGTCGTTGAACAAGGTGATCGAGCCAGGCCAACGGGCGAGCTGCGTTCCCGTCGCATGGTCCCATAAGCTGATCTCTCCCTTTTTGCCAAAATCTTGAATCGCCAGCCTCTGACCGTCCGGGCTGAAGTCGAGGCGGGACGGGTGACCCGCGTCACCATAGAGAGTGCGGGTTGTGTCGGTGAGCAAGTCCCAGATGATTACACTTTGGTCACCACTTCCGGTAACCAAGTAACGGCCATCCGGGGACCAACTCCAGCATGGAATCCCAGTTGTTTTGGCGTGTTCCGAATGGCGCACTTTGACTCGTTGCCCGGTCGCCGCATCAATTATCTCGACCCGCCATTCCTCGTGGAGCACATCGCCATGGTCATCTTCCACCACGTAAATTCCGATGACAGCAAATATATCCTTTACAGGGTGCCATGAGGGCGGTCCCATAAACCTCCAATCACCATCTGCAGGAATTGATTTCAACTTATCGCGTTGCGCGGACAGCACCAACAGCTCCGGCGTAGAATGGAACCTGTTGGATAGTACAACGTAGCTGCCGGAGGGGCTCCACGAAGGTGCTTCGGGTTGCTCGTCTGATAGGGCTACCTCAGCGGTTATATTTGGTTTGGGCGTGATGCCTCCGGCTCCTCGAGGAACGCGCCAAAAAAACATCTTCTTATTGCCTGACTTATAAAAATGCCCGGAATTTATAAAGTCATAACATGATAACGTAACTTCATTTCCCGACGGCGAAAAATTCAATGACAAAGGAAGAAAACTGTCGGGAATTACATTCGGTTCGTTGTAACGCTTTCCCTTGTCACTCCAAAAAAATGGGAATACACCCATTCCCCAAAGTCGCTTTTCCTCTACATCGCCATCAAGCTTCAAGTCAAAAAAAACATAGGGTAAGAGAGATTTACCTGTGTTCCAATACTCTTGATTCTTTGCAATTAGGACTATTCGGCGTCGATCGGCCAACAAAATTGGAGAGTCAGGCCTTCGACGGCAGCCGGCAATAAGTCGAAATTCTTGATCCAGTTCTCGCTCACGAATGGCGATGCCTCTATCGAAAAGTGTATCCACCGTCGTCTTGGAGTCATAGGTAAAATTTCTCGGAGTACGGCACAGTGCAACCCGGTGGCTGATCCATTCGGAACGATAGGGGCGACGCTTTCCCGATTTTACGTCATAGAAATCATAGTCTGAGCTTGTCAGAATAATTACTTCACTATCGGCCCATTGAGCCTCCTTAACACTCCGGGGTGGGCTCTTTGAGAACAATTGAAAAATTCTCCACGGTTCGACCTTTATGCTGGCCATCAGGTCGCCCAAGCTGTCTCTACCAGTGTTGAATGCAGCAACTCCCCAACTTTCGCCCGCCCGCGGGGGCGGCGTGCGCGGGCCGGAAAACTGGGTCTCCGTTACAAAGACGGCGGTAGGGGCTTGGACGTGGGCGGCCATGGCGGGCGGGGCTTCGCCAGCGGCAATGCGCGCGATCCAGTCGAGGGTTCTGCGCCATTCGGGATGGTCCGAAGCGCCATTCCAGCCTATTAAATCAGCAGATTGCACGCCGGAAAACTCCACCGGCACACGGCAGGGCGCGCACAACGCCGGGACGAGCTTGTTCTGACGCTTGCCCTCGCGCGCTTCGGCGCGGACGAAATCTGACTCTACCGACGCCGGGGTCCACAGAACCAGGACCGCCGCCGCTGCGTCGAGCGC
>CAZADA010000112.1:0-8730 GCA_964483775.1 uncultured Caulobacterales bacterium
GGTGCGCCCCGCCCTTTGGCTAGACGACGGCGTTGTGACTCAAAAGCCCGGCGTGGAGCGATCCTCGCCGGGCTTTTTTGTTGAGGTGGTGGTATGGCCTGCTTGGCCGGCTAGAACCCGCCGCCGGTGGGTCCGCCCGCGCCGCCGGGCAGGTTTTGCTCGTCTGACAAGGTTTCGGTGGGCAGGCGGCCCACCGTGCCGAGCAGCTGTTCAAGGATGGTGAGTTCCCGGCCGCGGGTGGGCGTCTTGCGATCGACCAACGCGACCACACGGCCGTTCTCCAGCCCGTAGGTCTCTACGCTGCTGACCACGCCAGCGCCGTCAAAGTGCACGGCGGTGATGGAGCGGGCGCTCGATTCGGGGCGCAGATACGCAAGCTGTGTGCGCACGTCGGTGACATAGTACCACACATCACCGTCAAACACGCTGGCGGTTGACGGGTTGCCGTAGCGGGCGCGCACCGTGTCGACGGTGTCGATGTTGACTTGGATTTCGGTCAACGGGTCAGCTTCGGGGGCGTAGCCATGGCGCCGCGTGACGGGCGTGCACGCTGCGGCCGCGCTGACAGCAAGGGCAATGGCCAGGGTGAGGGGGCGCTTGAGGGGCATGGGTGACTCCACATCCTTGTCTCGGTCGAGCTGGGTCTTACCCTCACCGCAACCGGGTTCTGTCGTCAAAGGTTCAATACGGATGCTCAACAAACTGTCCCAGTGGCTCATGCCTGGCAAGCGGTGGGCGAGGGCGCACGCCACCACCTTGTATCGCGCTGCGGTGGTTCAGGCGCGCCAGCCGGCGTTTTACATCGCGGGTGTTCCCGACACCCCCGAAGGACGCTTTGAGATCATCGCCTTGCATGTGTTTTTGATTGTTCGACGTTTGCAACGCGACGGCGAAGCTGAACACGCGGTCAATCAAGCTTTGTTTGATGTGTTCTTTGATGACATGGACGCCGGTTTGCGCGAACTGGGCGTGGGCGACGCCTCGATTGCACGGAAGATCAAAACCATGGCGGAAGCGTTTTACGGCCGGTCGGGAGTTTATGCCGCCGCGTTGGATGAACCGCCGGCCGAAGCCGGTCGCGTGGACGCCCTGGCTGACGCCCTCCACAGGAATCTGACCGCCTCGCCTGGGTTTACACCAGCGGCGGCGCAGCGACTGGCCGGGTATGTTCGTTTGGCTGATCAGCGTCTTGGGGCTCAGCTGGGCGCGGATCTTGTGGCTTTGGGGCAGCCTGACTTTCCCCCGGCGCCGGCTTAACGCTTGGCCGTCGTTTGACGCGTCGATCCCGCAGGGCCGGGCCCTGGCGTGCGAGCGCGGCGGTGTACACCTGGTTGAGGCGCGCCACATGGCTGGGGCGCGCGCGTTCGTTGGCCCAAAACCGATCAAAGGCTGTATGCGAGAGCGCCGCGGCGCGCTGGTTGACGGCGGCGAACGCTTTGCCAAGCGTGTCAGGCCGCATGTCGGGAACGATGACGCCGTTTTCTTGATCAACGACGATCTCTGCCGCTGCATTCCAAGCGCCGGAAATCACGGGCACGCCGTGGGCCAACGCTTCGCATGCGGTGAGGGGGAAGTTCTCGGTCCACAGGCTCGGCAGAACCAGGGCGCGGGCGCGCCGTAAGTGGGCCTGGGTCTCGGCCGGGGACAGCCACCCGGTGATGTGGGCGTCGGCATTGGCGGCCTGGACCGCGGCGCGTTGGTCGCCGTCTCCAACAAAAACCGCCTCAACGCCGGCCTTGGCGGCCGCCGTGGCGAAGGCCAGGGCGCCCTTTTCGGGGCGCAGTCGGCCAAGAAACACAAACGCCGAATTGTGCTCGACGGGCGCGCGTGACGGCGTTCCTACCGTCATCGGATGCGACACATGGTGCAGTCGCACGTCGGGATTGAGAAACGGCTCCATCATGCGGCGCTGGGTGTCGGAAATGTAGATCACGTCCTGGAGCGCGCGAGGCAGGCCGCCGGGACCCTTCAATACGGCGTGGCGGATCAACCGCCAGAGCTTGTGGCTGCGCTGACGTGAGTCGCAATGGGTGAGGGTACAGCGTGCGCCCATGGGCTTGAGCGTGCAGATGGTCTCGGTTTGGTAGTTGAAAAATCCCCCATTGGGGCAAGCCAGGAAGAACTCGTGCATGGTGAACACATGCGCCAAGGGCCCGCCGGTGAGCACCGGGCCGATCGAGGGTGAGAGCGCTTTGGCGAAGCCGTGGGCATGGATGATGGCGCGTTCGGGGTCAAACTGAGCGATGAGGTCGCGCAGCGCTTTGGCCGCAGTCCGGTTCCACAGGCCCCTTAATCCAGCGCGGAGGCGATTGGGTTCGCTGAACAGGTCGTTTTGGTTCAGACAGACGGTGCGCACGCCGGCTTGCGCGAGAGCCGGGTCCATGGGGCCGCACGGTGCGAAAAATGTGACGTCGGTTCCCGACTCGGCCAGCGCAATCGCCGAATCGATGGCGACTTTAGCTTGTCCGCCGTTGATGTAACCGTGGTCGTTCACGACGATGACGTGTTCAAGGGGGCTCATGGTCTACCCGGTTCGTCGCAACTTAATCGCTTAGCCTTGCAAGTCGTACACCAGCGTGGTCGCAAACGCCTCAGTTCAGATGCGCGCACCCGTCCGTCATACCTTGCGGATGTCACGGGCGTAAGATGGTTTCAATCGTTGCCGGTACACGCGTAGGCTGCGGACGTCGAACGCTAGCGGTTGGCTCGACTTGACGCCGGTTTGGCTCCGCCGTTAGGCAACGGGGCCGCACAGGGCGGCGCGGATGGGCGTGGGCATAGCGGGATGAGGCGCGGTGAACCCGTAAGCGTATGGGCTGTGTTAGCACATCCCGCAGTGTTCACCCTCGGGGTGTTGGCGGTCGTCGCGGTGGCCTATGGCGTCACGTACGTGTCAGCGCCCATGACGCCGGGCACCTTCGTAGGCAGCTGGGGGTGGTGGGGTTGGTATGATCAATCGCTCTATCTGAAAGCGGCGCGCGCTTGGGCCGGCTTTGACTTTCGCCCAGAGATGCACGCTTACCCGCCGCTCTACCCCATGCTGGGATCGCTGTTTGTCGGGGATAATCCGAGCCGGCTTTACTACGGGGTGAACCTGGTTTTGCTGTGCGGCTTTGTGCTGGCCTGCATGATGTGTCTTCGTCGACACATCGGCGTGCGTTGGGCGGGCGCGGCGGCCGTTCTGGGCGTGCTCACGCCGGGGATCATTGCGATCCAATGGGTGATCCCTTGGACATCAACTCTCGCGGCGCTCTTGATGGCGTTGGGCTTTTTGTTATTCGACCGGTACCTGGTCCGGCGAAGCGCGGCCAATTTTGGCGCTGTTGAAGCGGGAGTCCTGGCGGTGTTGTTCGGTGCTGCGATCGGCTTGCTCGCGCCGACGCGTCCGGGCGAAGTGTTGACCATGGCGCCCGTTGCTTTGGCTTACGCAGGATTTGCGCTGTTCGGCGTGCTGCAAAGACAGGCGATCACGAAGGTGGACGTCGCCACCGTCACGGGTGGACTGCTCGGTTTTGCGACGCCGGTGTTGCTCTATGTGGCGTTCAACATGGCGGTTTATGGCGCCATGGGCGGGCAATACTATGACCAGATCAATGACCAATCCGGCGGGTTTTGGTTTGTTGATTTCGGTGAGAAGTTTTTCTCGCATGTCTTTGCATCACACGTGTTTTATGGCGAGCACGGCGCAACTTGGCTCAATCGTATGCCTTTGTACGCCTTTGCGTTGATGTTCTTGCCGGCCACACTGCTCTTTGCGCCCTGGACATTGCGCGTTTTCGCCATGGCATTGACAGTGCATCTGTTCGTTGTGTTTTCTTTCGCCGATGCGTTGCCGACCGGCACCTTCCGTTTCTTCAACATTCACTATTTCAAATGGTGTTTTCCACTCTTGCTCGGGATGGTCATCTGGTGGGGACAAGCCGCTTGGCGCGGCGCAACGCCCCGGGCGCGGCCGGCTTTTGTCGCGTCACTCGCCTTGTTTGTGATCGGCTCGAGCATCACGGCGCGTTACGCCGTGGCGCCGGCCGCGTTTGAAGGCGACCTGAGCGATCGGGCGACTGTCCGTTTTGCAGCGCCCACCCGGGTCGACTTTGTTGATGTGGACGGACTAGAGGGCGGCTGGAGCGATCGCTATTTCGACCGTGGGACGCGCGTCATGCTGGATGGCGGCCCGGGGCTCCGACCGATACGCGACTTTCGCGTGCTGGCGATCGGTGAGCAAACACGGATCTTGTTCATCAAGCCCGTGACCGCCCAACGCATTGATTTGGTGTGGGCTGAGGAGTTGCGGCCCACCGCGCCCGAGGACGTCGCCATGCAGGCGGTGAGGGTGGGGTTCACCCCCGGATTGCCGTGGCGCCAGCACGCTGCTCCTCCCATTGCGCCCTAGAGTGTCGAGCGCGTTTAGTCCTCATGGGGGTCGGGCGCGCACTGGCAGGTGGGTGGGGTGGACTGGGCCTCGAGCACAATGGCGGGCGGATTGGCGGCGGCCTGCGCCATCGCCGGGCCGAACACGTCGCGTGACCCGTGCTCGTTGGCTAGCGTAAAGGTCATCGAGCGAATGCGCCAATCGCTGTCGGCGCTGCGCTCCAACACATAGTCGTAGCGCCCTGACACTTCCCAATAGGCGCCGTTGATCCAGTGGCCGGCGGTGACGTTCGCGCTGGCGCTGGCACGGGCGCCCTCGACGGTTGCGATGACATCTGACAGGTCATGGCGCGTGCGGTCAAAGCCCGGCAAGACAGCGGCCCATTCGAGCATCAGCTCGCGGGGCTGTTTGAGCTCGGCGGGTTGGCCGGTGAGGGCGCTGTAGTCCAGCATGAACTCTTCGGCGAACAGCGCTTCCAGGGCGTAGTACTCGCCCCGGTCGGCGAAGGTCGCCACGCTCTCGACCACGGTTTTGACCGCGGCCTGGTCAGCAGCGTCGTCGCCGGAGCTGTTCGCGTCTTGGGCGAGCGTTCCGGGACAAACGGCCAGGTTCACGATCGCCATCATGCATACCATCATCGTTCGCATGGGTGTCCTCCATCGGTTGTTGTGATGGGATGATCATGGGCGGGGCGGCGCGACCGTGTTGGACAAAACCGCCTGCGTTTTTGAAGATTTCGGGATCAGTTCGTCTCGCGCAGACGCAAACGCCACGCTTTGGGCGTATCGCCCGTGAACTTTTTGAACACGCGGCCAAGATGGGGTTGATCGGCGAAACCACACGCAAGGGCGATGTCGATCAAAGGACGATCGAAATCGCGCATCATCTCCTGGGCCCGCTCCACCCGATAGCGCGACAAAAACTGGTGCGGCGTGTCGCCGACGGCGGCCTTGAACACGCGCGCAAACGCGGACGCACTCATGCCCGCAGCGGCGGCCATGTCCTCAACGCCGATCGGTTTGGCCATGTTGGCGGTTATGTGATCGAGCACGCGCTTGTAACGCTCGGCGCCGAATTCTGCGGTCGGATCGTCCATGGTCGCGCGGTGTTCGGCGTAGGCGCGCAACAGTTTGACCAGAAACACCCGCGCGAGCGCTTCGTAAAGCACGTCGGAACCTTGGGCTTTGTGGGCCAGAGCGTCGTAGAGCTGGGTCGCGGCGGCTGCAAGGTCGGGGTCCTGGCGCTGGGGTTCGTCAATCAGCTGGGCGTCGGTGAGGATCAAACCCAGCTCGCGGCCTGCAAACCGCGCCAGCGGCTCAGGCTCCAACGTGACCACGATGCAGCGTGAGCGGTCCCACCAGCGCCAGCCCGACGCCATGCCTGCTGGAGTCACAACGACATCGTTTTGGGTGATGTCGAACGTGCGAACATGATCATTGCGCCAGTTTTCGACTTTCTGCGGCTCGCGTCTAAGATTGATCAGGACGTGGTGCTGGGCGAACACGTTCTTGGGCATGCCGCCTTCTTCGGCCTCGAAGTATTCAAGGTGAACCAAGTCAGCGGCGCGCGGAGGCAGTTCGTCGGAGCTGCGTAGGAGCGGGGGCTCGGGATACACATCCTGATAGCGGTGGGGCATCAGCTCAGCCTCCCAATGGTCCGCGGCTCGGGCGGGCGTGTCCTTGCCGGTGTACGCGGCAAACCTGCGTTTGGACGCCTGCGCCTTCGTCCTGAACGCGCCGGCGAATTGTACCAGACTCTGCGCGGGATCATCCCAAAAAGGTTGCACGGGCCTGGCTAAAACCGTCTCCACACCAACGCCCAGGAGACACACAATGGAAAAGGTTCGCTTCACCGTCGCTGATACTGAGCTTGTCGGCGACCTCTACACGTCTGGCGGGGACGACAAGAAACCCGCCGTCGCCATCATTGGCCCCATGACCTACCAAAAGGAGCAGGCGCCCACGCAATACGCCCGCCGCTTGGCTGACCAGGGGTTTGTGGCGCTCGCCTATGACAGCCGCTACCGCGGCGAGAGCGGCGGTGAGCCGCGCCAGTGGGAAAACCCCCAACACAAGGTAGAAGACCTCAAAGCGGCCGTGGCTTACTTGAAGGGCCGGCCGGACGTGGATCCCGACCAAGTGTCCATCCTCGCCATCTGCCAGGGCAGCTCGATTGCGTTTCGCGCCGCGGGCGAACTGGACGGGCTGCAAGCGTTGGCGACCATCGCCGGGCATTACCGCGATCATGAAGGCGACCTGGAATGGTTGGGCGAAGAAGGCTTCGCCGCCCGCAAGGCTCAGGGTGAAGCCGCCAAGGCCAAATACGAGGCGACGGGCGCGGTCGATTACATCAAGGCCGTGGACCCGGTGGACATGAATGTGGGCATGCCCGGAGACTTTGTGTTCGCGTGGTATGGCCCGTGGGCTGAACGCGGCGAATGGGACAACCGGTATGCGGTGATGAGCGATGCGGACCTTTTGGGTTTTGACAGCATTGGCGCTGCGCGCGGGCTCACTGCGCCCTGGTTGATGATCCATGGCGACAATTGCTTTCTGCCATCCGGCGCTCGACGCCATGTCGAGGCCGTGCCAGCCAGCACAGAGACCAAAGTGATTTGGGACGACACTCCGCACCTGGCTTACTACGACCAGGATGAGATCATTGATCGGGCCGTGGGCGAGGTCGTGGGGTGGTTCCAGGCGCATGGCGCGACGGCGCGGTCTGCTGCGCGTTTGGCGACGTAAACCACGCGTCGATCTTTGTGCGTGCAAAGCGCTCGTCGTTTGTCGACGGGCGCTTTGTCGTGTGGTGGAAGGATTGGTCAGCGCGCAGCCGCAGGTCTGGCGGTGCGGGCTCGAGGGGTAGGGCAAAGCGTGGTGTGCTAGACCTCGTCTGGCGGGCCGTCGTGTCCGTGCGGTGGTGGTTAGGCCGGCCGTGCTGTTCGAACCTTGTTGGGAGTGTGGGATGAGTGAGGTTTGGCGTTTGTCCATCCGCCGCGAGGCCATTGGCGAGGCGATGATCGATAAGGTCGCCGCGCCGGCGTTGGGCGACCAGCAGGTGCGGTTCGCCATCCAGCGTTTTGCGCTGACGGCCAACAATATCACCTACGCCACCTTTGGCGAAGCCATGGGGTATTGGGACTTCTTTCCGTCCGGCGATGCTGGGCGTGGTGTGTTGCCCGCTTGGGGATTTGCAGACGTGGTGGAGAGCCGCGCCGAGGGGGTTGCGCCTGGCGAGCGCTTTTTTGGGATTTGGCCGGCGAGTTCGCAGGCGATTTTGACAGCCGCCAGCGTGTCGGAAACTGGTCTGTATGACGCCAGCGCACACCGCGTCGAGCAGGCCTCGGCTTATCTGCGCTACCAACGCTGCGCGGCCGATCGCGGTTACGATCCGGTGCGGGAACGGGCGCAGATGACGCTCCAGCCGCTGTACATGACGTCCTACCTGCTGCACCGCTACATCACACGGGAAAACGCGTTTGGCGCCCGGCGCCTGGTGTTGACCAGCGCGTCGAGCAAGACGGCGATCGCGTTGGCCGAGTTGTTTCAAGCCGATCCGATGCCCGGCGTGACGGTCTGCGCTCTGACGTCGGCGGCGTCGCGGGCGTTTGTGGAGCGTTTGTCGCTTTACGATCGCATCGTTGAATACGACCAGCTTGATCAGCTTGATAGCACGGTGCGCTCGGTGATCGTGGATTTCGCCGGCAGCCGTCAGGTCAACACAGCGCTGCACACCCGTCTTCAGGATGCGCTTGCGGCAAACATTCGCGTGGGCGGGGCGCATTGGCAGGAGAGCGCGCCCGCGGCCGATTTGCCTGGGCCCAAGCCGACGTTTTTCTTTGCACCGACGCACTTGGAGATGGAACGCAAGGCCGAAGGCGCGGCGGCGTTCCATTCGCACATGACACAGGCGTGGGTGCGCTTTGTCGGCAAAGCCGCCCTTTGGTTTGACTTTATCAGTCAGGACGGCCCGGATGGGTGTCTGGCCATCTATCGGGCTTTGCTGGAAGGCCGGGCGCCGGCCAGCCAGGCTTGGTCGGTGGAAACCGGCGAGGGAGCTGGAGGCTAGGGCGCCGGGCCCGTTGGTGAACGAACGCTCGCCCAACACACACACGAGATACGCGCTTGACCGACCAGCGCATCGCGAAATGGCGAGGAGCGGCGGATGCCTGAGCCTCGCGATATCATACGATACTTGAAAGCCAACGGCGGCTGATCGCCGTGTGGCCTGGCTAGCGCTGGGGGACCAGGGGGTGTCGCCGCACGCTGGCGGTCATGCGCGGCGCGGGCAGTGTATGGCTCCCCGAGTAGGACTCGAACCTACGACCCAGCGGTTAACAGCCGCTTGCTCTACCAACTGAG
>CAZADA010000113.1:0-8552 GCA_964483775.1 uncultured Caulobacterales bacterium
GCACATGGGAGTTTGTGCTTTATCGCATACTGGGCGGCCTGGCGGTGGGCGCGGCCAGCGTTATGGCGCCGGCTTACATCAGTGAAATCGCCGCGCCGCGGATCCGCCGCCGCCTGTCGGGGTTGCAGCAAATCGCCATGGTTTTCGGTCTGGCCGGGGGGTGTTTGTGGTATTACTTCATCGCACGCGCGGCCGGCTCCTCACTCGATGTGTGGTTGTTCGGGTTTGAGGCCTGGCGCTGGATGTTCTGGATGGAGATCATTCCAGCCACGATTTTCCTCCTGGCGCTGTTCGCCATTCCGGAAAGTCCACGTTACCTCGTTTCGGCCGGCAAGCGTGATCGGGCCGGCCGGGTCCTTGGCGGGCTGTTTGGCGACGAGGCCAGCGCCTCCATGGTCCGTGACATCGAAACCTCCTTGGCGCAGGACCACCGTCCGCGCTTTGCTGACCTGTTTGACGGCGGCAAAGTGCGCTTCATCGTTTGGGTCGGCATCGGGTTGGCGGTTTTCCAACAGCTCGTTGGGATCAACGTGGTTTTCTATTATGGCGCTGTGCTTTGGCAGTCGGTTGGATTTTCGGAAAGCGACGCGCTGTTCATCAACATCATTTCTGGCTCGCTGAGCATCTTGGCGTGTGTGATCGGCTTGGTGTTGATCGACAAGATCGGTCGCAAACCACTTCTGATCATCGGTTCGGCTGGCATGGCGGTGGCCTTGGCCATCATGGCGTTCGCTTTCTCACAAGCCACTGTGGGTGAGAATGGCCCGTCCCTGCCCGGGATGATGGGTCCCACGGCGCTGATCGCGGCGAACGCTTATGTTGCGTTGTTCAACTTCAGCTGGGGACCGGTGATGTGGGTCATGCTGGGTGAGATGTTCCCCAATCAAATCCGAGGGGCCGGCCTGGCGGTCTCCGGTTTTTCGCAATGGATTTCCAACTTTGCGATCACCATGACCTTTCCGATTTTCCTGGTCACCATTGGGCTCGCCGGCGCGTACGGTTTGTACGCAACCGCAGCGGCGATCTCGGTCCTGTTCGTGCTTAAGGCCGTGCACGAAACACGGGGGCTCACGCAGGAACAGATGCGCGGCTGAGCTCGTCGATCATCCCTTAGCGAGCGTGCTGGTCACGCCAGTGCGCTCGCTAACCGCGATTGGGCGTCCAAGACGTCACGCACTTTGTCCGCCACACGTTCCGCGGTGATGCCGAAATGGGCGTAAAGGCGCTGGTAAGGCGCTGAGGCGCCAAAGCTCTCCATACCGACAAAGCCGCCGTCCGGGCCGATCCACTGATCCCAGCCGAACCGCACACCAGCCTCCACCGCCACTTTGGGAAGGTCGCCGCCTAACACGTCGCGGCGGTAGACGGGATCTTGGTGGGCGAACAACTCCATGCAGGGCATGGACACAACGCGGGCGCCGATACCGGCCTCAGCCAGTTGGGCCTGCGCCTGCAGGGCGATCTCGACTTCAGAGCCCGTCGCTATCAGCACGGCGCGCTCGTCACCCGGCGCCGGCGCGAGGACATACCCGCCTTGGGCGCTGGGATTATCGTCGAGGCGATCGCGCCGGGCGGACGTCACTTTTTGTCGGGTCAGAGCCATGATGGACGGCCCTGCTTGGGCGTCCAACGCGGCCTGCCAGCACTCCATCGTCTCAACGCCGTCACACGGGCGGAACACCTTCAGATTGGGCATGGCGCGCAGCGATGCGAGATGCTCAACCGGTTGGTGGGTCGGTCCGTCCTCGCCAAGGCCGATGGAGTCGTGCGTCATCACATGCACCACAGGCAAGTTCATCAGCGCGCCCAAGCGTATGGCGGCGCGAGAATAGTCTGAAAACACCAAAAACGTCCCCGAATAGGGCCGGATCCCGCCGTGCAGAGCCATGCCGTTCATGGCCGCCGCCATGGCGTGTTCACGCACGCCATAGTGCACATAGCGCCCGGCCCAATCGTCAGGCGTCATGGGACGGGTGTGGCTGGTTTTGGTGTTATTTGAACCGGTCAGATCCGCCGAGCCGCCAATGAGCTCAGGCACAGCTTCGGTGAGCACTTCAAGCGCAGCGCCAGACCATTTGCGTGTCGCGTCGTTCTTGCCGCCTTCGACCACGGCGCGTTTGTGGGCGCGCGCGCGCTCCTCCAAATCGGCTGGGGCGGCTCGATTCATGGCGGCGTCAAACGCGGCGGCTTGGGGGCTGGCCGCGTGACGTTGCTCCCAGGCTTGGCGATCGCTCCGGCCGCGCGCGCCAGCTGTGCGCCAGGCGTCGAGGACGGGCTGGGGGATGTCGAACGGGGCGTGGGACCAGCCGAGCGACTGGCGAATGCCCGCGATTTCTTCTTCGCCGTAGGGCCCGCCATGGGCCTTGCCCGTGCCCGCAATGGTGGGCGCGCCATACCCAATGATGGTTTTGCAGGCGATCAAGCTCGGTCGATCGGTTGTCTGCGCGCGCTTCAAGGCCGCGCGCACAGCGTCCGGGTCATGCCCGTCAACGCGTTCAACATCCCAGCCGCTGGCTTGAAAGCGCTGAAGCTGGTCGGTGGAGTCCGAGGTGTTCAACGCGCCGTCAATGGTCACCGCGTTGTCGTCGAACAGCACGATCAGTTTGTGCAAGCGCAGATGGCCCGCCAATGTGATCGCTTCCTGACTGACGCCTTCCATCAAGCATCCATCGCCGGCGATCACATAAGTGCGGTGGTCGACCAGATCGTCGCCAAAGCGTGCATTAAGATGCCGTTCGGCCATGGCCATGCCGACGGCGTTGGCGAGGCCCTGCCCGAGCGGGCCCGTGGTGGTTTCCACGCCGGCGGTGATGAAATTCTCCGGATGACCGGGCGTGGTCGCGCCCAGCTGGCGGAAGTTGCGAATGTCGTCGAGGGACACGCTGTCATAGCCCAGCAGGTGCAACACGGCGTAGTGCAGCATCGAACCGTGGCCTGCCGACAGGATGAACCGATCGCGGTCCGGCCACGCCGGATCGGCGGCGTCGAACGTCATGATGTCGGTGAACAACACAGTGGCCGCATCCGCCATGCCCAACGGCAACCCGACATGGCCGGACTGAGCCCGCTCCACAGCGTCCATCGAGAGCGCCCGAACCGCATTGGCCATTGGTGTTGTCATCTTTTGCCTCGAGTCATCAGCATTCACATGCATGGTCGCGCTTGCATGATCTGCGGGGAAGAGCGGCGCTGCACGGGGGGCGACTCACGCCGGCGTTTAGCTTTGCATTTTCGCCTTAGAACGCCACTGATGCGGTGATCGATGCAAAGGGGTTGATGGTCCCATCACCGACAACACGGGCCGGACGCTCAGTGAACGTGTCTTGTTCTTGTGAAAAACCGTAGCGCTTGCGGAACAGCACTCCGGCGCGGCCGGTCAGCCGAGCGGGGCCTATGCGTAGGAACGACGCCATGCCTTCGAGTTTTGCCCCAGGGGAGACCTGGGTGCGTTTGGCGCGAAAGTCGGCCTGCTCGGCGACGCCCAAGCTTTGACTCACAATCGCTTGGCGGGCCTCGACATCGTAGGTGACGACATCGGCGCTCACGATCAGAGACACAGCAATGGCGTGCTCTTGTTTATAGCCAAACCGGCGGTTGACTTCGATTCCAGCGCCAACGCTCACAGTGCGCGTCGATTGCGAGATTGTCAGGTCTTGCTCGGCGTCGTCATCGCCGCCGGTTAGTTTGGCCGAGGCTTGGGCGTCAATCGCAACGCTTTCATATTCGACCTCGACAATGGGCGTGAGGTCGCCATGTTCGGTCCACTCGCGCCGCACGGCGTGGGCCGTCGCGCGGGTCGTGACGCGGTGCACGGTCAGCTCTGTCCGCGCAGAGGCCGTAGCGCGATCAAATGCGGGTGAGCTAACCTGCGCTGTCTGACCGTCTGCGCCGCCAAAACGGGAAAAGCCCAAAGCGTCGTCATTGTCGGTGAGGCGAAACTCAAAGGCCGACTGGCCGTCGCTCGCCGCATACTGATAGCGGGTGGACAAGGTGAAGGCGCCGCTCTCGGCGACGTATTCTGCGCCGATCGTATGGGTGCGCATGGTATCATCAAGGTCGAGCGTGAGCGCTGAGAGGGCGCTCGGTCCGCCGTCGGGACTGGCGTTGGGGTCGATGGCGGCCACCAATTCGGGTTCGGCGTCGATCGCTAGGGTCTCCACGCCCACGCCCACCGAAAACGACCAATTGCGCAAAACGATGTCGCCTTGCGGCTCATCCGACAGTCTGGCCGGTTTGCGCCAATCGGGCTCCACGCGTGAGCCGCTGTCGGTGTCGATTATAAAGGTCTGACCGGTGTAGATGACGGCCGCGTGTTGGATCTGGCCGCCATTGCGCAGGCGCACCGTCGCCAGGGCCGCGCCGCGAAAGGTCTCAACGGACGCCTGGTCCACGGATATCATGAAGTCTTGCTGGCCGGCCTCGTCCTCGATCCTCTGCGCCATCATCACGCGCGGCCGATCCGTGTGCGGATCAAAGACGAGTGTGATCTCGGCGATTTCACTGGATGTCAGGCCGGCGACGCGTACACGAACGTCGGCACCGATGCTTGGCGGCGCAGCCCACAGCACGACCGCCACGGCTAGGCCCGACACACTGCGCAGGTTCACCCCACACTCCCCCGGTAGTGCTGGCTATGGGAGCGCTGGGCGCACGCCCTCACCTGCGTTAACCATTTGAGGAGGCTAGACCCGTGCTGCGCAGCGGCAAGCGCTTTGCGCAGACGGCGTGCAGTGTGGCCGGGCGGTCGGTTGCGCGAATGGGGCGACGTGTTTCATCGCCCCGGTCGCTGGCGACCCAGATCGCAGCGCGCGCCGAACGCTCACGGATCGACGCGCGCTGATATGGCTGAGCGGTTACTCGCCGAGCTCGGTTGGGAATGGCGGCGCCTCGGCCGGGACGAACGGGGTGAACTCCTCAAGCTGACGCAGGGTCTCCACGATGGCCGCCTCGAGCTGGCTGTCGCGTCCAGCGTTGGTCAAGACCGGATCGAGCGTGACCACGATGTCGGGCGCGACGCCTTCGTTCTCCACGCTCCACTCGCCGTCCACATCGATGAAGCGGAAGTTGGGAACCGAGACGAACCCGCCATCGATCAAGAGCGGATTGGCGAAGATGCCGATCAAACCGCCCCAGGTGCGCGTGCCCATGAGCGTGCCAATCTCCATGGTGCGGAACGAATACGGCAGGAAGTCGCCGCCCGAGCCGGCGTCCTGGTCGATCAACATGATCTTGGGTCCGTACATCGCGCCGCCGGGCGTTTGGAACAGGATCGAGTCGCGATCCTTCCAGCTCGACAGATAGGAGCGCGACAACACATCGGTGATGTAGTTGGCCGCTTGGCCGCCGCCATTGGAGCGCTCGTCAATGATCATCGCCTCTTTGTCGACCTGGGCGAAGAACATGCGGTTGAAGAGGGTGTAACCGGCGCCGGCGGTGTTGGGCAGATAGACATAGCCAACCCGTCCATCGGTCGCCTCGTCCACCGCAGCGCGATTGGCCTCGACCCAATGCCACAGGCGCAGCATGAACTCATTGCCAATGGGCTCGACCACGATCTCACGGCTTCCTGCGCCGTTGGCGGAGTCCGCAACGGTGAGCGTCACCTGTTCGCCGTTCAGCCCCTGAAGCGCGGCGAAAATGTTGTCGGTCTCACCAAGCTGCTGGCCGTTCACCGCGATGATGAAGTCGCCCTCGTCGACATCAAGGCCGGGCTGAGCGAGCGGGCCCGCAAGGAACGGATTCCAATTCTCACCGTCATAGATCCGCGCGATCTGGTGGCGGCCGTCGACGCGCCGCAAATCCGCGCCGAGCAGGCCGGTGTTGGTTCCCTGCTCATCATGGGTGTCCCCGCCCCCAGCGCGGTTGTGACCCGCGTGCAGCTCGGCGATCATCATCACGATCAGCGTGTTGAGATCTTCGCGACGGCCCACATGGTCAACCAGTGGGCGGTACTTGTCGTAGATCGCCTGCCAATCAATGCCATGCAGGTTGGGATCATAGAAGTATTCACGCTCCATGCGCCACACTTCATCGAAGATGAAACGCCACTCATCGCGCGGGTCGATCATGATGCGCAGGCCTGAACGGTCAACGTTCTCGGTATCCAACGACTTGCCAGCTTTGGCTGTTACGATCTGGTTGCCCGTTTTGGCGATGATCATCGACTCGCCGTCTTGCGCGATGCCGAAGTTTTGCACGCCGCTCATGACGCTCGAGGCTTCCTTGTCCTCAAAGTCAAAGCGCATGAGCTTGTTTTCACTTGCGGTCGATTGGCCCGGCGGGGGCACTTCACCGCCCGGCTGGACGCGCTCAATGTAGAAAAGCGCGCCGTCCTTGGCCACCGCGAGGCTGTCATAGTTCGCAATCGAGACCGGCAAGGCGATGATCCGATCGGCCAAGCCGTCGAAGTCAATCTGCGTCGCGTTCTCCTCGCCGTTGTCCTCTTCGCTGTCCTCAGAGTCATCGGGCGCGTCTTCATCGCCCTGCCCCGGCAGCAACGGTGACGCGCCGTCAGCGGCCAGCACCGCAGCGTAGAGACCGGCGCGATACGGACGTTCCTGGCTCGACATGTCCAGCCCGACCTGGCGGGGACCGGCATTCGTCGAGGCGGCGAAGAACAGGTAGGCGCCGTCCGGGCTGAAGGCGGGCGAACCCACGTCCGCCATGCCGTCGGTCACCCGTGTGGAGCCGCCGTTTTCAAGATCCCACAAGAACAAATCGGAATTGAAGTTCTCACCGACGCGGGTGTAGGCCAGCCAACGGCCGTCGGCCGAAACGTCAACATTGAAACCGCTGCGCCGCGGGTTTTGGTCGATGTCGACAATGTCGCCATTGTCCGGGTTGATGGTCCGCAGGCGGCTGTTGTTGTCGGTGAAGACAATGGGCCCGTCCTCGGGCGCCCAATACTGCAGGAAATGGAACCCGCCGCCGAGGGGGAAGGTCCGCGGCTCAGAAAGATTGTCTTGGGCTTCGATCACCAGCGTCTGCGTTTGACCGTCGTCGGAGACATACGCGATGGACTGGCCGTCCGGCACCCACAACGCGGTGTATTCGCGCACGCTGTTGGTGTCGGTTAGGTTGCGCGTGGAGCCATCCTCAATCGGAATGGTGAACACGTCGCCGCGCGCCGTGACCAGGACGCGCTTGCCGTTGGGCGAAATGCCCACCGATTGAAGCGTGTTGGCCGCGTTCTTCCACTGCGGGCGCAATTGGGGCAGGTCCGGCGCAATGCTGACGGCCAAATCCCGCGTCTCGCCGGTGTCGAGATTGAACTCTTTGAGCTGTGCGCCCGCCTCATACACGACCGTGTTGTCATGGATGTCGGCTGAGCGAACGTCCCACTCGGTTTCAAACGTGAGCTGGGTCAGCGCCTCGGTCGCCGGATCAAAGCTGTACAGGTTGAGAACCTTGTCGTCGGCGCGATCGGAGATGAACACCACCGTATCGCCACGCCACATGGGGTACAGATCATTGACCCGCTCGCCGGGGATGGTCGTGGTCGTATTGGCTGTCCTGTCAAAGAGGACAACCGATGGCGTCGTCCCGCCGCGGTAGCCGCGCCAGCCCGACGAGCCGCCGAACAATCCGTTGTACGCTGGGCCAAAGACGATGTAGGCGAGACGATCAGCGTCATCGTCATACGTTCCTTGGAAAAAGCGCGCTTCCATTTGCTTTTCAGGCAGGCCGCCGCTGGTGGAGACGTGGTAGAGTTGACCGGACCGGCCGTGGTTGGTCTCACGCCGCGAAGCGAACGCCACGGCATCGCCGGCCGGGCTCCAATCCATGACCAAGTCGTTGGCCGGGTGCCACGTCAAACGTGTGGGCTGACCGCCCGACACCGATATGGTGTAGACGTCCACATTGTCTTCATAGGCGGCTGAAAAGGCGAGCGTTTGGCCGTCTGGCGAGAACCGAGGATTGTACTCCTGGGCGGGATGGGAGGTTAGGCGGCGCGCATTGGCCCCGTCGCGGTCGGCAAGCCAGATGTCGCCGGCATAGGTGAAGGCGATGTGGTCGGCGCTGACGGCGGGATGGCCCAGCATCCGCGTTGGCGCCTGCTCCTGCGCCAAGGATGTTGCGGCGAATACGACCCCCATCGCGCTGGCGGTCCACAAATGACGTAGTGAACGCATAACGTCCCCTCCCTTGCGTGTGTTTGAGCAATTCCCTTTTTTGGCCGGTATCTGAACGCCTGTTCATGATGCGGTCAAGCTGAGCTGTGGAACCATCCGCGATGGTCATGGCGCGGTAAGGTTTTGGTTAGGTTCGCCGGCGTTGGCCGCGTGACTAGAGGGCCGCCTCAAAACTCAAGGCGCGGTCGAGGTCGGTCCAGAGGTCGGCCGGCTCTTCCAGGCCGATCCGCTGCCATACTCGATGACGGCGGCATCCGGTCCGATCCGCTTCTCCAGCTCCGGGCCGATCTCCTCCAGAAGGGAAATCTCCGTACGCGTTACATAATATTCCGGCGCCCGGCAGATCTCGTCGAACAGCCGTGAACCTTCGGCGTCGTAGAAATATTTCGGCGTCAGGGTTTTCGGGTCGGACGACAGGCC
>CAZADA010000114.1:0-8527 GCA_964483775.1 uncultured Caulobacterales bacterium
AAGGCGCCGTTCGGGAACGTCGGTTTTCCACGCAATGATCTGGCGGCTTGCGGCCGATTGTGTTGAAAAACTCCCCGGCTGGTGCGTTCACGGCTTCGCTAAGGTGAGCGTCGCCTTCGCTTTTTGCTCTTTTTTGCTCTTTCACGCTGCCGCGGCTGTTGGCGCCGGAACCAGCTTAGCGAGCTTGCGGAGGTTCTGGGCGATGGCTGCGAGGGTGAACTCGTCACGCGCTCCGGTGGGGCCGCGCAGCCTTAAGCGTGTCATATTCAAAATGCGCTTGAGATGGGCGAACAGCATCTCGACCTTCTTCCGGTCGCGCCTGGATTGCTCGTAGTCTTCGGTCTTGGCGATCTTGCGCGCCATGTCGCGCGCGCCTTCATAGATGTGGCGTTGGATCTTACGCGCGACGTCCTTGGGACAGCATTGCGGTTTCAGGGGGCAGGCCCCGCAATCGGCTTTTGTCGCGCGATACCGAAAGAGCCCCTTGTCATCGGGCGCAGGTTCGCGTTCGACCGCAAAGGCGCGATGGCGCAATCGCAGATCCTTGCCAGCCGGGCAGACATAGCGATCCTCGCTGTGGTCATAGGTGAAGGCGCTGCGCGGAAAAATCCCGTCATCGCGTTCGCCTTTCTCGACAATGGGAACAAAGGGCTCAATGCCCTTTTCTTCCACCAGCCAGCCGACCATATCGCCTGAGCCATAGCCGCCATCACCGATGAGGCGTTCAGGGTAGAGACCGTGACGGTCTTCGGTGCGATCCAACATGCGCTTGGCGGCCGTGCACTCTGCGGTGCGGATGGCGGTGGTCGGCTCGACATCCACGATCACGGCGTTGTCGACGTCGATCATGTAATTGAGCGTATAGGCATAGAACGCCGGGCCTTGATGAGCGTTCGATCGCCCCTCAGACCAATGGCGGGGCGATCTCACTCCAACGCGCCGCAGGATCGGTTTCGGAGATGAACTTGGGCGGTTTCGCCGTCGCCGCTCCGAACGCGGCGTCATCAAGAACAGCAAGATACTCCGTAACCGCCCGGCTCGTCTTGTCTTCAGGCAGGCCTTCGGTGCCGGACGGGCCTTTCAAGCGATGAGCGTCAGCCTGAATGACGCTGCCGTCGACCGCAAAGCCTTCGCCGCCGACCAGACCTTCAACCATGCAGCGCCTGAGCACCTGATCGAACAGGTGGCGGAACACGTCGCTCTCACGAAACCGGCCATGACGGTTCTTGGAAAACGTGGAATGATCGGGAACCGCGCCATCCAGCCCAAGCCGGCAGAACCAGCGATAGGCGAGGTTAAGATGGACCTCTTCGCACAAACGCCGCTCAGAGCGAATGCCTAGGCAATAGCCAACCAGCAGCATGCGGATCATAAGCTCAGGGCAGATCGAGGGACGCCCCGTATCCGCGTAGAACGGGCGCAAATGCTCGCGCACGCTCTCACAATCGACGAACCGATCGATCTTGCGCAGCAGATGATCTGACGGAACATGCTGCTCCAGGTTGAACTCGTAGAACAACGCGTCCTGGCCCGTCCGCCGCTCGCCCATCATCGCCGTCGCTTCCGTGCGTTCAACAAAAACGGAATCACGGTTCGGACCAGCTACGAAGCGCGTTTTTCAACACAATCGGCCATTTGCTGTCTTACAGATCAGTTTCGGGGATCGACTGGAGTCCGCTCCGAAGCGGAGATTTCAGCGTGGCCAATCGCTTGGAGTGCAGGCGTGTTGCGCAAATGGTCTTGGGCAGAAGGACGAGCACCTGCGTCGCACGGCTCTGAGTTTCAACGTTCGCCGCCACGCGGCTCCACCCCCATTGCACGGCGAACATGCAGCCTACGCCCATGCCCCACCGTCAGAAACAACTCATTTTGACATCGAACTTTTTGTGTTCTAAACATTCACACAGCAGCTCGGGGATGCATTATGGGCAACAGCGCCGCACGTCAATGTGTTGCGCCCGCGGTCTACTCGTATGGATATGCATCTTTTCAGCTTTGGCGCCTTGGCTTTACCTTTGCGGCCAGCGCGTAGGCGCATTCTTTAACACAATTGCTTTGGGACTATGTCACATACTACTCTTGCCAAACCAGTGTATACACTTGCCAAACAAGACTATGGAGTTGACCCCCTCGCCGTCCGAGAGACGGACAAATATCGCGATGAATATGTCCACGGCTTCGTGGAGAAGTGGGACGATCTGATCGACTGGGAAAGTCGCGCAAAGGCGGAAGGCGAGTTCTTCATCAAAACGCTCAGGGAGCACGGCGCCAAGAAAGTCCTCGATGTCGCCACGGGCACCGGATTTCATTCGGTGATGCTGCGCAAGGCTGGCTTTGAGGTGACAAGCGTGGACGGCTCGCCCGTCATGCTCGCCAAGGCGTTCGAAAATGCGCGCAGACACCAGGAGTTGCTGCGCGTTGTGCACGCCGACTGGCGTTGGCTCAACAAAGACGTGCATGATTTGTACGACGCGGTCATCTGCCTCGGCAATTCCTTCACCCATCTGTTCGACGAAAAGGACCGGCGCAAGGCGCTCGCGGAGTATTATGCGACGTTGCGCCATGACGGCATTCTGATCCTCGATCAGCGCAACTATGATGCGCTTCTCGACAAGGACGCCAAACCCTCGCGCAACTATTATTACTGTGGTGAGGATGTGAAGGCCGCACCCGAACATGTGGATGACAGCCTCGCCCGCTTTCGCTACGAGTTCTCCGACGGTTCAGTCTTCCACCTCAACATGTTTCCGCTGCGCAAGGCCTATGTTCGCCGGCTCATGACAGAAGTAGGCTTCCAACGCGTAAAGTCCTACGGCGACTTCAAGGAGACGCACAGGGATTCCAAACCCGACTTCTTCATTCACGTCGCTGAGAAGTCCTACCGACAACGGGATAAGGAGGACGTCGTGGACGATGAAAACTATTCGAAAGTCGTCCAAACCGCGCGCGATTATTACAACTCTGAAGATGCGGACAATTTCTACTCCCACATCTGGGGCGGTGAAGACATCCATGTCGGTCTGTACGAGAGGGTCGATGAAGATATCGCCACGGCGAGCCGCAGGACCGTCGAGGCGCTCGCAAAGCGGCTCACCGGTCTGACGGCGCAAGGGCGGGTTCTTGATATCGGTTCAGGCTATGGCGGAGCGGCGCGCTATCTGGCGAGCCAATTCGGCTGTCATGTGACAGCGCTCAACCTGGCGGAGGCGGAAAACGCGCGCAATCGCGAAATGACTCGCGCCGCCGGGCTGGACGCCCTCGTCACGGTCGTGGACGGCTCGTTTGAGGACATTCCAGCGCCAGACGCGCAGTTCGATGTTGTGTGGTCGCAAGACGCCATCCTGCATTCGGGCCGGCGTCGCCGTGTCGTCGCCGAGACGGCCCGGGTCCTGAAGCCGCGCGGTAACTTCGTCTTCACCGATATCATGCAGGCCGACGACGCCGATACGGCGGCGCTTCAGCCCGTCTTCGACCGCATCCACCTGGACAGCCTGGGCTCGCCTTCCTTCTACCGGGACGCCGCGGCGACGTATAATCTGGAGTTTGTCGCTTTTGAGGATCTGACAGCCCAGCTCATCCTCCACTACACGCGCGTTGGAGAGGAGCTGGAAGCGCAACGCTCGGCTTTGGCGGGCAAAGTGTCGGACGCCTATATTGACCGGATGCTTGTGGGACTCAGAAATTGGGTGGATGCGGGCCAGGCTGGCTTGCTGGTCTGGGGCATACACCACTTCCGAAAGACCGGATAATCCTATGCGGAAGGACGCCGATCCGTCGGGGCAAGGACAGAAGACACTAGAGCCCAAGGTCTTCTGGACTTCCGTCCTACTGATCGTGGCGTTCGTCAGCTTCGCCTTCTACGATCCCAAAGCCCTTCAAACTGCTTTTACCTCGGTGCAGACCCTTTTCACCGTCCATGCGGGATGGTTCTACATCATCGCGGTCAACTTCTTCGTCGTCTTCTGCCTCTGGTTAACGGTGTCCAAAGCGGGCGCCGTGCGTCTGGGAGGGCCGGACGCCAAGCCCCAGTTCCCGCGGGCGACGTGGGTCGCCATGTTGTTTTCGGCCGGGATGGGCATCGGTCTGGTGTTCTGGTCCGTGGCGGAACCCGTGCTGCATTTTTCCAATCCGGCGCCCATATTCGCCGCCGGGGCAGGCGGCGCTGGGACGGCGCTCTCGCCGGAAAGCAAGGCCCAGGCCGCGCTGACGACGGCCGTGTTTCATTGGGGCGTCCATGCCTGGGCGATCTATGCCGTCATCGCCCTTGCGCTGGCCTACTTCGCCTACAATAGAGGGCTGCCCCTCACCATCCGATCCGCATTTTACCCGTTTTTGGGTGAGAGGATCCATGGTTGGCCCGGCCATCTCATCGACATCGTGGCTGTCCTGGCGACGCTGTTCGGTCTCGCCACATCGCTGGGTCTTGGCGCCGCGCAGATCAATGCCGGACTCTCAAGGCTGCTTGGCGTCCCGCAGGATGTCGGGGTGCAGATCATGCTGATCGCCGGCGTGACGGCCATCGCTGTGGCGAGCGTCGTCTCCGGGCTTGAGCGCGGCGTCCGGCGTTTGTCGGAAGTCAACATGGCGGCGGCGGCCCTGCTCATGGCCTGCGTTTTCGTCGTGGGGCCGAGCATGTTTCTCATCGACGCGTCTTTGCAGAATGTGGGGCACTATCTGCAGAATTTGCCGCGTCTGGCCACCTGGACAGAAGCCTATTCAGCGACCAGCTGGCAGCATGACTGGACCATCTTCTATTGGGCGTGGTGGATCGCCTGGAGCCCGTTCGTCGGGATGTTCATCGCCCGCATTTCCTACGGGCGAACGGTGCGGGAGTTCGTGGCCGCCGTCCTGCTCGTGCCGACACTGGTCACCATCGTTTGGATAACGGTATTCGGCGGTACGGCCCTTGACGGCGTCCTGAACGGCTCAAGCGGTATTGAGGAAGCGGCGCGGAGCGACGTGGCGACGGCGCTTTTTGTGCTGCTCGACCAGTTCCCGCTGGCCGAACTCACGTCGGGCATCGCGGTCTTTGTCATCATCACCTTCTTCGTGACATCGTCGGACTCCGGTTCGCTCGTCATCGACACCATCACCTCGGGCGGGCATCCCCACCCGCCGCTCGGGCGCAAAATCTTCTGGGCTGTCACGGAAGGCGTCGTCGCCTCAGCACTCCTCCTCGCGGGCGGCCTCCAAGCGCTCCAGGCGGGCTCAATCCTCACAGGCCTTCCATTCGCCGTCATTCTTCTGGGCATGTGCTTGGCCTTGGCAAAGGCGCTGTTCGAGGACGGGTTGTGATGGTCACCAACGGGTCGCGTCCGCCGGACAACGCCTGAGGCCCTGACCTGCCCCCGGTAGCGCAGCCAGGCGGAGGCATGAGACATAGTGGTATTAACCACGCGATTTACGGTGGGTAAGTCGCAGTTATGCAGCCAGGCCAGGTCGTCGCCCTAAGCGTCAGGCTTTACCGGCCCACCACCACGCCGGCGACGTCGGTATAGGCCGCCGGCGAGCCCAAATGGTCGGCGTGGAGATAGATGATCTCTTCTGAATATGCAGGGCCCTTGACGCTGGCCACGGTCTTGCCGCCCAGGCGAACATAGTCTGTGCCTTCCCCGGCCGAGGCGTCAAAGCGGTGCAGCAATTGCCCGCCCTCGCCATAGACGCTTCAAAACCGTTTCGGCGTTCGCCAAAACGATCGAGCCTGAGGATCGAAAAGTGGAGACGTCCCTAGACCGAGGCCGGGCAATCATCTCGGCGTTGATCATCAGTTTGGCGCGTTGTACTCGGCATCATTGGCAAATGGAGCTGACCACTCACTGTCGGGGAGTTCCGTAGGGTTGGAAAATCCAGCTGCTGCTATCGAGCAATGTGGCCTCTTCAGTGCCCGGGTTCAGCTCAAACACGAACCACTCGCCAGCAGACTGACGATTGAATGGTCCATTTCTGAAGGCGCACAATACAATGCGCGATGTGTCTTGTTCAGTATACCATCGCTCCACGAGCACTGCGCCTGGCCGAATGGCGTCGTCTGCAGACGGCAAAACAATGCCAAACGTGATCTTACCTTCCGCTTGGTCTTCAAGTGTTGATTGCTGCGCCATGGCTTTCAAAGCGGCTGCGTTGCTCGGTTCAGTCTCCACCTGTGTCCATATTCCTGGCACACGACTCACGCACGAGTCACGGGGTGCGCTTGCCCGCTCAGGCTCCATGGTCGTGCATGAGCCCAACATCGCTACCGCCGCCGTCATTGTGACCGGGACACCTCGCCATCTGCTCAATCCAGCGTGTCGAACCGACTTGTTTGCCCAAAACATTACCAGGTCTCCATCACCGACAAGGGTTCCCAGGCGAGGGGTCGTTGAGCGCATTAATTGTCCGTTGAAGGCGACGAGTAGCTCCGCCATTAAGTCGCCCCTCGATGACTCTCGCTCGATAAGACCCGCCGACGTGCTCCACCACAGAGACAGTGCTCGCCGCAATCACATAGTTTGGAATACCAAGATCTCCAGGTATATCGCCATCGTCTACTGCTGGCTCGGGGCTGACGTCCCTACCTGGGTGTGAATGTACAGCCGCACTGGCGCCAGCAAGGCGAGCCCGTTCGCAAGCGACCGGTGAGCGGACGAAGTGAGCTTTCGCTGCGATTGCGCCAAGGTCTGCTTCCACGCAACAGTGGGTGGCACAAACGGTCGTTTTCGCCTGTGACAGAAAACGTATGAGTTTTGGCGCAAACGAGAAGGCAGAGCTATAACACACTGAATGGACTAGGCCCTGTACCCATAAGCGCGCAACCAGATGCGGATGCAGGCCAGCTTGATTGCGGCGAGGAAGGTGTCGGCCAGTTTGTCATAACGGGTCGCGATGCGCCGGAAGTGTTTGAGTTTGCTGAAGAACCGCTCCAGTCCGCCGCGCGAGCGCCCCACACAAGGATCTCCACCCCCTTTTTGGCCCCGGCGGCGTGTTGGCGAACCCGGGCGACGGAGCTGTCGATCATCTCCACATCGCCGTCATAAGCCTCTGTGACGGCGTCCATAATCCGGTCCCAAACCCCAGCTTTACGCCAGCGATTAAAGCGATTGTAACAGGTCGTGGACGGGCCATAGCGCTAGGGCAAATCCCGCCAGGGCGCGCCGGAACGCAGCACCCAGAAAATCCCATTGAGCACACGGCGATCGTCCACCCGCGCCACCGCTCCGGCGGACAATGGCGCTGACCTGCGGGCCATCCAGGGCGCGCTTCAGCACAAGACCGCCAGGATGTCGTTGCAATACTCCGATGCTGCCGATAAACAGGCGCGCACCCGCTCCGAGATGGACCGCCTGGGCGACTGGTTCGGCGACAGTTTGGAAAACATGACGCCGATTGGTTGGAAAACATCTCAGACACGCGGGGAAAAGTGATGCATACACAGTGGCTTGGCGCCGTGGCGGAGTGGTTACGCAGAGGACTGCAAATCCTTGTACCCCGGTTCGATTCCGGGCGGCGCCTCCAAGTGATGGATCATCCCCACCCCTGAGCGCATACCGCAACGCCAACGCCCGCCTTGCCGCACCCGCGAAGGCGGCCATGTTTTTGCATCAACGCCGCCACAACCGGCCGAGCCTGAACGGCTCAGCCCCTTCGCGACAAGGTTGCATCGATGCTCACCCTAGCTTTGAACCCCTACACAATCGCCATGGCGCTCGCCGCGCTG
The DNA here is from genome assembly GCA_964483775.1 of uncultured Caulobacterales bacterium. Classification (GTDB taxonomy): domain Bacteria; phylum Pseudomonadota; class Alphaproteobacteria; order Caulobacterales; family Maricaulaceae; genus CAZADA01. Next base: position 7,694 of record CAZADA010000114.1, read on the forward strand.
ATCACAGCTTTGGTGTACACCTTGGTCAGTTGGCGGGCGATTTGGGATTGCCTGAAGCTGTTTGGCAAACGTGAATACTGGACCAGCTACAACATCGTCGAGTTTCTCGCCTGGGCCACCAAAGCAGCGGTGATCGTGCCCGGGCTGGTGTTCGGCGTGGAGATCTGGCAGCTGCACATTTTAACGCTCATCACGTCAGCGGCGTTGATCTGGGCCTCCATGCGTAAGCTTCTGCCCACCCTGGTGGCGTTCAACACGCTGTGGATTTTTCTGTCGATGACCGTGATTGTGCGCAAGCTCATGGGGAGCTAGCGCTCCTCCCCCTCGCCCAGCTGTTCGCCAAGACCGGCGCGGCTCAATTCATGGCCCAATCGACCGCTCACCCAGAGAAAAAACATCCGATAATCGCTAACCAGCGACCACAACGGATGGGTGAAGGTCGCCGGCCTGTTGCGCTCAACGATCGCATGGCCGGTCCAGGCAAACCCGTACCCGGCCAGCGGCGCCCCCAGCAGCCACCATGGGTTCAGCGTCGCCGCCGCCAGCGCGATAAACACCAGGCTCAACGCTGTCCCAACATAGTGCAACCAGCGCGTGCCCGATTGGGCGTGCTCGCGCAGATAGCGTGGCCAAAACGCGGCGTAACTTTGGCTGCGTTCCATAAAATCCTCCGTGATCCTCGATGTTTAGGCAGCTTACCCGCATGCCGCCTTGCGCGGAACCATAGAAGTTTGAGGCCCGCGCCTCAATTGGTTTCCGGCCGTTAACCTTTGTTTAAGAGATCCGAACCAACTTGATACATGTCTTCCCTTGAAGACACCCCACCATTCACCC
>CAZADA010000115.1:0-8358 GCA_964483775.1 uncultured Caulobacterales bacterium
CGTTTATCTCAACGCCCTTACCGGTCGCGGCGTGCATGTGGTGACCGTGAATGACTATCTGGCCCGCCGCGATGCGGAATGGATGGGCCAAGTCTATAGGTTTTTGGGCCTTGAGGTCGGCGTGATTGTGCACGGGCTGACCGACGCCGAACGGCGCGAAGCCTACGCCGCCGATGTGACCTACGGCACCAATAACGAATACGGCTTTGACTATCTGCGCGACAATATGAAGTATTCGCTGGCCGACATGTGCCAGCGCGGTCATTACTTCGCCATTGTCGATGAGGTCGACTCCATTCTGATCGACGAAGCAAGAACGCCGTTGATCATTTCTGGCCCGACAGACGATCGATCTGATTTTTATCGAACGATCGATAAATTCATTCCGATGCTGGAAGAGGAAGACTACGAGGTTGACGAAAAGCAACGCTCCGTGTCCCTCACTGAAGAGGGCAATGAACGCGTCGAGCAATTGTTTCTGGAACACGAACTGATCCAAGATGGCGGTCTTTATGACGTCGCCAATGTTTCACTCGTACGCCATATCAACCAAGCCTTACGTGGGCACCATCTCTTCAAGCGCGACCGCGATTACATCGTTCGCAAGGACCAAGTGATCCTCATCGACGAATTCACCGGGCGTATGATGGAAGGCCGCCGTCTATCAGAAGGCCTGCACCAAGCCATCGAAGCCAAGGAAGGCGTGACCATCCAACCGGAAAACGTCACGCTCGCCTCGATCACCTTCCAAAATTACTTCCGGCTTTATGAAAAGCTCGCCGGCATGACCGGCACCGCATCCACCGAAGCCTCCGAGTTCGGCGACATTTACGGCCTCGGCGTCATCCAAGTGCCCACCAACCGGGCCGTGGCGCGCCAAGACCAAGATGACGAAGTGTACCGCACCACCGCGGAAAAGAACGAGGCGATCCTGGTTGAGATCAAGGAGCGCCACAAAGCCCACCAACCTTTGCTCGTGGGCACCGCCTCGATCGAAAAATCCGAAGTGCTCTCGGAGCTCCTGAAAAAGGCCAAGGTCAAACACCAAGTGCTCAACGCACGTTACCACGAGCAAGAAGCCCAGATCATCGCTGAAGCCGGCGTCCCTGGCGCGGTGACCATCGCCACCAACATGGCCGGACGCGGCACCGACATCCAACTGGGCGGCAATGTCGACATGCGTCTCACCCATTGGATTGCCGAACGCGAGAAGAAAAAGGGCGAACCGCCCGAAGAAGACGCGATCGCAGCCCAACGCAAAGTGATCCAAGCCGAAGTCGAGGCCGACAAACAGCGCGCCTTGGACGCCGGCGGGCTTTACGTGATTGGCTCGGAACGCCACGAAAGCCGCCGCATCGACAACCAATTGCGCGGCCGCTCCGGCCGCCAAGGCGACCCCGGTCGCTCCAAGTTCTTCGTCTCCATCGAAGATGACCTGATGCGCATCTTCGCGCCCGAGCGCATGAACGCCATCATGAAAACCCTGGGCATGAAGGACGGCGAAGCGATCGTCCACCCATGGATGTCCAAAGCGCTGGAGACAGCGCAAAAGCGGGTGGAACAGCGCAACTTTGAGATGCGCAAAAACGTGTTGAAGTACGACGACGTCGTCAACAATCAGCGTAAAGCGATCTTCGAACAACGCATTGAATTCATGAGCTCTGAGCACGTCGCCGATGTTGTCGAAGACATGCGCCATGAATTGGTCGGCGACATTGTCGCCCGTCACGTGCCCGCCAAAGCCTTCGCGGATCAATGGGACATTGATGGCTTGGTTGAGGATGCCCACGCGGTTCTGGGCGTCCAACCGCCGATCCGCCAATGGGCCGAAGAGGACGGCATCGCTGAGAATGAAATCTCCGACCGTCTCACCAAGACCACCGATCAGGCGTTCGCAGAGAAAGTCGCCAATATCGGCCCCGAACCCATGCGGCGCTTTGAAAAGAGCGTGTTGCTGCAAACCATCGACCTGCATTGGCGTGAACACTTGCAGCAACTCGACCATTTGCGCTCTGTGATTCACTTGCGCAGCTATGGTCAGCGCGACCCGCTGAATGAGTTCAAGACCGAAGCGTTCTCCTTGTTCGAAAAGCTGCTTGCCGGTCTGCGCGAAGACGTCACCCGCGTGGTGATGAACGTGAAGATCCCCGAACAACCCGCCCCCCTACGCCCGCCAGAGGGGGTCGCGGTTCATCCCCCGGCCGACGGCGATGCAGCGGCGGCTCAAAGCCAAAGCGGCGGCGGCGCGCTTGGTCGCCGACCTGGTCCCTCACCCACCCGCAGCGCTGGGCGGCGCGAACCCGGCAAACCCGAAACCTGGGGACGGGTGGGCCGCAACGAGGCGTGTCCGTGCGGTTCGGGCAAGAAATTCAAACACTGTCACGGCAGTTTAGCCGAAGCTTAGCGGTTCGCGCCGACCTCCTGAGCGCGCGCGCCATATGTGATCGCTAGCCCCCTGGCTCCTCGGTCAAACCGTGCTAACATTTGCGCCTTACGGGGTCGGTTCAGCAGTCAAACTGAGAGGACACGGTCACATGTCCCGCGTGTTCGCACTCGTCATGTGCATGGTGGTGGCTACGCCCGCGCACGCCGATTTCACCCGTCGGTTGGCCGCTCGCCTGGAGGCCTTGTATGTGTTTCGCGGCGAACGGCTGGCGGACCTGTCGGCCTTTTATCAAGCCGGCGTTGAGCTCAACGACTTTTACGCCAGCGCCGTGCGCATTGAACCACTTGGCGATGACGACGAGCGCTTCCGGGTCGAGACCCAGGTCCGCGCTGGCTGGACTCCAACACTGTCCAGCAATCGCTGGCGCGCAGATGTCGGCGCGCAAGTGTTCCGCCGCGCCAGTGACGTCGAAGACGACGCCGACAATGACATCGAATTGTTTGCCGGGCTCAACGGCTCCATTCCGCTCAATCCATCAGTTTACACGTATTACGACTTTGATCGGCAGGTCTTCAGCGCTGAAGCCGGCGTGTTTCACACCTTCTTCTTGCCCTTGACGTTAGATCTGCGCACCAGTGCAGATGTTGGATTTGTCTCGTCTTTTGACGACCACGACATCGGCGACTACACCTATGTGCAAGGCCGCGCCGATGTGGTGCGCACCTTTGTTCGCAGTTTTGAGGCGTATGCGGGGGTGCGCGGCGTGATCAACAGCCGCGCCTCACTTGTGGAAGACAACCCCGATATCTGGCTCGGCGCCGGAGCGAGCTGGAAGTTCTAGGCGCTCCAGAATCCCAAAGCCCAGAGCCGCCCCAAGGCCGCGGCCATCACCTCAAAGCGTTAAGGCGTCAGACCCGCCCGACCGATGGCCAAAAAGCGCTCATGCCGCTGGGCGATCAACGCCTCGGGCGACTGACCCGAAAACGTCTCCAACGCCGCCAGCATGGCGTCGCCCACAGCCTCAATGATCACCTCGGTGTGCCGATGCGCGCCGCCCGGCGGTTCGACGATCACTTCGTCGACAATCCCGTGCTGCTGAAGGTCCTCAGCTGTGATTTTCATGGCGATGGCCGCATCCTTGGCCCGCCCGGCGTCTTTCCACAAAATCGAAGCGCATCCCTCAGGGGAGATCACCGAATACACCGAGTGCTCCAGGATCAACACGCGATTGGCCGACGCGATGGCCACCGCGCCGCCAGATCCACCCTCCCCGGTGATCACCGAGATGATGGGCGAGCGTAGCGTCAAGCACCGTTCAATGGCCCGTGCGATGGCCTCAGACTGACCGCGCTCTTCTGCGCCCACGCCAGGATAGGCGCCCGGCGTGTCGACAAATGTCAGCACCGGCAGATTGTAGCGCTCCGCGAGGTCCATCAGCCGCACAGCCTTGCGGTAGCCCTCCGGCCGGGCCATGCCGAAATTGTGTTCGATTCGGCTGTCGGTGTCGGTTCCCTTCTCGTGGCCGAGCACGACCACATGATGACCGCGGAAAACACCGAGACCGCCCTGGATCGCCGGATCATCGCCAAACCGACGGTCGCCGGCCAAACTTGTATAGTCCGTGATCAGCGCCTCAACATAGTCCGAGAAGTGCGGGCGTTCCGGATGGCGCGCGACCAGTGTTTTCTGCCAAGCGTCGAGCTTGCTGTACGTTGTGCGCAGCTGTTCGGCCGCTTTTTCACGAAGCCGCGTGACTTCGTCCTGCACATCAACACCGCCCTCGCTTTGCGCGTTGACGGCCTGCAACTCGGCGATTTGCCGCTGCAATTCGGCGAAGGGACGTTCAAAATCAAGATATTGCGACGTAGAATCGGCCATGAACCACTCAGAGCGTTGGCTGGGACGTTGAAATTGGCAGGACAATAGGTATCGCGACAGGTCTCAACAAGCTTTGAACACCGTTATTCGCGCCCCTGCGACAGTGGATGGGCGGCCGCCAGCACCTCGCTGAGCCGAGACTGGCCCACATGGGTGTAGATTTGGGTCGTGGAAATGTCGGCGTGCCCCAGCAAGGCCTGCACAATACGAATGTCAGCGCCATTGTCCATCAAATGCGTAGCAAACGCGTGGCGCAACACGTGCGGCGACACGCGCGCCGGATCAAGGCCCGCTTGGGCGGCCAACGCTTTGAGTTCGCGGGCGAACGCCTCACGTGTGAGGTGCCCCGACGCGCTGTTGGCCGGAAACAAAAACCGCAGCGCGCGGCGTCGCCGATCAGCGGTGCGCGCGCTCTTCGCCGGCGCAAAACTGCTGCGATGAGGCGCATAGGCGGCCAGCGCATCCAGCGCCGCATGCGTCAAAGGGATCAGGCGATCCCGCCCGCCCTTGCCTTTGATCACAAGCGTGCGATCACGCGGCGCACCGGCGGCGGCGGGTAAGCTGACCAACTCGCTGACGCGCAACCCGCCCGCATACAACACCTCCAAAAGGCATCGCCGCCGGATCGCCGATGGATGATCGCCCACCTTCGCGGCCCGAAACAGCGCCTCGACATCCCCCAAGCTCAACACCTTGGGCAGGGGGCGCGCCCGCCTTGGTCCCTTAAGGCGTTGCACAGGATCATCGGCCCGCAGACCCTCGTCCAACGCAAAGGCGAAAAATTGCTTGAGCGCAGACAATCGCCGCGCCGCAGTGCTCGCCGCCCTGCCATCCTCCGCCAGCCGCGCGAGATAGGCTTCAAAACACGGCTCGTCAGCATCCAACAGATCAAGACCACGCCCTGCGCAATGCATGGCCGCATCGTCGAGGTCGCGGGCGTAGGCGTCCAAGGTGCGTGGACTGACCCCGCGTTCCGCGCTCAGATACTCCAAAAACGCCTCAACCGAGCGAGCCTCACTCGGCGACATCACCCAAGCTCATCTCTGACCGACGGCGTTCAGCCATGAGCGCCTCCAGCGCCACCAGCCGCGCCTCACGATCCAGGCCGAACCGCCAAAAATTGCGCACCACGCGAGCCGCCGCAAAGCTGTTGTCGCCGCCGGCCACCTGAAGCAATCGCGCCGCTTGCAATGCGGTCTCCGCCAAAACACCAGCGTCCGAGGCCGAATCCATAGCCGACAACGCGGCCTGGGCTTCGGCTGACAAGGGCGTCGACGCCCCTGCGCCCGCACTCGCCGACGCCCGTAACGCGCCCGTATTGGTCGCGCCTAACGCCAACACCAATTGCGCCGCACGATTGGCGCTGGCGATTTGGTCGGTGGTCTGCGCAACGTCGAGATACGCCCCAACCGCGCTCGCGAGGACATCCGAGCTCGTCGAGGGATCCGCCACCGCGAGCAACAGGTCGAGCCCGGCCATGCGAAACAGGAAATCAGCCTCCAACACCGCCGGGTCATCAATCACCCCATGAGGACCGGCGTTGCGCGCAGCCTCGGCCCACGCACGCGCCGTGTCGGGTTGGGCGGCGATGGCGGCGATCTCGGCGAACAATTCGGCGAACACAACGGTGTCCAGATTGATCGGCATGTTGGACACGACCGGCGCCAAGTACTCGGCCATCACAAAGGCTTGCCCATGACTGGGCGCGGCGCCAAAGACCGCGGCGATCGCCTCAGCCCGGAGCGCTTCGGTTTCCGCAGTCAGCACGGCCTTGGTCAACAGCGCAATGTACTCGCCCTCATCCTCGGCCACGCCGTCCGACAGAATCTGGCGGGCTGAGCGCGTCTCGCCTTGGGCCGCCGCCGCGAACGCCGGCTCAAGCGCATCAGCGCCCAAAACGCCGGACTCAGCGGCCGCGAGCGCCGCAGCAAGCCGGGTCACATCGCTCACCGCCGGGGAACGCGCCACCGCGACGAGCGCAGCGATATCAAGCCCTTCAAGGTCTTCAGCTAGGGGCGGCGAGCCCGCGCTGAGGGCCAACACCAACTCGAGCGCCCCACGCGGGGCTTCGGCGTCGCCAATCGGCGGCGCGCCGGCCGCACGTGCAACCCAATAGTCAAACCGCGCGTCCACGCGCTGACCCAGCTGCCCGCGCACCGTGTCGAGTGTAAGCTCGGCCGCCGGCAAGGATCCCGCCAACGCAAAACACGCCGCCCGCACACGGGCCCATTGCGCATCGGTCGGATCCACGTTTACGCCTTCGGCGGTGCGGCACGCCCCGCTGGCGTCACCCTGCAAAAACCTCGACAACGTGACGGGCAGACCATAGTCGGCGTCTGCCGCCAGTGTGGCGTCAAGCCCGGCAAGCTGGGTCACGTCATCAATCAAACCGGCATTGTACAACGCCCGCACGCGCGCCGAAGCGAGCGCTCGCGGCGCCTGTCCGCCGCCCGGCGGCGTGGCGCCGGTGCGCAGGACCGCCGCAATGATCCGCCCCGCCGCGACGCTCTCGCGGCTATCGGACGCCAAGGCCTCCAGCAACAGCGCAGCCGCGGCCGCATCCGCGCCTTCCCAAGCGGTCGAGCGCAACGCACCAGCCTCATCAGCCAAAGGAATCGAGAACGGATCAATGCCGCCCAATTCACGCGCTTCGATTTGCCCGCTCGAGGGCGCAGCGAACGCGAGCGCAGCGCTCGCGGCCATACTCAAGGCGCAGGTCAGAACATTCGCGGTCACGCGCGGCCTCCTTTGGTTGCGCGGCGTTGGTGAAAAATCCATGGCGCTAGGTTAAAGATCACAGGACAAACGGCGAAATTACGGCTGCAAGCTCATCTGCTTGTGGTAGTGCATGTTGAAAGGAGGGCCAACCCGGTGCGCCAGATTTTCCTGAGCGCGCGGGGCGCAGCGCCCGGCAGGATGGATGTTGGACGGCACTGAGGGATCGTCACAAGGCGCGCCAGCGCGAAAGAACCGCAGCCGGCGCTCACGCTCGCGCAGACGCTACGCCGCGCGCCGCCCCTTGGTCCTGGTCGGCCTTATGGGCGCGGGCAAGACCACCGTGGGTCGACGTTTAGCCGCCAAGCTGAACTTGCCGTTCGTGGATTCCGACGAAGAGATCGAATCGGCGGCCGGTCGTTCCGTGGCCGAGATCTTTGATAGCTTTGGTGAGACCGAGTTTCGCGCCGGCGAGCGGCGGGTGATCGCGCGCTTGTTGTCCGGCGATCCGGTGGTGCTGGCGACCGGCGGCGGCGCGTTCATGGACGCCGACACGCGTGCGCTCATCAAGCGCAAGGGCGTGTCCATCTGGCTGAAAGCCGACCTCAGCGTGCTCGTCGAACGCACCGCGCGCCGCGACACCCGGCCCTTGCTGCGCGACAAAGACCCCCAGGACGTGCTGTCCGACCTCATGGCCCAGCGCTACCCCGTTTATGCGCGCGCCGACATCACAGTGAACAGCGCCGCCAATCCCCATGATCGCACCGTCGAGGCCATCATCGCCGCGTTGCGCAAACGCGAAGCGCGCCGCCGCGACCGCCTACGCCGCGCCAACCGTGGGAGCGCGGACAAGGATGGCTGATCCCAACGCTGTTGCAGGCGCCCCGCCGCGCCGCCGTGTGCAGGTCGGTCTGGGCGCACGCTCGTATGATGTTTGGGTCGGCCCCGGCGTCCTGGCCGAGGCGGGCGAACACGCCGCAGCCCTCACCGCGCATGGCAAAACGCTGATTGTTACCGACGAGACCGTCGCCAAACTCCACCTCGACGGGCTGACGGACAGCTTGGCCGCCGCCGGCGTCGCCAACGAGACGATCACCATCCCTGTCGGGGAAGCCAGCAAGTCCTGGTCGCACTTGGAGACCGTTTGCGAGACCATGCTCGCCAGCGGCGTCGAGCGCGACGACATCGTCATAGCCTTGGGCGGCGGCGTGGTGGGCGATCTTGCTGGTTTCGCCGCCGCGATCATCAATCGGGGCGTGAACCTGGTCCAGATCCCGACCACCCTCCTCGCCCAAGTGGACTCCTCGGTCGGCGGCAAGACCGCGATCAACACACGCAGCGGCAAAAACCTCGTCGGCGCGTTCCACCAGCCGGCGCTG
>CAZADA010000116.1:0-8275 GCA_964483775.1 uncultured Caulobacterales bacterium
CCGGCCAACGCCGTCGCCAACCCCAACCCCCACGCCAGTCCCACCGCCCCAGGCTGCGCGGCCAACGCCAACGCCGACGCCGAGCCCGGTCGTGACGCCCACGCCCACGCCCACGCCCGCGGCGCGCGAACTGGTGCCAGCCCCGCGTCCAACTCCGACACCAACACCCACACCCACGCCTGAGCCGCTTCCGAGCCCGACCATCGGCAGCAGCCCAACAAGTCCCACGCCGACACCGGCCCCTGCGCCCAATCCGCTGATCACCATTTTGCCCTCCGGCCATGACGGCGATGTCGAACCGATTTGGAGCGGCTTGCCCCAGATCGCCGATCCGCGACGGGTGTACCCCACCGGCGCGCTCAATCGCGGTGTCGCGGGCCAAGTTACGTTGCGTTGTTTTGTCCGCCCTGACGGCTGGTTGGACTGCCGTCCCAACACCGAGCAACCAGCGGGCGAAGGTTTCGCCGACGCGGCCATGGGCATATCGCGTCAGGCCCGTGTGGGCGCCGAGTTGGTCGATGGCTCGCCCTCTGTTGGCCTGCAGGTGGGGCTTGCGGTTGAGTTCCGGCCAAGCCCGCGCTCGCCGCTGCCGTCCATGCCGTTGGTGTTTGAGAGCGATCAGCCAGTGGCTGAACCTCCCCAACCTGGTGATCTCAGTGACATCCGCGCCCGATTGGACAATCGCGCCGGGGCGGCGAGCAGCACACAATCCCAGCGATCGAGCGATGCGCGCGTGCAATGGCGCCGACAATTCTCGGCGCGCGACATGGACCGCGAATACCCCGACAGGGCCCGGAACGCTGGGCTCGGCGGCGTTGTCGAGATGCAGTGCCTTGTGGGGTACTCCGGTACGCTGTCGTGCCGCGTCGATCGGGAAGCGCCATCCGGTTGGGGCTTCGGCGAGGCGGCGACGGCGCTGACCGAACGCATGGTCGCCGCGCCCGAACTCACCAATGGCGAACCCTCCGCGGGCTTGGAGTTTCCCCTCGCGCTTGAGTTCGTCCTGTCCAATTAACCCCGCGCAGGACCAACGGCTCGCCAACGCCTTGACAGCCGCGTCCTTTCTCGTCACACCGCGCAGCTCAGGCAAAACGCGATGTGTCGCGTCTTGACCCGCACGACCCCCGCCTCGACGTGTTAGGCTTGAGACGGGACGAGGCGGGCGAGATCCCCCGCCCGGCGAAGACTCGCTCAGCGGGGCGCTTCGCTTTTGGCCAAACGGGATTGACGCATGTTTGATTCACTTCAGGAACGCCTAGGCGGCATCTTCGATGGCCTCACCGGCCGCGGCGCGCTCAGCGAAAAGGATGTCGAGGCCGCCCTGCGCGAAGTGCGCGTGGCGCTGCTTGAGGCCGACGTCGCCTTGCCGGTGGTCAAGGATTTCATCAAGGGCGTCAAAGAAACGGCCGTCGGCGAGGACGTCATCCGCTCGGTGTCCCCTGGCCAGCAGGTCGTTAAGATCGTCCACGATTCGCTGGTGGAGATGCTGGGCGGTGACGCGACGGCGAACCAGCTGTTCATCGATGGCGGGCCGCCCTCGGTGATCATGATGGCCGGCTTGCAGGGCTCGGGCAAAACCACCACCGCTGGCAAGATCGCGCTCAAACTCAAAAAGGGCAAAAAGCGCATTCTGTTGGCGAGTCTCGACACCCGTCGTCCCGCCGCCATGGAGCAGCTGGCCACGCTGGCCAAACAGGCCGAGGTCGACAGCCTCCCGATCGTCACAGGCCAGTCCGCCGTCGACATCGCCAAGCGCGCCCTCAAGGCCGCCGAGCTTGGCGGCCACGACGTGCTCATCCTCGACACCGCCGGCCGCACGTCGATCGACGAAGACATGATGGCCGAAGCCGCCGCGATCGCCGCCATCGCCGGCCCCCACGAAACTCTGCTCGTCGCCGACAGCCTCACCGGCCAGGACGCCGTGGAGACCGCCCGCCGCTTCCACGAACGCCTCCCGCTGACCGGCTTGGTGCTCACCCGTGTCGACGGCGATGGGCGTGGCGGTGCGGCGTTGTCCATGCGCGCGGTCACCGGCCTGCCCATCAAACTTTTGGGTGTCGGGGAGAAGCTCGACGGTCTGGAGGCCTTTGATCCCAAACGTGTTGCCGGCCGAATTCTCGGGCAAGGCGATGTGGTCTCACTGGTCGAGAAGGCCGCCGAACAGGTCGACCGCGTCGAAGCGGAAAAGATGGCCAAGAAAATGGCCAAGGGGCGGTTTGACCTGGATGACCTCGCCCAGCAATTGAAGACCATGCAGAACATGGGCGGCATGGGCGCGCTCATGGGAATGCTGCCGGGCATGGGCAAGATGAAAGACGCCGCAGCCGCCGCCGGCATGGACGACAAGGAATTCAAACGCTACGGCGCGATGATCTCCTCAATGACCCTGGAGGAGCGCCAAAAGCCCGACATTCTCAAAGCCAGCCGCAAACGCCGCATCGCCAAGGGCTCCGGCACCCAGGTCGCTGACGTGAACAGGCTGCTCAAAATGCATCGGCAGATGGCCGATGTGGTCAAGATGATGGGCAAAAAGAAGGGCGGCATGGGCGCGCTGATGAACATGATGGGCGGCGCCGGCGGTCCAGGCGCCATGGGCGGCCCTGGCGGCGTCAACCCGGCCGCGCTCAAAGCCATGCAGGCCCAAGCCGGCGCGAAAGCGCGCAAAGCCGGTAAGGGTGGGGCGCTGCCCGGTCTGCCGAGCGGGGATGCTGCTGGACTGCCAGGCCTTCCTGGCGCGAGCGGGGGAGACGCCGGCTTGCCCGGTTTGCCAGGCGGCGCGTTTCCCGGCGGCCCCTTGGGACCCGACGGCCTCCCGCTCGGCGCGCCTCGCGGAGGGAAGAAATGACCCGCGCGGCTCTCTTGATCATGGCCGCGGCCGCGCTCCTGGCCCCGGCAACCCTGGCGCAAGACGGGCCGACCGACGCGGCGGCGTCGCCAATCATCGACGATCTTGGCGGGGAGCCCATCGCCCGGCCGGTGGTCTTCCCGCTGCGGGCGCTCGAGGCGAGTGTAGAGGCGCGCTGCACGGTCGATCTCGTCCGCAACGCCGAGGGCGATGTCCACGAATTGCTGTGCGCGAGCTGCACCATTGGTCGTGCTGGCGCTCCGTTGACCGCCGAGGAGAACCGCGCATGGGCGTCGGTGTTTGAGCAAAACCTCGCCCGTGACGTGGCCAACTGGCGTTTCGCCCCGCTCGCCGGCGCCGAACCGACCCGAGTGTCTCCCATCGCCGTGGACTACCGATTGGTCGATGGGATGGCGGGCTTTGATGATTTGTCGAGCCCGGCAAACTGTCCGCTCACCGGCTGGGGAGGGCCAAGCGATGAACACTAGCCTGGCCAAGCGTGCAGTCACATCCGCATTGGCGGCCGCAGCGCTCCTCACGCCCGCCGCCATGGCGCAGGATGAGGACGAAGCCGCTCTGTTCGCCGATTTTCCGCGCCCCGACCGCCCTTATGGCTGGCCAAGCGGCATAACCAGCCAGGACGCCGAGGCGCTTTGCCTCGTCCAGGCCGATGTCACCCCGGCCGGCCGAGCCGACAATGTGTGCGCCGTGTGCCACGCCTTGACGTTGGACGGTGAGCCCGCGGGCGAGGCGGTGAACCGCGCCTTTGCCGAGCAATTGATCACAGATTCCAGCCAATGGCGCTATCCCGACCCTGACAACGACGTCGGGGGCGGCGACTTTGTGTTCGTTGGTGATCAGGACCGCGAACGCGCCCTGGTCCAAAGCGCCCATCGTGCGGTGATCAGGGCCATGGGGGACACCTGCTATGGCGAGACGCGTCCACCGAATGACTCGCCCGACACCGAGGCGGACACATGACGCCCATCGCTCAGCTTGGCGCCGGCGTCGCCGTCAGTCTGGCCGTCCTCGCAGCGCCCGCTGAGGGGCAGGTTCGCCACGGCCACAACGAAGTCGAGGTGATCGACGTGCCGGGCGCGCCGCCATTCGCGGTCTATGTCTCGCCGCAGCGCACCACCCATCCCAATCCCCGGCTGCGCATCCGCGCGGCGTGTCGCACCGTGTTCGACATCCGCCTCGATGGTTGGACAGAAAATGTCGTCACATGCTGCAACACAAGGGACGCTGGGCGCGCCATGCTGGAGCACGGACTGTATTCGGCGGTCTACAACTGGCGCTTCGCCGCGCCAGAAGCCGGCGATGACGTGCGCTTCACCGAGCGCACGGGCCTCATTTGGTATGACGGCGACCGGTTTGACGCCCATCCATCCGCGCGGGTGCAAGGCTTTCTGCCTGAGCCCCCAACGGTGGAGGCCTGCCTCCAAAGCGAGGATCAGGCCGCATGACCCATGCGCCCACACTGCATACGGCCCACCTGACCTTGCGTGATTGGCGGGAAGACGACTTTGCGGCTTATGCCGCCATCTACGCCGACGAAGACGCGGCGCGCTATGTCGGTGGAGTGCGGGACGAAGTCCGGTCTTGGCGTGACTTTGCCTCCCACATTGGTCACTGGCGGTGGCGCGGCTACGGCATGTTCGCGGCCGAAGAGTCGGATACAGGCGCATTTGTCGGCTTTGGCGGCCCGTGGAACCCCCATGGTTGGCCGGAACCCGAAATCGGATACGTCGTCGCCAAAGCGCACTGGCGTAAGGGATACGCCACCGAGATCGCGCTGCGCACCCGCCAGTATGCGTATGAGCAGCTCGACTGGACCACAGCGGTCTCGCTCATCCATGCCGACAATATCGGTTCGAAAGCCGTCGCCCGTCGCTGCGGCGCCGCGCCCGAACGCACCATCACGCTTCTCGGCGATCCGTGCGAGATTTGGCGCCACCCCGGGCCGGAGGTCCTTGGGCGGTTATCCACATCCACCTCCAATTGAGCCAGCACATAAGGGAGAAAAACCATGGCTTTGAAAATCAGACTCGCCCGCGGCGGCGCCAATAAGCGCCCATTTTATCGCATCGTGGTGGCCGACAGCCGCTCCCCCCGCGATGGTCGCTTCATCGACAAGATTGGGCGCTACAATCCGCTGCTGCCAAAGGACCACGACGAGCGTGTTGTGATCGACCTGGGCAAGGCGAAGTCCTGGCTCGACAAGGGCGCCCGGCCCACAGACCGCGTCGCGCGCTTCTTGAGTGAGATCCACTACCGCGAAGTGGACGCCGAAGAGTACCAGGCCCAACTTGCCGCCTCGGCGGGCGCTGAGGCCGAAGAGGGCGACGAAACGCCGTCCCCTGACAGCATCGTCATTCCCGCAAGCGCCCGCACCCCCGACGGCCGGGTCCTCGTGCGCGCCGGCGATGGCGAGTCGGACGCCAAACCGTTGTTCGGCTGGAAGGCGGGCAACAACCCACAAAAAGCCAAGCCTGGCCAGAAAGCGGTTGAGCGCGTGGCTGAGCGCAAAGAAAAGGAAGAAGCGCGCAAGGCCGCTGAAGAAGAAGCCAAGCGCGAAGCGCAAGAGGCCGCCAAAGCCGCCGCTGAAGCCGAAGCGCAAGCGGCCGCCGAACCTGCCGAAGAGCCTGCAGCGGAAGACGCAGATGCGAATGAGGAGGCCAAATCCTAGTGTGCATCTTCTGAACCGTTGTGCTACTCGCATGGATGGGAGTGGGCGCTAGATCCCAACGGGAGACCGGTATGATGAAACCGATTGTGGCTGTGTTTTTCAGCGCGATTGTCGTTCTGGCAGGCTGTTCGACAACGACGCAGCTCACCTCCGGCGCCGACTATCTTGATCGCTATCCTCAGGCGTCCGAACCGGCGGCCGTCGTCGAGGGCGATCTCAACGCGCAAGTTCGCGCCATCGCTGCGGTCGAACCGGACTTGCGCTTCCCCGCTCGCATTGGTCTTGCGCGGATTGAAAACAATCAACTCACGACCGTTCCCGCCGATGAGCTGGCGTTGTGGGGCGAGCTGGCCGAGGAGCTGGGCTCTGAGATCGGCGATTGGATCCCAGTCAGCCCGTTGATCGCCGCTTCTGTCCGCCCGGCGCAGGGCTCGCAAGATCGAGGCTATTCCAGGCGGGACCCGGCGGCTGTGCTGGCCGATATTCGTCGCGGCGCCGCACGTCAGCATTTGGATTATGTGCTGATCTACGAGCTCACTGGCGGCATGGTTTCGCAAGGGAACGCTCTCGAATTCGTGCCAATCCTTGGTTACTTTGTCTTGCCCAGCCGCGAGATGAAGATCCATGGCGCCGGCAACGCGCTGTTGCTCGATGTCCGTAACGGCTATCCGTATGGAACAGCTGGAACGTTTGTCGAGGAGCGCGAGCTCACGCGCGGCGTGGGCCATTGGCAACGCGGTCGCGAACAGACCGAAGCCGCCAAGCTCACCGCGGTTGAAGAGCTCTCGGGCGAAGTTGAAGACATGATCAACCAGCTCGTTCGTCAACTGGTGGCGGACGCCAACGTGCAGACGCCCGCAATTCAACAGTAGTGGTCGCGCATGACCGACACGCCGCGTCATGACCTCGTCCTCGTCGGCGCCGTGGCGGGCGCCTTCGGCGTGCGCGGCGAAGTGCGAGTGAAGTCCTTCACGGCCACGCCGGAGGATCTGTTCGATTACGCCCCGTTTCGCGATGAACAGGGCGAGGTCGTCCTCACCGTACAGTCGTGGCGGCACCTGAAAGACGGGTTCGCCGCCTACACCCACGAGGCCACCAGCCGCGAAGACGCCGCCCGGCTCAAGTCCACCCGGCTGTACGCGCGCCGGGACGTCTTGCCCGACCTAGAAGACGACGAGTTCTACCATGCCGATCTGATCGGCATGGCCGTGCGTGATCTGGAAAACGCCCCGCTCGGCGTGGTGCGCGCCGTGCACAATTTTGGCGCGACCGACCTGTTGGAGATCGCCAACACGCCTGGCGCTTCGGCGGCCTGGTACTTGCCCTTCACCAAAGCGCTCGCGCCGCATGTTGATCTGACGCGCCGGGAAATCGTCGCCGACCCGCCCCCCGACTTCATCCCGAAAGTCGAGGACAAAGCCGACGGGTGACCAGCGGGTGACGGGCGCCCGGCCGCCCGGCTCAGTGAGCTCAGTAACGGCTCACGCAGTCGCGCGCTTCTTCAAGATACACAGTGCGTCGCCGAGAGCTGGCGCGCGAGAGCGACGCCACGGTCGAGGCATAGCTTTCCGGCAATCGCTCCACTTGGTCCATGGGCAAACCCCGCACGCCGCCGCCGAACACGACCAGATCGGCAAAGCCTTCGCGCGTCGCCTCGACCGTCGCCGCGGGGTCGCCAGCGCCGGCGTCTTCGCTCGCCAAGTCCCCGCTGAACACGGTCATCAAAGCTGAACACTTGTAGATCGCTTCAAACAGGTCCGGGCGAAACGCAAGGCCGCTTTCCTCGCCGGCCGCATAGAGGCCCGCTGCGTCCAATCCAGTACGGTCAAGCTCACCGAACAACGAACTGTAGCTTCGCCCTTCGCCGTCGCCGACGATATCGGTCGCCCCGAGATCCGACGACATGTGCGACGAGGTTCCACCAGCACAGGCCGCCATGGCGAAACTCAGCAACAGTGCGGTCGATCGGTGCATGGCGGTGTCTCCTCCGTGGCAGCATGACTGGCGTTAGACAATCACCTGGGCCCGCGTTCTGTCCAGGCGTCACGGACCTGTCATCCCCTGCCAAATGCTGGCCCAACGGCCTCAATAGTATTGCACGCACGCAGCGGCGAACGCATCGGCCACGGGTCTCTCCGACGGAGCAGTCTCCAGCATTGTCTCTAAAGCGGCCAACGCGGCGTCATAGCGCTCGCTGACGATCTCTGGCGTGTAGTCCAGCATGCCGCCGGCGACGTACATGGCTTCGGCGAAACCGGTCTGCGCTAACGACAGTTTCGCCGACCACGCTGGGTAGTCGGCAAACAGCCCTGCAAGCGCCTCGCGCCGATGATGAACGGCCGCTGCGCATTCATAAAGATAGGCGAACTCGTTTTCGGTCACGCCGGCCCCGCGCGCCGCGCCAATCGCAGCCAGGCTCGCTGGGTCTCGGACATCTGAATCAAGCCCGGCCAGCAAGGCGGAAAACGCCAAGCCGCCCTCGGGGTTCTCGATGGCGGCCGAGCGCACCGGTTCGTCCGCCGACGGAGACACACACCCAAAGCTCATCAGCCCGCCGATCACAACCCAGCCGCGCCACGCCATAAGAGCCTCCCTGTCCGCTGTACGCCGCGCGATTGCGCTGGCCCCGTCCAGGCGGACATGCCTAACGGCTCTAGCACAGGTCAATCGGGGGGGGGGTGGGGGATGGCTCCAGACCAGATCATCCAAATCGCGGTTGCGGTCGCTCTCGTCGTTGGCGT
>CAZADA010000117.1:0-8168 GCA_964483775.1 uncultured Caulobacterales bacterium
GCCGGAGCCGGAGCCAGAGCCAGAGCCGGAGCCAGAGCCGGAGCCAGAGCCAGAAAAGCGCCGCGGCTTCTTCGCGCGTATGGCCAGCGGCCTTAAACGCTCATCCTCCAAGCTCGGCCAGGGCGTCACGGCCATTTTCAACAAGCGCAAGCTTGACGATGACGCGCTGGAAGAACTGGAAGACCTGTTGCTCACCACCGACATCGGCGCGGGCCCGGCAGGACGCATCATCACCCAGCTGGCCAAGGAAAAGTTCGACAAAGAGGTGACCGACGCCGAAGTGAAGCACGCCGTCGCTGACGTCATCACCGACACCCTCAAACCCCACGAAGCCGACCTCGACCTCACCGGCGCCTCCCCGCAAGTGGTGTTGTTTGTGGGCGTCAATGGCGCCGGCAAGACCACCACGCTGGGCAAAATCGCCGCCATGATCAAAGCTGAAGGGCGTCACGTCGTGCTCGCAGCTGGCGACACCTTCCGCGCAGCCGCCATCGAACAGCTCCAAGTCTGGGGCGAGCGCACCAACTGCACCGTCGTCGCCAAGCAGCTCGGCGCGGACGCCGCGGGCCTGGCGTACGAAGCCTATGAGACCGCCAAGGCCGAGGGCGCTGACATCATGTTGGTCGACACCGCGGGCCGGCTGCAAAACAAGGCCGCGCTGATGGACGAGCTCGCCAAAATCGTGCGTGTGCTCAAGAAACACGATGAGACCGCGCCCCACCACGTTCTTTTGGTGCTCGACGCCACGGTGGGGCAAAATGCGTTGTCCCAAGCCCAAGCCTTCACCGAAACCGCTGGGGTAACCGGGCTCGTCATGACCAAGCTTGATGGGACGGCCAAAGGCGGCGTGCTCGTGGCCTTGGCCGACAAGTATCCCGATTTGCCGATTTACTTCACCGGGGTGGGCGAGAGTGTTGAGGATCTGGCGCCGTTTTCAGCTGAGGGCTTCGCGCGCGCCCTCGCCGGCCTTGAAACCGAACCCGAGCCGGCCTGACAGAAATGCGAAACAAAGCAATCGATCCTGCGCCGGCGTGCGTATAAGCCATTGAACCAACCACCGGAGCTATCACCGTGAGCGAAGTCGCCAAACAAACCAAATCAGGAATGAGCCAGCTCCTGGTCGATCTTGGCCCCGTGATTGTGTTCGTGTTGACCTACAACATCGCCAACCGGATCGAAGGCGATGCGAACACCGCCGGCAATGGAATTTTCTGGGCGACGGGCGCATACATGGTCGCCACCGCGATCGCCCTCACCTACGCCAAACTGAAACAAGATCGCGTGCCGCCATTGCTGATCGGCACCGCCGCCATCGTGATCGTCTTTGGCGTCCTGACCTTGGCCAGCAAGTTTCTTGGTTCAGACGAGCTTGGGCGACAGTTCGCCTTCATCAAGCCGACCATCATCAATTGGCTCATGGCCGTCGCCATTGGCGGTTCAATCTTGCTGGGACATAACATTTGGAAACTGGCCCTTGAAGCCGGCTTCCAACTGCCCGACCGAGTTTGGGACATATTCGCCTGGCGC
The DNA here is from genome assembly GCA_964483775.1 of uncultured Caulobacterales bacterium. GTDB lineage: Bacteria > Pseudomonadota > Alphaproteobacteria > Caulobacterales > Maricaulaceae > CAZADA01. The sequence continues at coordinate 1,528 of CAZADA010000117.1, forward strand.
TGGAGTGGATTCTTCGTCTTCATGGGCCTGCTCAATCTTGTGCTGGCCTACGCCCCCCAGGACGCCGCGTTTTGGATCACGGACAAATCGCTCGCACCCGACGCGTTTAAAGTCGCCCGCGAGAGCTTCTGGGCCAACGCCAAAGTCGCCCTTAACATTCCGCTGACCATCGGCTTCATGGCGCTCAATTTCCCGTTGTTCGCCAAGTACGCCGCCCAAGGCGCCGACACCAAAGACGAGGCCCAGTCCTCCTAACCGATCCCGCTGCGACCGACCCGTGAACAATCGACTAGCCAAACCGGCGCGGTTGGGCTACCAGCGCGCACCTTCATCCCAGAATTGTGGAGCCCTCCATGCTTGACGAAGACACCATCAAAGACCGCCTGAAAGCCCAATCCAGCCTCGACGACGCCGACGCGGTGTTCGCCGCCGCCCTGCCGGCGATTCGTGAAGGGGCAGCGTCAGGCGACTGGTTCGCCATCAAGGCCCCGCGCCACGACGACCAGATCGTCAACCGCGCCACCAGCGCCACCTTGAACACGCGCCTGGCGGCGAGCTTTGGCGCTGATGGAGACGAAAGCGAAACGGCCGGCGTCGACGCCCAGGCCGCGATCGCGCGGGCGATTCTGGCCGAAGCTGCAAGCTCCGATGACCGCACTGTCTCACTGGGCGGTGGGGAGTACGAGTTTCAGTTTGCAACGCCCAAACGTGGCGGACGCACCCAATTGCGTTTGCGCGACCCCAACGCCGGGGCCAGCGAGGACGGCGAAGCGACGGACGCCGACCCCGAAGAGAGCTAGCCGCATCACTCACGCGTGATCACTGGTCAAGCGCCCTTGTCGGCGGGTCATCCTCGGTCCTACGTGCAGGGATAGTTTGTGACCAAGGAGATCGCCATGCTTCGCTCTCTAGCCTGCCTCGCCGCCTCAGCAGCGCTGACCGCACCCGCCCTCGCCCAGGAGGTGACCATCACAACCACCGATCTGGGTTCGGGGATCTACATGTTGGAAGGGCGAGGCGGCAACATCGGCGTCTCCATCGGCGAAGACGGCGTGTTCATGGTCGACGACCAGTTCGAACCGCTCACTGCGCAAATCGAAGCCGCCATCGCCGAGTTGAACGACGGAGATGGCGCGGTTCGGTTCATCATCAACACGCACTACCATGGCGATCACACCGGCGGAAACGAAGCTTGGGCCGGCAAGGGCGCGGACGTGTTCGCTCATGACAATGTCCGCGCCGACATGGTCGAGCCCCCCGTGTCCACCTTGTCCGGCGACGCCCAACAGCCCCAGCCCGAAGGCCGCTGGCCCATCGGCACGTATAATGATCGTCTGACATTCCATATGAACGGCGAAACCGTGCGGATCATCCACGTGGCCAACGCCCACACGGACGGTGACTCCATTGTGTGGTTCGAAGAAGCCAACGTGCTGCATATGGGCGACACCCTGTTCAATGGCGTTTACCCCTACATCGACATCGAAGCTGGCGGGTCGATCGACGGGCTGATCGCCGCCAAGGAATTCGTGTTGACGCTGATCGACGAGGAGACCCAGGTGATCGCGGGTCATGGTCCCCTGGCCACCAAATCCACGCTCGAAGATAACCTCAACGTGCTCAAGGACATCCGTGCAAAGGTCGCCGCCCACATCGAAGCCGGCGACTCGCTCGAAGCCACGATCGAGGCGAACCCCTTGGCCGACTACGATGAGAGCCACGGCCAATTCTTCATCCGCACACCGAAGATGACTGAGATTGTCTATCGTGATCTGAGCGCAGCCGCCGAGTAGACCGCGCTCACAGCGCCTCGGGCGCACCGTCACCACAAACCGGGCAAACAGGGTCAGGCGACAGCGCAATGACACGCGCTGTCGCGCCCAGGCCGTCATAGAGCATCACCCTGCCAATCAGCGCCTCGCCGGCGCGCGCAATCAGTTTGATCGCCTCCAGCGCCATGGCCGCGCCGATCACGCCCGTCAGCGCGCCAATCACGCCAAGACGCGCGCACGTCTCCTCCTCCTCGGGCGTTTCGGGCACAAGACACCGATAACACGGCGCCCGTTCGGCAATCGGGTGCCCTTTGGTCGAGCCAGAGTGAAAAACCGAAACCTGGCCGTCCCAGCGCCCAACCGCGCCGGACACTAGGGCCGCACCCAACGCGTGACACGCAGCGTTAACCGCAAAGCGCGTTGCGAAGCTGTCTGACCCATCGAGCACCACATCCTGGCCGGCCAACAGCGTCAACGCATTGTGGGAGCTAAGCCGCTCACTGACGGTCTCGACGTTGCAATGCGGGTTGAGCGCACCAAGCGCCTCGCCGCCGGCAATCACTTTGGCGCGCCCGACATCGCTGGTTTTGAACACAACTTGGCGCTGCAGATTGGACAGGCTCACATTGTCATCGTCGATCAAGCGCAAACGCCCCACGCCCGCCGCAGCAAGAAACTGTGCAGCCGGTCCGCCAAGGCCTCCAAGCCCTACCAAAGCCACCGACGCACCGGCCAAGCGTTGTTGGCCGCCCCCGCCGATCTCCTTGAGCACCAAATGCCGCGCGTAGCGTTCAATCTCGTCGTCAGAATCGATCACGTCGCCGGTTCAGCCGCCGCTTTGCGTTTGGCTTTCTTGCGGGCGATGTCCACCGAGACCCAAATCCGGTCGTCCTTGGCCTTAAGGACGCCGGGGATAACGTGCTCGACGGCGTCAGCCAACTGGCCCACCTCCTCGTAACGCCCGCCCGCCGGTTCGCCCGTCGTCTTCGACAGCGCCACCATGACACGCGCGCGCCGCCTTGGATCCACCGCCGCCTGCAGCTCCGACACCAGCATCCGCCGGCATCGCCACAACACATTCATCGCCGAATCATCCGCGCGCCGCGCCAACGACCAATGCTCCAAAATGTAGTAGCCAAAAATCAAGGCGTGCAGGATGGGCGGTCGATGGCCCTTAAACGCCGATTCCTTCATATGTCCGTGGCGATCGAGAATAGCGTTGGGAAAGTAGAGTCGCCCTTGGTCAGCCAAGGACGACAACCGGTGCATGGCGGCCAGGCGATCTTGTTCAAACGCCGTGTCGGTCATCCAGCTCTGGGACGCCATCAGGCGCTGGGCGTCTGACAAAGCGTCAATGGCCGACCGCCCCCAGCCAAGAATGTCGCCATCAACCCGCAGTTTGAGCTCTTCGTACTGGACGCGCGCTTGGCGTCGTACGACAACGAAGTTGAAAACAAACGACAAAACCGCCACGCCCGCCGACGCAACAGCCGCCAACACCGCAGGCGATAACGAAGACAACATCAGCGGCTCACCGGACCAAGCTCAACACAGCGCCCGTTTACCATGCCCGCACCGTCGCGCGAGCCCCCGGACAGCATACGAGAGCCGGTTAAGCGCCCGTGCTGCCGAACCCGCCAACCCCGCGCGCTGATCCTGGAAGCACCGTCACCACGTTCCAGTCCGCCTGCACCACCGGCGCGATCACCATTTGAGCGATCCGTTCGCCCCGACGGATCACAAACGGCTCGGCTCCATGGTAGATCAACAAGACCTGCACCTCACCGCGATAGTCCGCATCCACCGTACCCGGCGCATTCAGACACGTGATCCCATGCTTGAGCGCCAGCCCGGAGCGTGGGCGTATCTGAGCCTCAAACCCATCGGGCAGGGCGATGGCGAGCCCCGTCGGCAACAAGCCGCGCGCGCCCGGCTCGAGCGTAACCGGCTCAGCGTCGGCGACCGCAGCCCGAAGATCCATGCCGGCGGAACCTTCGGTTTCGTAACGCGGCAGATCAAGACCATGAAAATGGGGCAGCGGCGCCACCGCAATCTGCGGCCCCTCGCCCAATGCGCCTGGCGGGACAAGCCCCGGCGGCTTTGACAAGACGTTCGACATATCCATGCCTTACCGACCCTGGGCCCGAAACAACAGCCTTTGTCCCCAGACGCGCAAATCGCCCAACGTTACCTACGGCGCACTCGCCTGGTAGCGCGGCGCGATCTTCAGGTCCCTGGCCAAGCCGAACCTGTTCCAAAGCAACAGCAACGAGCCGTTATAGTCGATCAAGCGGTTGATCCACCCACGCCGCGGCAGGTGCAGCGCACTCGCCGGGTCATCATGGTGGTGATCGTGGATCGCCTCCCCGCCGGTCAGCAACGCCAACGACCAATCCAACCACGCCGGCGTCTTCAGATGACCAAACACATTCACACCCAACGTTGTCGCGTGGAACTGCACGCCCCGCGCCGTGACGGCGCTGGCGTGAATGAGGAAAGCCAGCAGCAGTGACCCGCCCAAAGCCCATGTCAACGCATAAGCAATCAGAGGGATAAGCAGGTGAATGACAAGAGATAGAGAAATCAAATGGTTGTCGATAAAGCGCAGTGTTCTGCTGTCGCGCAGCCACAACGCCATCGGGCGCTTCATGTCGTTTTGATCACGCCAGATCAGCCAACCGATCCACGCCCAAAACTTACCTTCGGCTGGATTGTGGGGATCACCCGGCCGATCGGAAAGACGGTGATGCTGCGAGTGATAGTTCACCCAATCACAAATCTTGCCCTGCATGGCCAACAAGCAATTCATGGCGGTGAACAAGCCGGCCAACCGACCAATCTGCGCCGCCTTGTGTTGCCAAACCCGGTGCAACACGCCAATGCCCCAATTGCACAGCAGCAACGTCACAGCGCCCGCAGCAAGTGCGGGCAAGACGTACCACCATTTCAACGTCAACCCAGGCAACGCCGCGCCCAGCGCCACCGCGCCAATCACGCCCAAAACGCCCAAGGCCGGGTAGATGATGGCGGAAAACACACTCGGCCAGTCCAGATTGCGCCAAGACTTTTCAATGGCTTCAGATCTCGAAAGCGGTCTTGGGGATTGTTTCATGTCAAAGCATACTCCAGATTGCGGCCTGCACCCTGCCACGGAGCACTGTTCTGCGGCGAGTGACAAATCGACCAACCGCACATGGGGACGAGAACGCTCGCCGCCAACGCCCACCCCATAGCGCTCCACTTCACAACGACGCACGGACCCGTGCGTCGTCCCATCGCCAGACTATGCGAAGGAAACGACCATGACGGAAACGACCTATCCCACCGGATCGTTGGTGCAGGGTAAAAAATTCTTGGTGATGGGCGTGGCCAACCAGAATTCCATCGCGTGGGGTATTGCGCGCCTGCTGCACGCTCAGGGTGGCCAACTCGCCTTCACCTATCAGGGCGACGCCCTTGAAAAGCGTGTCGCTCCGCTCGCCGAAGAGGTGGGCGCAGCCATGTTTCCCGCCGACGTCACCGACGACGCCAGCATGGACGCCGCCTTCGCCGCGCTGGCCGAGCGCTGGGGACAGCTGGACGGCCTGGTCCACGCCATCGCGTTTTCCGACAAGGACGAGCTGAAGGGCTCATTCGTCGCCAACACGACGCGCGACAACTTCAAGCGCACCATGGACATCTCAGCCTACAGCTTTGTTGACGCCGCCCGGCGGGCGTCCCGATTGATGCCGCCGCGCGGTGAGGACGGATCGGGCGGCGGGGCCATGGTCACGCTCACCTATCTCGGCGCCGAGCGCGTTTTGCCAAGCTACAACGTGATGGGCGTCGCCAAAGCCGCGCTTGAGGCCGCCACCCGCTACATCGCCCGCGACCTTGGTCCGCAAGGGATCCGGGTCAACGCCATTTCCGCAGGCCCCATGCGCACCCTTGCCATGGCCGGCATCTCCGGCGGCAAGTCGTTGCTGTCCACCGGACGCGCCTGGTCGATGATGAAGGAAGACACGCGCATGGAATCGATCGCCGGCGCCGCGCTTTATCTGTTGTCCGAGCTCGGCGCCAGCGTCACGGGCGAAACACTGCACGTCGACGCGGGCTTCCACGCCGTCGCATTGCCGGAAGGCGAAGACGCGGGGCTCTAAGCCCCGCAATCCCCCTATTCCGCTTTTTCTTCTTCCGCGGCGTCTTCGGCGATTTCCTCGCCGGTTTCTTGATTGACGACCTTCATGGACAGGCGGGTTTTGCCGCGATCGTCAAAGCCCAACAGCTTGACCTTGACGCTGTCGCCTTCCTTGAGCTCATCGGACGGATGCTTCACCCGCGCGTTTTTGATTTGGCTCACATGCACCAAGCCATCGCGCTTGCCGAAATAATTCACGAACGCGCCAAAATCGACGACCTTCACCACCGTGCCGGTGTAGATCTCGCCAACCTCGGGCTCGGCCACGATTTCGTGGATCATCGCACGGGCCTTCTCGATCGATTCTTGATCCGGCGAGGCGAGCTTGATCACGCCCTCATCGTTCAGATCGATCTTCGCGCCGGACACTTCGACGATCTCACGGATCACCTTGCCGCCCGTGCCGATGACCTCACGGATCTTGTCGACCGGGATCTGCATGGTCTCAATCCGCGGGGCGTGGGCTGAGAACTCCTGCCGCGCGCCCGAAAGCGCCTTGTCCATCTCGTCAAGGATATGCATCCGACCGTCTTTGGCCTGATGCAGCGCCGTTTTCATGATGTCTTCGGTGATGCCGGCGATTTTGATGTCCATCTGCAGCGAGGTGACGCCTTCAGCCGTGCCGGCGACCTTAAAGTCCATGTCGCCGAGGTGGTCTTCATCCCCGAGAATGTCGGACAGCACAGCCACGC
>CAZADA010000118.1:0-8136 GCA_964483775.1 uncultured Caulobacterales bacterium
GTCGTCACTGGTATGAGCGCACGGCGCGGCGACCGCGCGGTCGCACGGAAGCCAATGGGTCCAATCCACATAGCCGGTTTGCAGCGCTCCCTCGATCAACACGCCGCGAAAGCCGGACGCGTCAATGAAGAAATCGGCGTCGAGCCGCCGGCCGTCCTCAAGATCGAGGCCTTCGATGAACCCGTCCGCGTCTCGCAAGCGGACATGGGCGACCTTCCCTTCATGGCGCGTCACACCGCGCGCTTCGGCGTAGGATCGGAGAAACTGGGCGTACAGAACCGCGTCGAAATGGTAGGCATAATCGAAGGTCGACTGAATCATGCGGCGGTCAGCGACGGGACGGTCGAACTTCCCAAGTCGCGCAGCGCCCCAACACATCGAGTATTCTTCGAGTTCGTCGCTGAGACCTTCGCCTCTTGCTTTCAACCAATATTGGTACAATGGCACACGATCAAACTGCGCGCCGAACGCACCAAACGGGTGGAAGTACCGATGCTGGTCGCGCGTCCAATTGACGAATTCAATGCCAAGCTTGAACGAACCTTGGGTGTTGGCGACGAAAGTGGCCTCGTCGATGCCAAGATCGGCGTTGAACCGTTTGATGTGGGGGATGGTGGCTTCACCGACGCCGACGGTGCCGAGCGCTTCGGATTCGATCAGCGCGATGGACACATGGCCTTTGGTGGCGTTGACCAACGCGGCGGCCGCCATCCAGCCGGCCGAACCACCGCCAACGATGACGATTCGCTTGAGCGGCGCGTGGGGCGCGCTGTCGCTGTGTTCAACCATGAGTCCTCCCGCTTTTTCTTCCTGCAGTTTACGGGATATACCAAGAATGGCATCCCTTTGTGTTCAGTCGAAGAGCCCCGTCCGGGCGGCGAGGTGAAGCACCATGAGCGAACAAATCTTGGTCGGCGATGTCGGTGGGACGAAAGTGAGGCTCGCCCTCGCCAAGCGCGCGGAGGGCCGCATCACACTTGATTCGGTGGCGGTCATGCAGGGCGATGATTTCGATCGGTTCGAACACGCCATTGTGGACTACCTCACCGATCATCAAGCGCGGCCGGATGTGGCGCTGTTCGCTTTGGCGGGCCCCGTGGCCGCTGATGGCAGCTTGAAGATGACCAACCGTGACTGGCCCGTGATCCAGCCGCGCGCGTTGGCCGATGACGTTGGCTTGCGGTCGGTGCGGTTGGTGAATGATTTCGCCGCCATGGCGAGGGCGATCCCCGAAGCGCCGGCGGAGTCGTTCGAAACGATCATTGACGCCCCCGGCATACCGGGCGCGGCGACGTTGGTGACAGGGCCAGGCACCGGGTTTGGCGTGTCGATTTTGGTCGCTTTACCGGGCGGACGCTGGCGGGTGGTGACCGGCCAGGGGGGCCACGCGGCCTTTCCACCACGCACCAAGCGCGAGGCTCAATTCCTGGCGATCATGCAGGCTAAGCACGGTTATGTGTCGAACGAAATGGTTGTGGCCGGGCGGTGGCTGCCGGCTGTCCATGAAGCGGTGTGTGCGTTGCACGGCCAGCCGCATACGCCGACATCCCCCCAAGATCTGTTGGATGCTGCGGCTGCTGGCGAGCCCGTCGCCGAAGAGGTCTGTTTGTTGCGGGCATGCGCCGTGATGGGCGCGATTGGCGACGCCGCTTTGATCGCGGGCGCCCAGGCTGGGGTTGTGCTGACGGGAACGGTCGCCGAACGCATCGCCGATTGGCTGCGCCGGCCCGAAGCGGTCGCCCGGTTCCATGAGCGCGCTTCGGAGACCGCGTTTATGGCTCCGATCCCTGTGCGAGTGATGTCGGCTGAGCTCGCGCCCTTGGTAGGCGCATCGGCGTTGTACTTTGAGGACGTCTAAGCGCCGCCCTCGCCCCGCTTGAAGAACGATGTGATGGTCAACCGGCCCTTGGCGGGGTCGTTCGACAGGGTGGCCGGATCGGCGATCGCGCCACTGTGCAGCTGAATGCCGCGATACACCACCAGCCGATTGAACTGAGCCGGCACACGCGCGATGCGGTCAAACAACGGCGCGCCATCGGTAAGGTATCGTTGCGCGGGAAGCCCGTGCTGGCGCACATCGGCCTCGAGGGCGGCCTTGTAGGGCGCAAATCGGGAGGCGTTCACCGTCTCAAAGCCGGTGGCGTTATGACGAAAGAAGGCGGTGCCGCCGAAATCTTGCCGCGACAGATAGGCGATGGCGGCGAACTGATCCTCGCCGACGCCGTCATAGTGTGGCAGACGTTGGATCGGCAGCAGGCGCTCGGGCGATGTTGTGACCAAGGAGTAGAAGCTCTCGCCGATGAGCCCGTCGGCGTCCGCCCCAAACAATTCGGTCAGGCGCGGACCGAGCGTGTCGATGAGTGTCGCGCTATAGCTTGAAGGGAGCGGCGCGCGCAGGCCTGGATAAAACTCTCCGATGGCGGTGTAGTGTTGGCTGAGTGCAGTGCGGCGTAGCTCGTCTGGGTCGGCGAACGCCTCATCGATGATCAGGACGGGACGATTCTCGTTCCCAATGTGCTGCACTGTTTCGGTGCGATTGGCGTTCAAAAGCGAAGTGTTGGACGTTGGCTTCATGGGGCGTCCCGGGGTGATGTGAAAGGCGGCCGGCGCCGCACGCTATATGCGAGCCGTGGCGCAGGCTACACAGTGTTGAGTATGACGGACAGGAGGGGGACGTGGCGCGGCTGCTCGTCTATTACGCCCATCCAGGGCATCAGTATTCCCAAGTCAACAAAGCGATGGTTGAGACCGCGCGCCGCGTGGAGGACGTCACCTTCGTGGACCTTTATGCTGACTATCCTCGGTACAATATCAATGTTGACGCAGAACAAGAACGACTTTTGGCGCATGACGTCATAATCTTGCAGTTCCCCCTGTTTTGGTATTCAACACCATCTTTGCTCAAAGAGTGGCAGGACCTCGTTCTTGAACACGGATTTGCCTACGGCGCGGGCGGGGATCGGCTCAGCGGCAAGACGTTGATGTTGGCCGTCAGCGCGGCGGGCCCCGATGAGGCCTATTCAGAGCACGGTTACCAGCGCTATCGGTTGCGCACATTTCTCACGCCGCTGGAACAGACCGCGCATCTGTGTCGCATGCGCTTTGTCGCGCCCTATGTGCTGCACGGCTCGTTGCAGGCTCCCGAAGCCGGCGACGTTGAACCGCACGCGGCCGGGTACGCCCGGCTGCTGAAGGCTGTGCGCGATGATCGCTATGACTTCGCCCGCGCCGAGACACTCGACGTGGTGACCCACACCACACTTCCGATCCAAGACGGGGCCTGATCCATGGGCGACTTTCTGCTGCTTGCGTTTGTGTTCTTGTTTGCCGGCGTCGTTGCGGTGCCGATCGCTTCGCGGCTCGGGCTGGGCTCGGTGCTTGGCTATTTGCTCGCGGGGATCGCGCTGAGCCCCCTGCTCGCCGCCATCGGCGTCGATGTGATCGCCATCCAGCACTTTGCAGAGTTTGGCGTGGTCATGATGCTGTTTCTGGTCGGCTTGGAGCTCGAGCCGCGACGGTTGTGGGACATGCGCGGACGCTTGCTGGGGCTGGGGGGGCTCCAAGTTGTGGGCACGACCTTGGTGATCATGGCGGCGGCCATGGCGCTCGGCCTGAGTTGGAGTTTGGCGCTGGCGACCGGGATGATCCTGGCCTTGTCGTCAACGGCGATCATCTTGCAGACCCTCAACGAAAAGGGGCTCATGCAAAGCGATGGCGGCCAGGCCAGTTTCTCGGTGCTGCTGTTTCAGGACATCGCTGTGATCCCCATGCTGACGCTGTTGCCTCTGTTGGCGTTGCCTGAATTGGCGGACCTTGCGAGCGGCGGCGAGGCGGGCCATGGCGGTGGACACGCTGAGGATGGCGCCGGGGGCGATCGTCACGCCAACGATGAGCATGGCGACGACGACCACAGCTTGTCGTTGGTGTCCGGGCTGCCCGGTTGGTTGCAAGGCCTGATCAGTCTGGGAGCGATCGCGTCGGTCGTGGCGGGCGGGAGCGTGCTCACCCGGCCGATTTTCCGCTTTATCGACATGGCTCATCTGCGCGAATTGTTCACCGCTGCGGCCTTGATGCTGGTGGTCGGGATTGCGCTGTTGATGAGCCTGGTCGGGCTTTCGCCCGCGCTGGGCACGTTCGTCGCCGGCGTTGTTTTGGCCAACAGTGAGTACCGGCACGAGCTGGAGAGCGACATTGAGCCGTTCAAGGGTTTGTTGCTGGGCCTGTTTTTCATCACGGTCGGGGCCTCGATCAATTTTGACCTTCTGATGAATGAGGCCGGCGTGATCATTCCGCTCACGCTTGGCTTGATTGGGGTCAAGGTCGGTATTCTCTACGTCCTCGCCCTGATCTTTAAGATCCATGGGCCGCACCGCTGGTTGCTCGCGCTGGGTCTTGCCCAAGCGGGCGAGTTTGGCTTTGTGCTGGTGTCGTTTTCGGTCGGCAGCGCTGTGATCCCGCAGGCGTTGGCCGACCAGCTGTTGTTGATCGTCGCGCTGTCCATGCTGCTGACGCCGCTGCTGTTCATCATTTATGATCGCGTGATCGCGCCACGTTACAATCGCGAGCAGGAGCGTGACGCTGACCGCATTGACGCGACCCATCGGGTGATCATTGCAGGACACGGCCGGTTTGGCGGCATCGTCAATCGCATGTTGCGCCTGGCGGGCTACGACACGACGGTGCTCGATTACAGCTCACGCCAATTGGACATTTTGCGCACGTTTGGCTTTGAGGTGTACTTTGGGGATGCGACGCGGCCGGACCTGTTGCATGCCGCTGGTATTGAAACGGCTAAAGTGCTTGTTGTCGCAATCGATGAGCGTGAGCAAATTACGAACCTCACCCGCCATGTTGTCCAGAAGTATCCTCATGTCCATGTGATCGCTCGCGCTGTTAACCGTGACCATGTTTACGAGCTCTATAGCGCTGGCTGCCGCGACATCATTCGCGAAACCTTCGATGGCGGTGTGCGCACTGGGCGTTCGGCGCTCGAAGCGTTGGGGATCCATCCGTTTGCCGCCCAGCGCATGGCCCAGCAGTTTGAGCGTGAAGACCGTGCGGCGCTGGCTGAGCTCGCCTCCTTGCATGATCCCGACACGCCCGCTCATCTCAATGGGCCTTACGTCGCCAAAGCGCGTGAAATTCGCGAACGGCGCGAAGCCGAGCTGAGCGGCGGGGGCGGCGGCGCCTTTGCACAGCGCAAGGATCGCGGTTGGTCACCGCCCAGCCAATCTGACGTCGAGGCGGAAAAGAAGCGCTCGAAGAGCTAGCGGCCTGCCGCAATATGGATCGGGTGGCCAAGCGCGGCCAACGCACTTTCGGCGAAGGCCTCGGTCAGCGTCGGGTGCACATGGATCGAGCCCGCCACGTCTTCGAGCACCGCGCCCATCTCCACGGCGAGGGCGAATTCGCCAGACAACTCAGCAACATGTGCGCCCACGGCGTGGATGCCGAGCACCACATGGTCCGATTTGCGCGCCGTGATGCGCACAAAACCCTTGTCCGTCCCTGCCGCCATGGCTAAGGCGCGCCCGGAGGCGGCGAACGGGAACTTGCCAACGATGATGTCTTCGCCCAACGCCTTGGCCTCGTCGGGCGCAAGGCCAACACCGACGATCTCCGGTTCGGTGAAACACACCGCGGCGACGGCGCGCTTGTCGAAACTGCGCTTGTGGCCGGCGATGATCTCAGCGACCATTTCGCCTTGGGCAGTGGCTTTGTGCGCCAGCATGGGCTCGCCGACCAGATCGCCAATGGCGAACACGCCGCGCATGCCCGTGCGACACTGATCGTCGACCCTGACGAACGGGCCGTCCATGTCGAGCCCCATGGTCTCCAGCCCCCAGCCTTGCGTGGCCGGCTTGCGCCCGACGGCGACGAGGATTTTGTCAGCCGCCACCTGTTGGGTGCGCCCAGCGTCTTCATACTCGAGCGCGGCGTGATCGGCTTGGCGCACGACCCCTTTGGCTTTGGCGTTGAGGTGCACCGCTACGCCGGCTCGTTTCAGCCAATCGGCAACGGGACGGGTCAGCTCGGCGTCATAGCTGGGCAGAATGGAGGGGCCCATTTCCACAAAGGTGACCTTGGACCCAAATTTGGCGAACGCCGTGCCGAGTTCGACGCCGATATAGCCGGCGCCGACCACAACGAGATTCTCAGGCACGGTGCGTTCGTTGAGGGCGTCGCGCGAGGAGATGACCAACTCGCCGTCGAACGGCATGAACGGCAGCTCGGACTCAACTGAGCCATTGGCGAGGATCACATTGTCGGCTGTGATCTCCACCGGGCCGTCTTGGGTGTCCACCAAGCAGGTCTTGGCGTCCTTGAAGGTGGCCCAGCCTGCAATGGCCTCGACTTTGGCCGCTTTGAGCAGGCCGCCAACGCCGCCGGACAACTTGTCGACCACGCCTTCCTTCCAGCCGATCAATTTGGGCATGTCTAAAGTCGGCGCGGCGGCCAGGCTGATGCCCAGCTCCCCGCCCCCATTGGCGGCGTGGGTCATCGCTTCATATTGGCCCGCGGCGTGAATCAACGCTTTGGACGGGATGCAACCGCGGATGAGGCACGTGCCGCCGAGCCGATCGCCTTCAACAATCACGGTGTCCAAGCCGAGCTGGCCAGCGCGGATGGCGGCGGGGTAGCCTCCCGGGCCGCCGCCGACAACGAGAACCTGGGCGTGGCGTGTCTTGGTCATGGGTTCGTTTCCAGCTTGTGTATCGATGATCCGGTCTTGGCGCGGCGCTCGGCAAGGGCGCGCACAACCAGACGCACCCCGCGAAAGACCATGGCGAGGATGGCGGCCGCGATGGCGATGCTGATGGCCAGATTGAGGATCATGGGCGGCCAGCCGCTCCACGTGTTCATCCAAGGGACTTCGACCATGGCGGCGCCGATGATCAGCCACAACGGCGCAGCGATGGCCACCATGGCGATCGCGATCGCTAGTTCGGCCAAAACACGAAGGGTGATGCGGATCGGTTGGGGCATGCGTCTCACATGAAGATGGTGGCGGGTTGCTCGAGCAGGTCTTTCAGACGTTGAATCAAGCGCGCCGCGTCATAGCCGTCGACGATACGATGATCAAAGCTCGACGACAGGTTCATGAACAGGCGCGGCACAACGCGGCCGGCGTCGTCAAAGGCTGGCAGCTCCAAGATCTTGTTGACGCCAATGATGGCGGTCTCGGGCGGGTTGATAATGGGCGTGGTGATCACGCCGCCCATCGCGCCTAAGGATGTGATGGTGATGGTCGAGCCTGACAACTCGTCGCGGGCGGCGGTTCCATCGCGGCAACAGTCGGCAAGGCGCCTGACTTCGCCTGCAATCTGCCAGGCATCTTGGGCTTCGGCGTTACGCAGAACGGGCACCATTAGGCCCTTGTCGGTGGCGGTGGCGATGCCGATGTGGACCGCTTCATGTTCGGTCAGCGTGCCAGCCTCACTGTCATAATGGGCGTTGGCCTGAGGCACCTCGTCGAGGGCCTTGACCAGAGCCAAACACAAGAATGGCAGCATGGTCAACTTGGCCTGGTCGGCGCCGCGGGTTGCGTTGAGATGACGGCGCAGCTCTTCAACGGCGGTGACGTCGATCTCCTCGGCATAGGTGATGTGCGGGATCGCCCAGGCCTTCTCCATGTTTTCCGCAATCTTGCGGCGCAGGCCGATGACCTTGGTCTCACGCGTTCCCGTACGCGCGACCTTACCCGCCCCCGTGCCGGTGCGCGCAACGAGGCGGCCGCCCGAGGCAAGAAAGTCATCCATGTCCTGGTGGGTGACGCGGCCGGCTGGCCCAGTGCCGGGAACGGCGTCCAGCGGCACATCGGCCTCGCGGGCGCGCTGGCGCACGGCGGGCGAGGCGAGCGCTTTGCCGCGTTCGCGCGCCGCCAAGGCTGGGCCGGCCATGGGTTCAGCGCGGGCGAGCGTTGTTGAGGGACCGGCCACGGCGAGCGAGGTGGCTCCGGCCGGCTTGGACGGCGGTGTGGGGGCGCTCACGCCATTGCTCGGATTGGGGCTTGGAGCCGGTTCGGCTTGGGCGGGCGCTGGCGCCGCCGGGGCGTCGGCCGGGGCTGCGCCATCCGTGGCGATCACGCCGATGGGCGAGCCGACCGCGATCACTTCGCCCGGCTCGCCGGTGATC
>CAZADA010000119.1:0-8111 GCA_964483775.1 uncultured Caulobacterales bacterium
CGGGGTTTGCAGCCCCACGACCGGGGTGGGCCTGATCCCCAGCAGCGTCGGTGATCCCCCCGGCGTCACGCGCGCCCGACCGGGCGACAAGATCCTTGTGTCTGGGACGCTCGGTGATCATGGCGTCACGATCCTTGCTGCGCGCGAAGCCCTTCCGCTGATGGCGCCCATCCAAAGCGACACCGCTGCGCTGCACACCATGGCCGCCGACCTCCTGGCCAACGCCCCTGGCGTACGCGTGCTGCGCGACCCCACGCGCGGCGGCCTTGCCACGGCGATCAACGAAATCTGTCGCGCCAGCGGGACGGGCGCGGTCTTGCAAGAAGCGGCCATCCCCATAAGTCGAACCGTGGACGCCGCCTGTGAGATCCTTGGGGTCGATCCGCTCTATCTGGCCAATGAGGGCAAGCTGATCGCAGTCGTTCCATCCGAACAGGCCGCCGCGGCCCTGGAGGCGATGCAAGCCCACCCGCTGGGCGGCCAGGCCGCGATCATTGGCGAGATGATCGAAGACGCTCACCAGTTCGTGCAGATGCAAACGCCCATGGGCGGAACACGCATGATGGACTGGCTGACCGGCGATCCGTTGCCGCGCATCTGCTGATCCTTGCCTGCCGCACAGTTTGGCGCGAGGACAACCACGCCCATCTTCAAACCAGGACCGACCTGGATGAGTTGGCCCGGATCCATCCTGCGCTCCAACCTGTGGCATTGGTCGGCGGCGCGTTTCGCACTGAGGACGTCATGACCACACCACCAGCCGACGTGAACTACACGTTCACCAGCGATGAACTGAGGCAGTTGGAGCCTTATGGCGATGTGCGCCGGCACAACGCCGGCGAGGTGCTGATCGCCGAAGGCCAATCACAGGTCGATTGCCTGGTCACGCTGTCCGGCGAGACGCACATCTTCGTCGAGGGCGCTGAAGGTCCTCGGCGCGTGGGCTGGATGGAGCGCGGCCAGTTTGCAGGTGACATCACCATTTTGACCGGCCAGGCGTCTTTGGCGCGCACCGTCATGGGCGTGGACGGGGAGGTGCTGCACATCAGCCACCAAGCCTTTCAGCGCCTTTTGGTCGAAAACTCCGTGCTCTCCGACATCTTCGTCCGAACATTGACGGCCCGGCGCGAGTTCGGCCGCACACGCGGTCTGTCGAGCGTGATCGTGATCGGAGCCGCCCAGGACCGTACGGTCTTCGCCACGCGCGATCTGTTGTCCAAGCATGGCATCCCGCACGCCTGGATGGACCCCGCCCAAGATGAGGCGGCCCGTGCGGTCATGCAGGCCCGCCAGATTGACCCGGCCGATCTGCCCGCTGTCGTGCGTGGCGGGGCGCCGGTTCTCAAACGCCCCACGCTTGAGGATCTGTCTGGCGCGTTTGGCCTGGATTTGCTGCCCGATGGAACCGCAGCGGACGTCATCGTGGTCGGTGCAGGCCCAGCAGGCCTGGCGACGTCGGTGTATGCCGGTTCTGAGGGTCTTTCGGTGTTGACCCTGGACACCGATGGGCCGGGCGGGCAGGCGGGGTCGTCCTCCAAGATTGAGAACTATCTGGGCTTCCCCATGGGCGTATCGGGGCGGGAGTTGGCCGAGCGCGCGGCGGTTCAGGCTCAAAAGTTCGGCGCTCGCGTGGCCTCGCCGGTCAAGGCTGCGATCGTGGAGAAGGACGGCGATCTGTATTGCCTGACGTTGAAAGACGGTCGCCGGCTGCAAGCGCGCGCCATCGTCATCGCCACCGGCGCCCAGTATCGTCGGCTACCCGTTGAGAACCTTGAGCGATTTGAGGGGCGCGGCATTTACTACGGCGCGACCTCCATGGAGGCCCAATTGTGCGGCGGCCAGGAAGTGGCGGTCGTCGGCGCAGGAAATTCGGCGGGCCAGGGCGCTGTCTACCTGTCCCAAACCGCCAAGACCGTCCACGTGGTGTACCGACGGGCCAACATTCGCGACACCATGTCCGAGTATCTGGTGCGTCGGCTTGAAGAAACGCCGAACATCATTTTGCACCCCGGCTTTGAACTGCAAGCCTTGCATGGCGCAGAGGCGGCTGATCCTCAAAACGACCGTCTGATGGCGGCGACCTGGGCCGAAGCGCAAACGGGACAAACCCAGCGCACTCAGACGAGCTTTGTGTTTCTGTTCATTGGCGCCGCGCCGTTTACGCAATGGCTCCCCGACACCCTCGCGCGCGACGCCAAGGGCTTCGTGAAGACTGGGCCGGATCTTGACAACATCGAGCTTGTGAAAGCTGGCTGGGGCCTGGATCGCATGCCCACCCGCTATGAAACCAGCTGGCCGCGTATCTATGCCGTGGGCGATGTGCGCGCTGGGTCAGTCAAGCGCGTGGCGAGCGCGGTGGGCGAGGGCTCGGTTGTGGTCAGCGACGTCCACGCCGCCCTTGGTGAGGCCGACGTCAAAACCACGGCCTAAACCTCCCGAGCGCTCAAAACACCGCCGGGGCGAGCGTGAGGGCGACAAAGCTCAGCAAAACCACCGAGATGATGTTCAGCGCCAGCCCCGCACGCGCCATCGCCGGGATCGAGACGTGACCGGAGCTGAACACGATGGCGTTGGGCGGCGTCGCCACTGGCAGCATGAAGGCGCAGCTGGCGGCGAGCGTCACAGGAATGACCAGCGTGAGCGGGTCGCGTCCCGCCTCAATGGCGATGGCGGCCACCACCGGCAAGAATGTCGCCGTGGTCGCCAGATTGCTCGTGAGCTCCGTCATGAAAATCACCAACGCCGTGGCGGCCAACACCAAGACGGCGACGTGAAACGCATTCAGGCCGGACAGCTGAGCCCCGATCCAGGCGGCGAGCCCGGAATTGGTCACGGCCACCGCCAGCGCCAATCCTCCGCCAAACAACAACAAAATGCCCCATGGCAGCCGGCTCGCATCCTCCCAGGACAACAGCGCCTTGCCGCCCTGACCGGAGGGAATCACAAAGGCGGCGACGGCCGCGGTAACGGCGATGCCCGCATCGGTCAGGCCGGAGAACGGGGGAACAGCGTTGAGCGCGTCGCGCGTCAACCAGGCCAGCACCAGGGCGAGAAACAGCAACCCCGTGCGCACCTCAGCCTTGCTGACCGGGCCGAGGCCGGCGCGAACCGAAGCGATGTGGCGCATGGCTTCGGGCGAGGCGCGAAACGAAACCGGAAACGCCACGCGGGTCAGCATCAACCACGCCAGCGGCAACAGGGTCATGCTGACGGGAAGCCCGACCAACATCCATCGCGCCACGCTGATATCCACGCCGTGATTTTCGGCCATGTAACCGACCATGAACGCGTTGGGCGGCGTGCCCACCAGTGTGGCGAGCCCTCCCAAGGTTGACCCATAGGCCAAGCCCAGCAACAGCGCGATGGCGAAATGGCTGCGCTGTCTCAGCTCCAGCTCGGGCATGGTTTCTGAAATCACCGTCACCACCGATACCGCGACCGGCAACAGCATCAGCGTGGTGGAGGTGTTGGAGATCCACATGCTCACCAGCGCCGCGGCCAGCATGAAACCACCCACCAGCGCGCGCGAGTTCGCCCCTACGATCTGGAACACCGCTAAGGCCAAGCGCCGATGCAGCCCAGAGCGTTCGATGGCGATGGCCATGATGAAACCGCCGAAAAACAGGAAGATCACAGGGCGCGCATATTCGGCGGCAAAGTCGCGCAGCCCCAAGATCCGTGCATCGCCCACGCCCGCAGCGTCGGGAACTTCGATCCCAACGAATGGAAACGCCACCAGCGGGATCAACGCCGTAGCTGGAACGGGAATGGCCTCGGTCGCCCACCAAATCGCCATCAACAGCCCAATGGCGCCGACGAGCACCGCCTGGTGGGTCAGGTCAGACGGCCCAAGCCCGAGCGCCAGCGGGGAGAACGCCCCAGCAATGAGCACCGCCACAATCGGGCCAGCCACAAGTCCAGCGCGTTGGTAAAACTCAGGCTCAGCGGGGGGTGGCGCCGTCATTGCCGCTCTCCGAAACAGGAAGGGCGTACGCCCGCCTCAACCCGGCGCGCGGCGCCGTGTGTTGAGGCGGGTGCAGCCAGACCCAGACGCGATCAGAATGTGCCGCGCAGCTGCACGTAATACTCACGCCCCTTGATCGAATGGACCGAGCGGAACAATCCCGTGCTTTCATCGGCGAGCGGCGGGGGTTGGTCGAACAGATTGTTCACCCCCACGCGCAAGCGCAGGGAGTCGCCGACGCCGAACGTGGGCCGGAAGCGATAATCGACATAGGTGTTGACCCGGGTCTGACGGTCAACGCGGAAGAAATCCGGTTCGCCGTCATCGTCGAGATCAGGGTCAGCGCTCGTGTCGAAGAAGCCATTGACGTAGCGCATCGACGCCCCGGCGCCCCAATTGTTCTTCCGCCAGGTCACACTCGCCAAGGCGCGCCATTCAGGATTGCCGTTGACCTCGACGCGGTCCACCGCGGTGGTCCCGCCTTGAACGTCTTCCACCGAACCTGTGGCGAAGAACGGATCGTCGTCGGCCAGCACCCCAGCGGCCGCAGCGCCGGGAATGACATCAAAACTCAACAGCTTGGTCGCCTCGCCGCGGAACGTGAAATCACCCAGCGTGCTGGATTCAAACGCCGCGCTAAGGCCGAAATCGATCCCGTCGGTCTGTTGGCCGTCCAAGTTGACGTACGGGTTGGTGATGCGCAGCACTTGGCCTGCCGGGACCAGCGTCGCGTCTGGATTGGCCATGTTGTAAGCGTCAAAGGCGGTGACGTCTTCGGCCGTAAGCCCGGCACGCTCCACCAGAAGGCTGCCCGACCCGCCAGCATTGATCGAGGCGGCGTCCAAATCCAAGATCAGCTCGGGATCGACAATCCCGATAATGTCGGTTTGATCGAGGTTCCAATAGTCGACAAAGAACGAGAACCGCTCAACGCCAGGCACATCAAACGGCTCGTTGACGGTCAGACCGATCACATAGGTCTCGGTTTCTTCCGGCTCCAGATCGGGGTTGGACAGGCGCACCACCGGTTTGAACGTATCACCGCAGTCAAACTCACCGTCGGTCACGTCACACCGCGCCGAGTCCACAATGCCCTGGTTCAATCGGCTGATGTCGCCGCGGTTAAGTTGGACCAAGTTCGGGGCCCGGAACCCTTGGCTGTAGGCCGCGCGGACATTGAACCACTCCACCGGGAAGTAGGAGACCGCCACTTTGGGCTTGACCACGCTTTCTTCGATATCGTCGAAATACTCCGCGCGCGCCGCGAACTGCAGGTTCAGCTCATTGACAAATGTGGGGTGGTCAGAGCGCAACACCGGCACCAACACCTCGCCAAAGGCCGCAAAGACGTTGCGGTTGGCGTCCGAGTCGATGGTCGGGCTGACCCCAACGACGTCCGAGACGTCCGACACATCCCCCGTGCCCAGCGTAAACTGAACCGTACCGTCAAGGCGCGGATCGCGATCTTCTTCGTAGCCTTCATTGCGCCATTCAGCGCCAAACGCCGCGCCCACATCGCCGGCTGGCAACGCGAACAGATCATTGCGCGACACGCGGAAGTCCGCCCCGGCCAGCGTGGTTGAACCTTCATTGGTCACGCTGATCCGGATTTGATCAAGCTGCGATTGGGTGATCGAATTGGGCCCGCCAAACACATTGATCGCGTCGGGCGTGTCGAGATTCAAAAGCTCCTGGAACGCGGTCTTAGAAATCCGGTTGCGCGAGGTGTCTTCGGTGTTGTTCTCGCTATAGAACGCGGCGGCTTCCCAGTCCCATCCCGCGCGTTCCCCGCGCAGGCCGGCGAGCGCCCGGAACGTCGTCGATTCAACGCCAAAGATCCGCGGCCCCATTTCGGTGGGACGATAGCGGTCGATGCGCACGTCCAGCCCCTCGTCAGGCGCGTCGATGCCCCCCACACGGTTGGGGCTGGTGACGGCGCCAACCGGGTTCCAATAGTTCTGCCGGGGCACGACGACAAACGCCAAGCCCTCATCGATCGGCTGGGCGGCGCGCTGGCTCTCAGTTTCCGAGTGGTAGAAGAGGAACTCGCCAAACGCCTGCAGGCCATTGGCGAAATCGTGCTCGGCCAACAGATAGGCGTTGTAACGATCGGCGTCCGAGATGGCCTGACGGCCCTGGGCGCTTTGCGCGTCGAGCGTGATCTCCTGGCCCTCACCGAACGAGTCGACGGGCTGGAACGAGTTGAAATCAAAGCGCAACGTCGTGTTCAGATTGCCGTCATCCAGACCCACACAGCCGACAAGCGGGTCAAACGTTCCCAGTTCTTCGCGGGTGCCGGCAAAGTCACAGGGCTGGACGTGGAAGTCGCCGTCGCTGGCCGTCAACGCGCCCACGTCAATCGGGTCCCAAGCGCCTTCTTCGGTGAGCACGCCGACGCGAAACTGACCGAAGGGGGAGCGGGTCGAGGTGTTGCGAAAGTCTGTGTTGGCCGTCGCGTAGGGGCTGTCACCGAGGAAGGCGCGCTTATCAACATTGCTGAATTGCTCATCGAGCTCGGTGTAAAAGAGCCCTTCGCGATTAAAGTACGAACCAACCAACACAACCCGGGTGTCGTCGTCATTAAATGAGAGGCCCGTCGCAAAGTCGATGGAGGCTTCGCGCTCCTCGGTGCCCTCAATGCCGCTATACCGCAACGTCAAGCGCTGGTCGTCAAAGTCGGTGGACAAGATGGTGTTCACAACACCGGCCACCGCGTCTGAACCATAGAGCGCTGAGGCTCCGTCGCGCAGCACTTCGACCCGGCTGATCGCGGCGGAGGGAAAGGCGTTCACATTGGTCACGGTGCGCGGAACATTGCCGCTGCCTTGGGTCGAGACGTCTTGGAAGGCGCCATGGGCGGCAATCCGTCGGCCGTTCAACAGGATCAGGGTGCTCCCGCTGCCCAGGCCGCGCAGGTTCACGGTCGCCACGTCGCCGCGCGCATCATTGGGTCCATCGGCCGCGTCATTGATTTCGAACGCGCCAACCTGGGGCAAATTCTCAAACAGCTCACCGGTTGACGGTTGGCCGAGGGTGTCGAGTTCTTCTTCGCTGATGGTCGTCACCGCGATGGCGCCAGAATCGGACGCGCCGGCGATGTTCGAACCTGTGACAACGATGCGGTCGGTGGTGCGCGCCTCGTCGTCGGCGTCCTCGTCAGCGTCCTGAGCCATTGCGCCGGTCGCGCCCAAAACTAAGGCGGATGCGGCGATGCCGTAACGAAGATTCATCAATCGCAATCGAGCCATAACTGTCCTCCCCTAAACATCTTATGGTCGCGTTTTCCCGC
This sequence comes from uncultured Caulobacterales bacterium, assembly GCA_964483775.1. GTDB lineage: Bacteria > Pseudomonadota > Alphaproteobacteria > Caulobacterales > Maricaulaceae > CAZADA01. Next base: position 7,254 of record CAZADA010000119.1, read on the forward strand.
GTTCTCCGACGGTGGGCTGAAAGTTCCGACGCTGTCAATGAAGAACATACAGCTGGTACAAATTGTCGGCCGCTGGTATTGCAAATGCGTCACGCACCCCGTTCCATGGGCGCGCTGGCGTCCTAAGCGCTGTAGAAGCAACAGCTAAGGTCAAGGATCAGAATGAGCGTTGTGCGTCCCCAGTTTCCCGATCACAGCTCGCCGTTCTCGCGCGAACAACAGCGCCAGCAAAAGCACGCTGCGATCATCGCGGCCGCGGCTCAGTTGTTTGATCATGATGGCGTCTCGGCTACCCGGCTTGAGGACATTGCCGGTCGGCTGGGCCTGACCAAGACCAGCATCGGCTATTACTTTGCGACCAAGGACGAGCTTGTCGCTGCGGTGTACCGTGAGAGCTGCGCGCTGTTGTCCGATGTGGCCCAAGCCGCCTCGCAAACCGCGCAGTCGCCCGCCGACCGCCTCGTGACGTTTTGCCGGACCTATTGCGCCCGACGCTTGGAGATCGCGGCCAAACAACGTCCGTACGTCGCCGCCATCCTCCATCCCGACGTTTTGCTAGGCGCGCAGGGGCACGCGATCGGCAAGGGGATGTTCGACACAGTCGCGCTGGTGAACGACTTGGTCCAGCGCTGGATGGACGATGTTGGCGCGCCCATCGGACGTCCCGAGCCGACGACCTTCTGGTTGTTCGGCATGCTCGATTGGATCGGCGCAATGGCGTCCGCGGTCCCGCGCGAAGAAGCCGAGCGCACCATCGAGGTGTTTCTCGCCATCTTGGCGGACGGCGTTGCCGCCCGATCGACCTGGTCGCCGATCACGCTGAATCTTGACGCCGCCCATGGCGATGAGTCGCAGATT
>CAZADA010000120.1:0-7862 GCA_964483775.1 uncultured Caulobacterales bacterium
ATTCGCGCTGACCGCCAGAGGACCCACCCTGCCCGCCGGGCTGCTGCACGCTGTGGGTCGCATCAAACACCACCGGAGAGCCAAAGCTCGCCATGGTCGGCAGTCCGCGGAAATCGGTGACCAGCGTGTTGTAGCCAAAGCTCGCCCCGCGCTCGCACGCCAGCACGTTCGGGTTGCCCGCGCCAGTGATCTTGGCGAGCACGTTCTTCATGTCCCACGGCGCGAGGAACTGCCCCTTCTTCACATTGATGGCTTTGCCCGTGGCGGCTGCGGCCACCAGCAAATCGGTTTGCCGGCACAAGAAGGCTGGGATCTGCAGCATGTCCACGATTTCGGCCGCGCGCGCGCACTGTTCAGCGGTGTGGATGTCCGTGATGCAGGGTACGCCCAGCGTCTCGCGAATTTCAGCAAACACCGGCAAAGCCGCCTCAAGCCCCATGCCGCGCGCCGAATGCAGGCTGGTGCGATTGGCCTTGTCGAACGAGGTTTTGTACACGACGCCAACGCCGAGCCTCACGCCGATATCCTTGATTGCGCTGGCGGTTTCAAGCACGTGCTCGCGGCTCTCCATTTGGCAGGGTCCGGCGATGAACGCGACGGGCAAGTCCTGACCAAAACGCACCGGATGGGCCAAATCCGCGCCCACTTCGACGACGGCGTTGGGTTGAACGGCAATGGTTTCATGGCGGGTCATCGGGGGGTGTCTCCGCATCAGAGTTTTCGGCTGTGTTTGACGCCCTCTTAGCCCGCCGCACTGTGGACTGACAATGCGAACACCCGACGAGCGCCATGGCGCACGCATCCGCAGGCGGACATGCTGCGTATCACATCCCGTGACGAAATGTTTGCAGAGCGCCCGTGACCTGTGACCGCCGAACTGAACCATCCTGCTGACGCCCCCGCGCTTTTCTGGTTTCGCCAGGACTTGCGCTTGGCTGACAATCCCGGGCTGACGGCCGCGGTGGAATCCGGGCGCCCCCTCGCGTGCGTGTTTGTGCTGGACGACACAGCCTCGGATGACTGGGCCCTCGGCGGGGCGGCGCGTTGGTGGCTGCACCACAGTTTGTCCGCCCTCAGCGAAACGATCAGTCGCCGCGGCGGCGCCTTGACCCTGCGCCGCGGACGCCCTGAAGACGTGATCCCCAACCTCGCCGCAGACATTGGCGCCGCCGAAGTCCATTGGAACCGGTGCTATGAACCGGCCGCCATAGCGCGCGACACCGCCATCAAAACCGCCTTGAAAGCCGCCGCCGTCCACGTCCAGAGCCACAATGGCGCGCTGCTGTTTGAGCCGTGGCGGATTACGAACGGTTCTGGTGATCCCTACCGGGTGTTCACCCCGTTTTGGCGCGCCTGTCTGCAGGCCGGGCTCCCGGACCACGCCATCGCCGCGCCGGACTCGCTGCCGGCCGCCGCGTCGCCAAGCGACACTTTGGACGATTGGGGGCTTTTGCCGACACGACCCGATTGGGCTGGCGGACTGCGCGACACGTGGACCATCGGCGAAGCGGCCGCGCAAACCCGGCTGGATGACTTTTTGCGCGCGCGCCTGGCCGGTTACAGCACTCAGCGCGACATTCCCGGCGCAAGCTCAACCTCACGTCTTAGCCCGCATTTGCGTTGGGGTGAGATCAGCGCCCGCCAGATCGCCGTCGCCGCGCGCACCCACGCGCTTGACCATGGCCACACCAAAGACATGGACAAGTTTCTGTCCGAACTCGGTTGGCGCGAATTCTCCTATTCGCTGCTGTACCACAATCCGACCCTCCCCGAGGCCAATCTGCAAACCAAGTTCGACGCCTTTCCATGGCGCGACGACCCCGTTCAGCTTAAGGCCTGGCAAACCGGCCAAACCGGTTACCCCATCGTCGATGCGGGCATGCGCGAATTGTACGCCACCGGGTGGATGCACAATCGCGTGCGCATGATTGTCGGCTCCTTCTTGGTCAAGCACCTCATGCTGCACTGGCGCCATGGCGAAGACTGGTTCTGGGACACGCTGGTTGACGCCGACCTCGCCAACAACGCCGCCAGTTGGCAGTGGATCGCCGGCTCGGGCGCAGACGCCGCGCCCTATTTTCGCGTGTTCAATCCCACCAGCCAGGCTGAACGCTTCGATCCTAACGGTGCGTACGTCCGCCGCTGGTGTCCCGAGATTGCTCAGCTTCCCAACGGGCTCCTGCATCAACCCTGGAAAGCCAGTCCCGTTGAGCTGAGCGCGGCGGGCGTCTGCCTGGGCGACACCTATCCCGCGCCCATCATTGACCACGCCGCCGGTCGCCAACGCGCGCTGGACGCCTTTGAGAGCCTCAAGACGCTGGCTTGACCGCCCTCCGCCAACAAAAGGCGCTGCGCGCCGCACAATGGAGACGCCAAAATGGCCAAACCCCGCATCGCCATCATCGGCTCAGGCATCAGCGGTCTCGGCGCGGCCTTCGCCCTGAAGGACACCGCCAACATCGAAGTGTGGGAAGCCCGCGACCGCTTAGGCGGTCACTCCAACACGGTTGACATCACCTATGACGGCGAGCCGCTTTCGGTGGACACTGGGTTTATCGTGTTCAACACGCTGAAATACCCAAACTTGTTGGGGTTGTTCGCCGCGCTCAATGTCGAGGAAGCCAAGACCAACATGTCGTTCGGCTTTAGCGATGACGGCGTTGAATGGGGCTCAGAAGCCGGCGGCGTGTTCGCCCAAAAGCGTAATCTCCTGCGCCCCTCATTCCTCAACATGCTGCGCAACATTGTCCGCTTCAACGCCCAAGCCCGCCGCGACTTGGAAGCCGACTCCATCGGAGAAGCTTCACTCGATCAATACCTTAAGCGCCATCGCTTCGGCACAGCCTTCCGTGACCGCTATCTGCTGCCCATGGGCGCAGCCATCTGGTCCACCAGCCAGGACGGCATGGGCGCCCAACCCGCCGCGACCGTCCTGAAGTTCTTTGACAACCACCGCCTTCTGCAGATCCGCCGACCGGCCGACAGTCCTTGGCGCACCGTGGCCGGGGGAAGCCGTGAGTATGTCAATAAGATCGCGGCCTTGCTCACCGACCGCATCAAACTCAACACCCCGGTTGAGCGCGCCCACCGCGATGCTGGCGGGGTGTGGCTGCAACCACGCAATGGCGCGCCAGAGCGGTTTGACCACGTGATCTTCGCCTGCCACAGCGACCAGACCCTGAACCTGCTCGCCGACCCCAGCGACGACGAGCGCGCGTATTTGAGCGCCATCCGTTACGCCCCCAATGAAGCGATCTTGCACCGCGACGCCTCGGTCATGCCGCGCGCCGCCAAGGCCTGGGCCGCCTGGAACTATCGCCACGCCGAGGACACTGAGACCGTTGAAGTGTCCTACCATATGAACCGGCTCCAGCGCTGGTTGCCCGCCGACAAGCCGGTGTTTGTCACCCTGAACCCCTCCACGCCCATTGATCCCGAGTTGACCTTCGCGCGTTTCCGCTACGACCACCCCCAATTCGACCGACCGGCCGTCGCCGCCCAGCGTGTGTTCAATCGCATCCAAGGCGTACAGCGCACCTGGTTCGCCGGGGCCTGGCTCGGTTATGGTTTCCATGAAGATGGATTGCGCTCGGGCTTGCGCGTCGCGCTGAAGCTCGGCGGCCAAATCCCGTGGGAGTTTGCTGATGGCGATGTGGACGGCGGACCGTGGGCTGTGCCCGGACCCAACGACGAGGCCGGCGCCGGCCAGATGGCTTTGGTGAGATGACCCAAGCCCCGGCGATCCAGTTTTATCTCGGCCGCACCATGCATGCGCGCCTGCAACCGTTTGCCCACCGGTTTCGCTACCGTACGGCGTCGGTGCTTATGGACGTCGATCGCCTGGCCGAAGCCAGCCGCCAAAGCCGCCTATTCTCGATCAATCGGTTCAATCTGTTCAGCTTTTATGAGCGCGATGTCGGGGGACGGCGTAACGAACCCCTGCGGCCCTGGGCTGAGGCCGCATTGGAGAAGGCGGGCGTCAATTTGGATGGCGGCCCCATCCGGCTTTTGTGTTTTCCCCGCGTGCTAGGTTATGTGTTCAACCCCCTGTCGGTGTGGTTCGGCCATGGACCCCAAGGGGATCTGCGCGGCGTGATTTACGACGTGCACAACACATTTGGCGACGCCCACGCCTACGCCGCCAGCGCCCAAAACACCGCGGTCGAGCGCCAAGCCACCCGCAAAGTCTTTCATGTCTCGCCGTTTTTTCCCGACCAAGGCGCCTACGCCTTCCGCCTACATGCCCCCGACGGGCGTTACGGGCTGTCCATCCGCTATGACCTTGATGGAAAAACGGTCTTTGCAGCCAGCCATGTGGCTGCAGCGCGAGACTTGACCAGCGCCGCGGCCCTGGCAGTCTTCGCACGCCAGCCCTTGTCCACACACGCCGCCATCACCGGTATCCACTGGCAGGCTTTGCGATTGTGGCTGAAGGGCGCACGATATCACAATCGCCCCGCACCACCGCCGCCCGTCAGCGTCGCTGCGGCGGTCGAAGGGTGACAACACAGACGCGACCGGAGCTGGGCCAATGACGCGATTGGACACACAATCGATAACACGAGCCACGCGCGACAGCATCGCTGCGGTGCCTGGCGCTCCCCTGTCCTTTCAGATCGCCGCGCGCGCGGTGTTGCATCTGACCAGCGGCCGGCTGCGCGTGACGACACCGGACGGGACCACTTTGGTGTTTGACAGCGAGCAACCCGGCCCAGACGCCCAACTGACCATCCGTGATTGGCGCGGCCCGAAACGCGTGCTCACCGGCGGCAATCTCGGTTTTGCTGAGAGTTACATGGCCGGCATGTGGGACAGCGAAGACATCTCTGTTGTTCTGGATCTGTTTTCCCGGAATTTCGAAGACTTGGGACAATTTCTCCGCGGCAAACCACTGGCTCAGATCGCGCATTGGGCTTATCACGTTTTGCGACGTAACACGCGCGCCGGGGCAAAGAAGAACATCTACGCACACTATGATTTGGGCAATGAATTTTACGAGCTCTGGCTCGACGAGACCATGACCTATTCATCGGCGTTGTTTGCATCACCCACTGATGAGCTCGCCATGGCGCAACGCAACAAATACACCGCTCTCGCCGACAGCTTGGATGTCACAGAAACCAGTCACGTGCTCGAAATTGGATCGGGATGGGGCGGTTTTGCCGAATACGTCGCGCAAGAACGAGGCGCTAAAGTCACCGGTTTAACCATCAGCCGCGAGCAGTATGATTTTGCACGCCAGCGTTTGTTCGAACGCCAACTCAACCATAAAGTCGACATTCGCCTGTGTGACTACCGCGACGTCGAAGGACAGTATGACGGCGTGGCCTCCATCGAGATGTTCGAAGCTGTTGGCGAGAAGTATTGGCCTGGTTACTTTGAAAAGGTGCACCAAGTTCTCAAACCGGGCCGTCCAGCCTGCCTTCAAATCATCACCGTCGACGACAATCTGTTCGACATTTATCGCAAGCGCGTCGATTTCATCCAACGTTACGTGTTCCCCGGCGGCATGCTGCCCAGCCCCTCAAAGCTGAAGACCCTCGCAGGGCATGCGGGTTTTGACTGGCGCAGCGCGCACACCTTCGGTCAGGACTACGCCGAAACCCTGAAGCGCTGGCGGGACAAGTTCAGCTCAGCCTGGAACGAAATCCGCGCCATGAACGCCAAGTTCGACGAGCGCTTTCGTCGGCTGTGGACCTATTATCTAGCCTATTGCGAAGCCGGCTTCCGCACGGGCCGCATTGATGTGGGCCAATTTACCCTGCAGCGCTCGACATAACGGCGGTTGGGCCCCATCTCCTCAGTCAGTGTGGCCGCGAGCCGCACGCGCTATGAGAGGGACCCCATGAGACTGACTGTTCGTTTGGGCGCGGCCGCGATGGCCTGCGCCTTCATCGCTGGCTGCGCCGTCGACGGCGTAGCTGGCCCTGCGCAAACCGCATCAAGCCAAAACGCCTTGCCCGACTACGCCAAGGGCCGCTTGACGGCGGTGCTTGAGCACTCACGCCGGGACGAGGACCGCGCACGCGATGTGTTCCGCCACCCCGCAGAAACCATGGCGTTTTTTGGTGTTGAGCCCGGCATGACCGTGGTCGAGAGCCTTCCGAGCGCCAACGGGTATTACACCAAAATCATCCTCCCCTACCTCGGCGATGAGGGGACCTATTATGGCCTGCACTATCCGGTGGAGCTGGCCGAACGCATCTTCCCTGAGCGGTTCATCACCGTCATCTCGGCCTTTCCCGATACCTTCCCGACCTCCGTTGCCGAAGCCGATTGGGCCGGCGAGCGCTACGACGTTGATGGCGCCTTTCTTTGGGACGCCGTGCCTGAAGAGGTGATCGGCGCCGCCGACGTCGTCTTCCACTCCCGCTCCTTGCACCACATGTCTCGAGGCGGCGAAATGGAGCTTGCCGCCCAGGCCTCCTATGACCTCTTGAAGCCCGGCGGCGTGGCTGCGGTCGTCCAGCACCGCGCCCGCGAAGACGCCAGCGCCGAGGACGCGCTGGGCAACCAAGGCTACATCAAACAAAGCGATGTGGTCGCAGCCTTTGAGGCGGCCGGCTTTGTCCTTGAAGCCGCCAGTGAAATCAACGCCAACCCCAAAGACCTCACAGATCATACCATCGGCGTGTGGCGTTTGCCCCCGTCTTTGCGTGTAGACGATGAAACCACCCGTCGGGCCAACCTCGCCATTGGCGAAACCGATCGCATGACCTTGAAGTTCCGCAAGCCTGCTTAAGCTGAACGGACCGCCACATGGCCAAGGCCTCGGTCGACACCGACCGGGGCCTTGTGTCACCCCGCAGTCAGCAAATACAACGCGCGCCCCGTCAACGGGATCAGCAAGAGCGCCGAGCCCATAAACAGATAAAACCGCACCATCACAACATTCGCCGTGGCCTGCCAAATCGAGTGCGTGATGCGCACCACCACATACGCCCAGGCCAATCCCACATCGACACCGCCCGCCCCACCGCTCAGCGCAATCACCAAGACAATGGCGTAAAAAATCGTCGGCTGCTCCATGAGATGATTGTAGTTGTCTGCGATCTGCCGAACGCTAGAGGGCAGCGTGTCCAAGACCGAGCCCCGTGTGTGCCGCGTTTTTTCCGGATGAATGCGCGCCTTGCGCATTGCGCTCACACGCGTCGCCGTCGCCCACGCGCCCATGACCAAAGACCACGCCACCAAAACCACAAGGGGGAGCAAAACCGCGTTCGTCATACCCCAGCCTGGCCGAAACCAGCCTGCAGCGCAACGCGTCGCCCCGTTTGCGGGCTAGGGCCCATACTCTCCGCCAGGTTCCGCATCATCCGGCAATGCGGTGTTCCACCGGGTCTGGCGTTTGACAAGCGCCAGATACCAGTTCTTGGGCAAGGCGTAGATCAACTGAAGCGGCATGGTGAAGCCTTTCGGGAAGGTCACCTCGAACGTCTTACGTTTCAGCCCCTTAGCGATCAGCTTGGCCGCTTTTTCTGGACTGATCATCATCGGCTTGGGGAACGTGTTGTCGTCCTGGGCCGGTGTTTCGACAAACCCCGGCGTGATCACTTGCACTTTGACGTTCCAACGGTCGAGTTCGATCTTCAAACAATCCCCCATATTTATCAGCGCCGCCATCGAGGCGCCGTGGTGCGGGCTGCGGAACGGCCGCTCGGGCGACAGCGCCCCGTCCTTCAAGGCGCCCGCGACGCTGCGGATCATGCTGATCTCGAGGATCTCGTGCGGGTCGAGGGGCGGCAGGAGCCCCGGGATGCGCTGCGCGAGCATCGACTTGCCGGCGCCCGGCGGGCCGACCATCAAGAGGTTGTGCGCACCCGCGGCGGCGACCTCGAGCGCGCGCTTGGCGCTCTCCTGGC
>CAZADA010000121.1:0-7735 GCA_964483775.1 uncultured Caulobacterales bacterium
CCGCCACCACCGCCGCCGCCCGCGCCGCCCGCGCCGACGCCGCCGACGCCGCCTACGCCGCCGACGCCGCCTACGCCGCCGACGCCGCCACCTACGCCGCCCTGTCGGCTGATGCTCAATTGGTGAGCGAAGCACCTTTGGAGGGCGTGGGTTTGTCCGCGCTATGGAGCGAGGGCGCCATGCCGAACGGGCTCGCCGACGATTGGGCGCGGCTCAAAGTCTTACTGCACGCTCAAGATGCGCAAGACGGCCCCTGGTGGGTGTGGACGGACTGGTATGAGCGCCGCCTCGCCGGCGAAGCGAACCCGATTGAAGAACTGGAACTGGCCCGCGTGCTGGAGCCCACCGAGGCGCAATGGCGCGCAGGCCCCAAAACCATCAACCCGCTCCTCGCCCAGATCGAACAACGCTTCCGCGGCCCCCGCGTTGAGGGCGCTGGCGATGAACCGGCCGAAGACGATACCTCCGAACTGCCCGCGCCCCAGGTGGAGGAGGCTGATGTCCCGCCACAACGGCCTCCGGCGCCCGTGTTTCGCGGCCCGCCGGAGCATGACGGCCCGATCGATCTGGCGCCCGTTCACGCTGAGGCCGACGATGATGCGCTGGAAGGTTTAGCTCCCGAGTTGCGCAGCCTGCTCCAGGGGCTGGTCCAGTTTTGCGAAACCTCCGAAGGCAACGCCATGAAGGGGCGGGAGGGACCGTTCGCTTCACTGCTTGATGCTGTGCCCGCCGATCCATCGCAGGCGGTCAACCCGTTTCAGTTTTGGGCGCGCACCAACAGAGTGCGCCGCGCGCGCGACAATGATGACCGCGCATTCGCCGCCGGTGACGAGTTTGACGCGCCGCCCTGGCCCACGGACTTTCGCACCGATGTTGAAGCCGCGCTCGATATCGCGGGCCGGATGATCGCCAGCCATGAGCGGATGGCGGCGCTCGATGCGCAACCGAGCGATCTTGCTGAACTGCTGGCGCCGGGCGCTCAGGACAGCGAGCGTGCGGTGTTTGAGGCCGTCCAAGCCGATCGGGAGATCTTGACGCCCGAGGCGCGTGAAGCGGTGGAAGCGATTGTCGCAGACGCGCCGGAGATCACTGAGGAGAGCGGGCTCCATGATCGCCGAGCGCGGTCGCAGGCGCGCCAGACCCTGTCAAACGTGGTGTCGAAACTGGTTGGCGGCACATTTTTCGCGCTGCGCACCAGCACGATTGCGGTCGCGCGGGGCGGCGGTTGGGTGGTGAAGACGGCGGCGGTGAAGACGGCGGAACTGGGAATTCTGGCGACGTTTGGCTACTTTGTGGCGCGGCATAAAGAGGTGCTGTTGCAGTTCGTTGCAACGCACGGCAACAGCCCCGCTCTGAGAGCGATCATCGAGTTTCTGGCGAAGTTTGCAACGCCCGTTGCATGATCCGCCGCTCCATATCCGCGTCGCGCGGGCGTTGACGGGGAGTATCGGTGTTCTCCACATTCGGTTATGCGCAAAACAACGCTTTGCCTTTCGACACATGACTCCGGCGTTTATGAATTGACTGACCTCGCGCGGGGTGAACCTGCGCCGCGAATCGGGAAATGAGCCGTGTCATGGTGACGCTCTATGGACTGAGAACGTGCGATACGTGCCGTAAGGCTTTGAAAGCGCTGGCTTCGGGGGGCGTTTCTGCGGCGTTTGTTGATGTGCGCGCTGAGGCGGATCTGGCGACGCTCGCGCCGATCTGGCTTCAGGCCGTGGGCGTTGACGCCTTGGTGAATCGCAAATCCACAACCTGGCGCGCCCTGTCTGACGACGAGCGCGCGGCGGCCAGCACAGGCGCTGAAGCCGCAGCGTTGCTGAGCGCCCATCCAACCTTGGTCAAGCGGCCGGTCATCGTGACCGCGGATGGCGCGGTGTACGTTGGCTGGACCCACGATGTGCAGGCCGCGCTCGGCCTGGCGGGTGGATGAGCGGCGTATTGGCCACGCGGGCATGATCTTGGTCCTTTTTGCCAGAGGCGGCGTTGGCGCGCTGACATTGTTGGCCGAGTTTGGTACGCTTTTTCGAATTTGCGGATGTTTGAGGTGAGTGATGAGCGTTGCCGTTGAGGTGAAGTCGGTGGGGCCGTGGCGCTTTGTGGTCAAGTCGCATCGCGGACCATATGAGGGCATCGCCCAAGCGATTGAGACGGCCGTAGGCTGGGCGGGCCAGAAGGGTTTGATCGGGCCGGACGCCATGGTGGTGGGGATCTATTACGATGATCCCGGGCAGGTCGCTGAGGCCGATTTGCGCAGCGCGGGCGGTATCGCCATTCCGGATGGGGTCAGCATTGACGATGAAAGCCTCGATGAGGTGAAAACGTCTGAGCAGCGTGCGGCTGTGTTCACCCATGTCGGTCCCTACGAAGCGCTGCGCGAGACCTATGCGTACATTATGGACGCCTGGCTGCCAGAAAACGGTGAGCAGTGGGCGGACGAGAGACCTTCGATCGAGCACTATGTGGACGATCCCACCACGACCCCAACGGAGCGATTGCGCACGTTCATTTATGTCCCCTTGGCCTAGTCTCGGAGGCGCAGCGGCAACCGCGCAGGTCAATGATGACGTCTTCACATCGGCGGCAAACGCCCTTGAGCGCCGCTAAACGGTCGCTGATCATCAGTTGACTGGATACCAAACGGCTCCATTTGCTGACGTCTGTCGCGGATGTGAGAGCTTATGACTTGCCAAGTTTGACGGGTTCGCCCATGTGCTTGGCAACGTCAAAGGAGCTTAATCATGCTCATCACGATGATGAAGGCCAAGTTGCACCGGGCCGTCGTGACCCAGGCTGACCTTGATTATGAAGGATCGATCGCCATCGATCATGATTTGCTCGATGCGTCGGGCATCTTGCCCCACGAGCGCGTGGATGTGTGGAACATCACCAATGGCGAGCGGTTCACGACGTACGCCATTTCAGCGCCGCGCGGGGGGCGGTCGGTCGCGGTGAACGGCGCGGCGGCGCGGTTGGTGCAGCCGGGCGATCGTGTGATCGTGGCGGCGTTTGCTCAAATGGATGCGGATGAAGCGCGCGCTCATGAGCCGACCGTTGTGCTGCTGGATGAACACAACGCCATCTACCGACAGTCGCCAGCGAACGCGGCCTAAGTGCCGGGCGCCTCAGCTGGGGCGGCCGGCGATGTGACGGCCTGGGTCAGTTGGCGCAGATAGTCATAGTACTGAGAGTTGGGCTTGTCTTTCAGTACGGCGGCGAGTTCGGCGCTGGTGATGAACCCCTTGCGCAGGGCGACTTCTTCGGGACTGCCGATTTTCAACCCCGAACGATCTTCGACAACTTTCACGTATTGGGCCGCTTCGAACAAGGTGGCGTGCGTGCCTCCGTCGAGCCACGCCGTACCACGACCGAGGGGCAGGACCCGCAAGCGCTGCTGATCGAGGTAGGCGCGGTTCACGTCGGTGATCTCAAGCTCGCCGCGGGCTGAGCGTGTCAGTGTCCGTGCAATACCGACGACGTCGGCGTCATAGAAGTACAGCCCCGGTACGGCCATGTTTGACCGGGGGTGGTGTGGTTTTTCTTCGAGCGCGAGCGGGCGTCCATCCTCATCAAGCACGACAACGCCAAACTGGCTCGGGTCGGTCACTTCATAGCTGAAGATCGTCGCGCCGGCGTGTTGGTCCATGGCGCTGGTGAGCCGCAATTGCAATCCTGCACCGTGAAACAGATTGTCGCCAAGGATCAGCGCGACGTTGTGGCCGGTCAGCAAATCGTCGGCGACGCGAAAACATTCGGCAATGCCGCCAGGGCGTTCTTGGGCGCGGTAGACGAAACGCACACCCCAGGGTGCCCCGTCGCCAAGCAATGTCTCGAAATGCGGCAAGGCCTGGGGCGTTGAGATGATCACGAAGTCGCGCAACCCGGCCAACATCATGGTCGAGAGCGGATAATAGACCATGGGTTTATCATAGACGGGCAGAAGATGTTTGTTGGTCACGCCGGTCAGCGGCGACAGTCGGGTGCCCAATCCTCCGGCCAGAATGATGACTTTCCAATTCATACGAACTCCGAGGGCAGGAAGGCGCCGTCAGCGGTCGTCGCGTGTCGGCGGTCCGTTTGGCATATGTCGGTCGCCTGCGTCCCAGTTGGGAGCGTTCGTGCTGGGCGACCGTCGGTGTTACGACGCCCGGCTGAGGCCGAGGCGCGCTCCGTTTGCGCCGCTGAGCGCGCCAGAATTGTGGCGGGCGGCGTACCATTGGATGGTGTCACGCAGGCCAGCTTCCAGGTTTCGGCGTGGGGACCAGCCCAGCTCGTTGTGCGCTTTGCTCCAGTCGACGGCGTAGCGGCGATCGTGGCCGGGCCGATCAGAGACCAATGTGATCTGTTCGGCGTAGGACCTGCCATCATGGCGTGGTTCGATGCTGTCGAGGATGGTGCAGATCAGGCGCGCCAACGCGATGTTCTCGTGTTCTTGGCCGCCGCCAATATTGTAGACCTCGCCTGGCGCGCCACGTTCAGCGGCGGCGAGGATCCCATCCACGTGATCGCCCACATAGAGCCAGTCGCGCACATGCTGACCGTCGCCGTATATGGGTATGGCCTCGCCGGAAAGCGCTTTGTGGATGACGGTTGGAATCAGCTTCTCGGCGTGTTGGCGGGGCCCATAGGTGTTGGAACCGTTGGTGGTGACCACGGGCAGGCCATAGGTGCGCCACCAGGCTCGCGCCAAGTGATTGGCCGCGGCTTTGGATGCCGAGTACGGCGAATTGGGTTGGTAGGGGGTGTCTTCGCGAAACGCGCCGTCTTCGCCGAGCGCGCCGTACACTTCATCGGTCGAGATGTGGACAAATCGCACCCGGCCTGGGTCGCCGTGGCGGCCACCGTGGGCGAGCGCGGCTTCGAGCATGGTAAAGGCGCCGACAATGTTGGCGTCAACAAAGGCGCGGGGGCCGTCAATGGAGCGATCCACGTGGGTCTCCGCGGCCAGATGCAAGACGCAATCTGGGTCGAACTCCGCGAACGCTTGGCCGATCGCCGCCGCGTCGGTGATGTCCGCCTTGATGAAGGCGTGGTTGGCCGCCTTACCCACCGAGGCAAGATTGTCGCGGTGACCGGCGTAGGTCAGCTTGTCGATCGTCAGCACGTCGCTGCCGGCATGGACCAGTTTTTCAACCAGCGCCGAGCCGATAAACCCTGCGCCGCCGGTGACAAGTGCGCGCATTGTGAGCGTCTCCTGGGTTGCGGACACGAGCCTGTTTTAGGCATGGTTCGCCAGCGCGTCCATGCTCGTTGGACGCACAAGGTCGGGCGGATCCGTCGTGTGGGCCGCAGCGCGGCTGTCACCGCGTGTCGTCCACAGCCAAACGTCCGCCCACGTGAAGCTGTAGGATTGGTGGTCTGGCCACTGCTTTTTTTGGGTGAAGGCGGGGCCGACGCCTCGCGATCGGCGTCTGGCATGGCCCGGGCGCACTTTACAGAACATTGGAGCCGGCGGCATTGTCACGCCAGGGCCTCATGCGGTGGTGCTGCGAGGGGCGGAACGGCGCGCATGCCGTGAGTTTTGGGGCGGGGAGGCCATGGTCGCGCCAGGCACGGCGATTGCATTCCAGCGCCCGTAGATTGACGCAGTGCATTCAGCGCTGCTTACGATGCGGATGATCACGCACATGACACAGTCCAAGACGGCTTTGATTACCGGCGTCACCGGTCAGGACGGCGCCTATCTGACGGAATTGCTGCTCAGCAAGGGGTACGAGGTGCATGGTGTGAAGCGGCGTTCGTCGTCGTTCAACACCCAAAGAGTCGACAAATTCTACCAAGATCCGCATCAGGACGACGCGCGTTTCTTTTTGCATTATGGTGACTTGACCGATTCGACCAATCTTATCCGTTTGGTTCAAGACACGCAGCCAGATGAAATCTATAATCTAGGCGCTCAATCGCATGTCCAAGTGAGTTTCGAAACGCCGGAGTATACGGCCAATTCAGATGCCATGGGTACGTTGCGACTGCTCGAAGCCATTCGTATTCTGGGTATGGAAAACAAATCGCGTTTCTATCAAGCTTCGACTTCAGAGTTGTATGGTCTCGTCCAGGAAGTGCCGCAGTCGGAGACCACGCCATTTTATCCCCGTAGCCCCTATGCTGCTGCGAAACTTTACGCCTACTGGATCACTGTGAACTACCGTGAAGCCTATGGCATACACGCTTCGAACGGCATTTTGTTCAACCATGAGAGCCCGTTGCGCGGCGAAACGTTTGTGACCCGAAAAATCTCTCGGGCGGTGGCGGCCATCAAGCTTGGGCTGCAACAAACATTGTATCTCGGCAATCTCAGCGCGCTGCGCGATTGGGGCCATGCGCGCGACTATGTCGAGGGCATGTGGCGCATCGTCCAACAGGATGCGGCTGACGATTTCGTTCTGGGCACGGGTGAGATGCACTCGGTGCGCGAATTCGCCGAGCTCGCCTTCGCGCATGTGGGCGTCACGATGGCTTGGGAGGGTGAGGGTGTCGACGAGATCGGCCGTGACGCCGAGACGGGCGTGGTTCGCGTGCGCGTCGATCCGCGCTATTTCCGCCCCACCGAGGTGGAGCAATTGCTGTCCAACCCGGCCAAGGCGCGCGACAAGCTGGGATGGACGCACACAACGTCGTTCTCGGAGCTTGTGGCCGATATGGTCGAGAACGATCTGAAGGTGGTTGCGGACGAAAAAGTGCGGCACAATCGATATGACTGATTTGTATTCCCTTGTAGGCAAACGGATCTGGGTGCCTGGTCATCGCGGTATGGTGGGTTCGGCCCTGTGTCGTCGGTTGCCGGGTGAACACGTTGGCGAGGTGCTGACGGCGGGACGGGATGAGCTTGATTTGCGTGATCAAGCGGCGGTGCGCGCTTGGGCGAAAACCCATAGGCCCGACGCCGTTTTCGTGCCGGCGGCCAAGGTTGGCGGCATTGTCGCCAACAACAGTTACCCGGCCGAGTTTTTGTACGACAACTTGATGATCGCGGCGAACGTGATCCACGCCAGTTATGAAGCCGGGGTCGAGAAGCTGTTGTTCTTGGGCTCGTCGTGCATCTATCCCAAGTTTGCCGAACAGCCGATGCGAGAGGACGCGTTGTTGACCGGGCCGCTGGAGCCCACCAATGAGTGGTATGCCGTGGCGAAAATCGCCGGTCTCAAGCTCTGCGAGGCCTTCCGCAAGCAATATGGGGCGGATTTCATTTCGGCGATGCCAACAAACCTGTACGGCCCGGGCGATAACTACGATTTGCAGAATTCACATGTGTTGCCGGCTCTGATCCGGAAGGCGCATGAGGCGAAGGGCCGGGGCGAGCACACAATGGAGATTTGGGGCACGGGCTCGCCGCTGCGTGAATTCTTACATGTCGATGACTGCGCCGATGGTTTGATTTACTTGATGAAGCATTATTCCGACGACCAACATATCAACCTAGGCTCTGGCTCCGAGATCGCCATTGAAGACCTGGCGCGTATGGTCATGGAGGTTGTTGGGCTCGAAGGACACCTTGTGAAAGACGAGTCCAAGCCCGATGGAACGCCGCGCAAGCTGATGGACAGTTCGCGGTTGTTGGGCATGGGATGGCGCGCGCAGATCGGTTTGCGCGCGGGTATTGCCTCAACGTATCAGGATTTTTTGGCGCACCATGCGGCGACGGCCTAAGCCGGGCGTTGGGGCGTCAGACGATTGTGCGTGGTGGGCCCGGAGGGACTCGAACCCCCAACCTAGCGGTTATGAGCCGCCAGCT
>CAZADA010000122.1:0-7724 GCA_964483775.1 uncultured Caulobacterales bacterium
CCGTCAGCTTGCCCACATCATAGACGTGCAACGGCGGGGCTCGGTCGAACGACACGAAATTGGTCACATCGACCAGCAGCGATTTGGGCTGGATCCCAATCGCCCGCAGCCAGGCCTGCATCCAATCCGGCGAGGGCCCGTTGCGCACGCCCGTGATGACCCGTCCGGCAAAAGCCGGACATCCCGATGCTGGATCCACCGCGATCGTGACGGGACACGCCCCATGCGTCTTGGTCACCTTGGCTGGCTTGGGGGGGCGAAAACTGCCGACACCGCACGCCGCCAAATCGCGCGCAATCCCCACCACGCCCAGCCAATCGGGTCGATTGGGGGTGACCTCAAAGTCGATCACCGGATTATCAAGGCCAAGCACGCCCGCCACAGGCGCCCCCACACCCGCCTCATCCGGCAGCTCAAGGATCCCGCCATCCGCCAGCGCCTGCTCGTCGTTACGGCCCAGCGCTTCGGCCCGCGGGCGCCACGCATCGAAACGCGCCAACCGCAGACCAAACGGGTCGTCCTCAATGTTCAACTCACCGCCCGAGCACAACATGCCGTTGCTGTCCACGCCCCGCACGGGCTTTTTGACCAAGGTGACATCGATCCCCGGCACATAGGCCCCGATCGGGGCGTAAGCGGTGACCAGACCGGCGCGCGCGTTCAACGCGCCGCAGACAATCTCCTTGATCCCATCAACGGTCTCCACCTGACACACCTGGAGCTTGTCAGCATTGGGGTGTTGTTCGGCCGAAACGACTCTGGCCGTTGTGAACGCCGCCAACGCCTCAGCGCGGTTGTCGACCTCCTCCACCTCAAGTCCAGCCATGGTCATGGCTTCGGTCAACGCCTCAACGGAGACGTCAAACTTCAGGTAGCTGCGCAACCACGACAGGGTGAACTTCATGATGGGCTCCACCGCGCGGGCGCCTATGCAGCGCCGCGCCATTTGTCTAAGCCGCCGAGGTACACCGGCCTCGCCGGCCCAATCAACCGCTAGGCGCCCCGGTGCGCCTGGACGGCGCGCACGAAAGCCTTCAGTCGCCGAGCGAGATCACCCCACATGGCGTCGGACTCATCACTCTGATCCTTAGCGAAGAAGATCTCGCCATAGCTTTCAACGTAGGAACCCAGAAAGCCAACAACCAAATGACGGTCGACTTTACGTTGATCCCAAAGCAAAGCTGCTTTTTCAAAGAAATGAACAAGTGTTGTGATCGCATCCTCTTGTTCCTGTGCACACGAAGCAAAAGCCGCCACAAAACCATTTGCATTTTCCGCTTGCAACACAGCAAACGCGGCATGTCGATACCGAATAAACTGTGGCGCGTGAAACTCGTTAAACAAGGAGATCGCCACATTCGTGCGCACGTTGCGATCGGCCACATCCCGGCGCGCCCACGCCGCCAAGATCGCGCCCAGAAACACCGCGACCAGTGTGACGGCGGCCGAAAACGCCAGCATCGCTGGAGAAACCTGCGGGGTCATGCGCCACCCTCTTTGCTGCCGCCTCACTGGACCAACTGAGCCACGCGGACCATAGCCGCGCGCCATCCGTCAAGACCAGGGCGTTGGGGATTTCCTCAGCGTTGGGTTTTGCTTGGAGCCGACCCCAATCGCGGTTATTTTGCTTAGGCAATGAAGGGCGGGGGGACCTCGCCGCCCCAGCAAGAGGATCCGTGATCCATGAAACGTATGTTTGTCGCCGCAGCTGCTGGCGCGGCCATGTTGGCCGCCGGCTGTGAAACCACCGATGGCACGATCAACAACAACACCCTCATCGGCGCCGGCATTGGCGCGGTGGGCGGATACTTGGCGTGCGAATTGGCGCGCTGCAACGACACCCAACAATTGGCCGCAGTGCTCGGCGGCGCCGTGGCCGGCGGCGTGATCGCCAACCGCCTGGACGCGCGCGACAAGGGTCGACGCGACGCCGCCCTGGCCTCCTCAGTCCAGGCAGGTTCGTCGACCTGGTCCAACCCCAACACCGGCAACCAGGGCACCTTCCAGCAAACCCGCCAGTACAATACGGGCGGCGACAGCTGTTCTGAGCAGCGCGAGACGTACACCCAAAACGGTCAAGTCTATGAAGACGTCTACAGCGTCTGCCAGCGCCCCGATGGCTCGGTTTACGTCATTTAGGTAAGAGCCAAACGCTGAACCACCATGTCGCGCCGCCTCAATCGTGGGGCGGCGCTTTGACATCGCGCGGTCAGAGCATGCCAAACGCCCCCCAGAGACGGCGATAAACGCCTAGCTCAACCCAGTCGCGAGATTCGGGACCAGCGTGGGTGTAAACCCGTAGTGCGACAGCCAACGCGGGTCTGGCTCAAAGAACGGACGCAGATCACTCATCCCGTATTTGAGCATGGCGAGCCGGTCAATGCCCGCGCCAAACGCAAAGCCCTGATACACCTGCGGATCCAGTCCGCACTGGCGCAGCACATTGGGATGCACCATGCCGCAGCCAAGGATCTCCATCCATGTGTCACCCTGGCCAATGCGGATCTCGTCCCCAACCTTATCGTAGCGCACATCCATCTCAGCTGAGGGTTCAGTGAACGGGAAGAAATGCGGCCGGAACCGCGCCTCCACGTCGCTCACCTCAAAAAACGCCGCCACAGCTTCGAGCAAGCAGCCCTTGAGATGCCCCATATGCGTTTCGGTATCGATGACCAGGCCTTCGATCTGGTGGAACATCGGCGTATGGGTCGCATCCCAGTCACACCGATAGGTGCGCCCCGGCGCAATGATCCGGATCGGCGGTTGGTCGTTCAGCATGGTGCGCACCTGCACCGGACTGGTGTGGGTGCGCAGCACGTACCGGTCGCCGTTCTCGTCGGTGTCCTTAAGGAAGAACGTGTCGTGCATCTCCCGCGCTGGGTGACCTGGCGGGAAGTTCAAAGCGGTGAAATTGTTGAAATCCGTCTCGATATCGGGGCCCTCGGCCAGGACGAACCCCATCTCGGCGAACACGGCGATCAGCTCGTCCATCACTTGATTGACAGGGTGGATTGAGCCGCGCGGCTCGGGTCGCACGGGAAGCGTGACATCCAAGGATTCCCCAGCCAACCGGGTCTCAAGCGCCGCGTCCTCAAGCGCTGCGCGACGCTCAGCCACCGCATCGTTGAGCCTGTCTTTCAGTCCATTGAGCGCCGGGCCGGCCACTTGCCGTTCCTCAGGGCTCATCTTGCCGAGCCCACGCATCATCAGGCTCACCCGCCCCTTTTTGCCGAGAAACGCCACGCGCACGTCATCCAGTCCAGCTTCGCTCGTGGCTTCGGCGATCGCCGAGAGCGCTTCTTGAGCAAGGGAGTCGAGGTCATCAAGGTCGAGTGCGGCGTCAGACATGCTCAGGCTTTCGAAAAGTAAGAACAACCTCAGGTTCTATCGGTTTGGCGAAACAGATCAATCGGCTGCGCCGCGTGGGGTGAGCGCGCGCCTTAGCCGATGTTCAACATCTCGGCAAGCTGAGCGCCCAAAGCCGCCGCTTCGGCCTCAAACATGGCGCCCATGGCAAAGCCCATGCCCCCGCCGATCAAGCCGAAAACCACGCCCAGCACCCAGCCAACGACACTGCGTTTGCTCGCACGTTCCTCAGGCGCCGCCAAGACGATCCGGGCGGCGATCGCCTCCAGACGATCATCAAGATCCCGGCGCAACGCCTCCACATCGGCCCTCACGCCGCTGGCCAGCCCGTCCACGCGGCCGTGCAGTTCAACCAGGGTCCCGCGCAGCCCATCAATGTCTGCGCTCACTTGCTCGACATCGCCGCGCGCCGCCATGCCGCCCAACAGGGTGTCACGCAACACGTCGACATGCGCCAGCGCTTGTGCGCGGGGCACGCCCTGCGCTTCCAAGCGTCGCACGAACTCGGCCGGATCGAACTGCACAGACATGCTGCGAGTTTAGCCGGCCTTCGCGAAACTAATATGTCGTTATGCAGCCTTGGCGCGTTCGGCGTCCGCAGCATCAAGCGCAGCTTTGGCCTTCTCGACCAACGCCGCAAACGCTTCAGGCTCCCGAATCGCAATGTCTGACAGCACTTTGCGGTCAAGGCCGATCTCAGCCTTCTTCAACCCGTCAATCAGCCGGCCATAAGTGAGGCCATGGGCTCGGGCCGCAGCGTTCAAACGTTGAATCCAAAGCGCGCGGAATGTCCGCTTCTTTTGTTTGCGCCCGATATAGGCGTATTGCGAGGCGCGCACGACCGCTTGATTGGCTGTACGGAACAGCTTGCTGCGCGCGCCGCGATAGCCTTTCGCGGCTTTGACGACTTTACGGTGTTTACCGGCGGCTTGGCCGCCCTTGGTGACGCGGGCCATGGGGTCACACTCCTAGGTGTTGGGTTGTGAGCGACAATCTTGCAACGACGCGTGTTAGCGATTGTACGGCATGAACTTTTTGACGATCCGAGCATCCGCCGGCTCCAGCGTATCGGTTCCGCGTTTTTGTCGGATTTGCTTGGGCGTGCGTTTGATCATGCCGTGACGTTTGCCAGCTTGAGCCGCTTTGATCCGGCCCGACGCGGTCACCTTGAAGCGCTTTTTGACCCCGCTTTTGGTCTTCAATTTCGACATTTCAGCCTCCTTGGCGAAAAAGCGACCAAGGACCACCTTGGCGCGCATGGTCCGACAGGCATGCCGAAGCCCGCCAGATCCAATGACAATGAGCGCGCGGATATACACGCCCCAGCGCAGAACTCAACAGCTCAAGCGTTAAAGAGAGATTTGTCGCGCATCATGAAGTCTGAAGAACATGCCCTCATCGGGATCCTCAACGAGTTCAAAGCGCCCCTCAATGGTGATCTGATCATAGGTGTTTGGCACCGGCTCAACAGTGATCACCTCAACCAGTTGTGTTGGCCCCACACTGATGCAGAACGGACAATCACGCGGGTAGGCCATCAAGATAAAATGGGATTGTTCCGCATCATATTCGAGCGGCTCCATAAACCCGTTCATGCGCACGGTCTCTCCGTCATAGGGACGGATTTCGTCGGAGAACACGGCCCGCGTGAACCACGACCCCTCGATCAAGACCTCACGCGTGGTGGCGAGTGTCGCCCATGACAGGCCGCCATCCGGCGTCTCAGCGGTGGACCAACCCGTGGTGTCCACGTGCGGCGCCAGCGATGGATCATTGGCCAACAGTTGCGCGCGCGCAGGCGCGGTCCCCATGACCAGCCCAATAACCGCCGCCAAAAACGCTATCCATGTCATCGAGTCACCGTCTTCGCCAAATCAACCCGATACGCCCAAACCGCCGGGATCAATGCGCCGACAATACCAACACCAAACGCAAACGCCAAAACCACAAGTTCTTGAGGCAAAAACACCCAGCCCGTCACGCCGGCGTCGCGCAGTTGATCCAAACGTTGCGCCACCACGTCCACGCCCAGATGCGCCGCCGCCAAACCCAGCGCCGCGCCAACGCCGGCAACCAACGCCCCTTCCAGCATCACTTGGACAAACACCCGCACGCGGCTGGCGCCCATAACCCGCATCAGGGCGATATCGGCCTGGCGTTCGCGCATTTGGCCCATCAGCGACACGAAGATCCCCAAACCCGCCGCACCAACCAACAGCCAGGCAAAGCCGCGCACGATCTCAAAGCCAAACCCGAACTGCTCGGTGATCCGTAGCAGTTCCACCGCGGGCCGCGCGGCCATGGCCGATGTGCGCTGTTCGATCGCGTTTTGCACCAGCACCTCGCCGCCATCATCGTCCAGCGAAATCAGCAGGGCTGTGATTTCCCTGTCCGCCGGCCCCGCGGTCAGCGCCCAGGGCGAGCGCACGCCATCAGGCTCGCTGGCGGTATCGTCGCGCACCAGTTCACCATCGACCGCAACGCTGGCGCTCCGAGCATCGTGCTCATCGACATGACCATGCTCCTCGCCGTCCACATCGCCATGCTCGTGATCGCCATGCTCGTGGTCGCCATGCTCGTGATCGCCATGGTCGTGATCGCCATGGTCGTGATCGCCATGGTCATGATCGCCATGGTCGTGGTCATGGCCCTCGCCATGGGCGATCCACATGGTGTCGAGCGACGTCAGGATCAGACGGTCGATCACCGCGCCCGTCGGCGACAACACCCCGACCACTTCCAACGGCGCATGGGAGTGTTCGATCCCGCTATCGCCGACGCCATGGCTCGACTCAAACGAGTCCCCCAACTCCAGCCCCAACGATTGCGCCGCCGACGCGCCAAGAACGGCCTGCAACGGCGCATCCCAAAACGCGCCCTGCACCACCTCAGCGCCGTACAGCTCAAGATAGTCCGGCGTGGTGCCGACAATCCGCACGCCGTTATAATTGTCCCCCTGCGCCAATGGCGTGGCGCGATCGACCAGCGGGTGCGTCGCCACAAACTCCGCTTCGCTCAGCGCGATGTTGCCCACAGGAACATCAGCGTGATGCACCGAAGACAACACCAATTGCAGGCGCGAACCCGGCGCACCCATGACGATGTCGATGTTCTCACCATCGACCGCGCGCCGCTGATCAAGCTGAACAACCAACAACATCAACGCGGTGGCCGACAGCACGCCCAACGCCGCCAGCATAACGTTCAACAGCGTCGCTGCAGGGCGGTCGCGCAGATAAGCCAGCGCCAGAACGAGGGGATTCACGCCGCAGCCTCCTTGGGGGCGCCAAGCGACAAATGCGCGCCGATCAGGTCACGCACCCGCGCATCGTGGGTCGCCACAATCAAAGCGGCGTTCGCCTCGCGCGCCGCATCGCGCAAAACCGTAATCACACTGGCGGCGTTGTCATCATCAAGCGCCGATGTGGGTTCGTCCGCCAGCAACACCTTGGGCCGATGGATCACCGCCCGGGCAATCGCGGCGCGTTGAGCTTCCCCACGACTGAGCGCGCGCGGACGCGCATTCCCCAGATCGCCAAGGCCCAACCGGTCCAACAAACGCTCCAGCCGTTCAGCGTCGCTGCGTGAACCGGACAATCCCATCGCCAAGCGTAGATTGCCGACAACCGACACCGCCGGCACCAGATGAATGTCCTGGAACACCACCCCAAAGGCGCGCCCTCGAAAGCGGTCAAGCCGCCCGCCTTGCAGCGCCGTCATCTCCTCGCCGTCGACCACAACACGCCCCTGATCAGGCGCCAACAAGCCGCCAAGGATATGCAGCAAGGTGGTCTTGCCAGAGCCTGACGGCCCAATCAGCGCCAGCTCCTCACCCGAACCGACCCGCAAATGGTCAAGCGACACCACCGTGCGTTCGCCATAGGCGTGTCGCAGATCAAACGCTTCGATCATGGCCCTCTCGCGCCCGAACCCTCGTCCACGTGATAGTATAACAGCTTAAAGCCTGGCCAAAGGGCGATGTGCCGGCGACGTACAGAGGTTTGCGCCCTAGCGCGGCGCCATCACCATGATCATTTGCCGGCCCTCGAGCTTGGGCTCGTATTCGATCTTCGCGACGCCTTCAAAATCGGCCTTCACCCGGTTTAACAGGTCCATGCCGCGTTCCTGGTGCGCCATTTCTCGTCCCCGAAAGCGCAAAGTAACCTTAACTTTATCGCCATCCTCGAAAAACCGCTTAATCGCCCGCGTCTTGACCTCATAGTCATGCGTATCGATGTTAGGTCGCATCTTGATTTCTTTGACTTCGGCGACCTTTTGCTTTTTACGAGCTTGGGATTTTTTCTTCTGATCCTCGTACTTCAACTTGCCTTAGTCGAGAATCTTGCACACGGGCGGGT
>CAZADA010000123.1:0-7611 GCA_964483775.1 uncultured Caulobacterales bacterium
TGCGACCCCCGCCTCCAGAAGACGGTGCGCTAGCATGCTGAGCTATACTCCGACGGGTCGGGCTATAACGCCCTGGGGGCGCGGGTGCAATTACGCTGAGCCTGCGAATTGGTTTTCAACGGATTGCACATGGGCCAAGTTGGGGCTACATACCCCGTCCGCGCGTACCTTTGAGTATGTGTTGGGGAGTAGCACAGTGGTAGTGCAGCGGTTTTTGGTACCGAAGGTCAGAGGTTCGAATCCTCTCTCCCCAGCCACGCGCACCATGTGCAGTGTTGACGCGCCCATCGATGTTCTGCGTGGATTTTCGTCCCTTTGAGCCGTGTCGATGCCGGCTCACGATGACCTGAAAAATATTCTCAAAGTCATGGATCTGGGCGGTTGCCTGTCACTTTCTATCGATGTTAGCGTTTTCATGGGATGGGCCGTGTTATCTGGGCGTCGATGAACGATGCCTGCGGGCGGAATAAGGATTTTGTCAGTCGCCGGTGGTTCGTGGTCCAGCTTGGGTCCACACGGCGCAAGAGGTGTGAGGCAGGGCGCGAATGAGCAAGTATTTTCAAGCGTTGACGCGTGGTGTGGCCGCCGCGGTCTTGGCGGGAGCGGTCGCCTCAGCGGCGTCGGCTCAGAGCGAGTTGAACCAGGCTGAGCGCATTCAATCTCAGGCCAATTCGGCCGCGCGTCAGACGCAAGAGACAATCAACCAACTGGACAACACAACGAACGATTTGTTCGCTGAGTACCTTGGTGTCGCCCAACGTGTCGAAACGCTTGAGCTCTTCGTGCGCCAGCAAGAGATTTATCTTGAGAGCCAGTCGACCGAGATCAATGGCTTGCGTAATCAGATTAGCCAGGTTGACGAAATCCGCACCGAATTGCTTCCCATGCAGCGCGACATGCTCGAGTGCCTTCGTCTCGTGATCGACTCCGACATTCCTTTTTATCTTGATACGCGGCGTGAGCGGCTGCGTCGTCTCGAAGAGTTGCTTGGCCAGCACGACGTGACGCCTGATGAGCAATATCGCAAACTGATGGAAGCCTACGAGATCGAGCTCGACTACGGCCGCTTTGTGGAGTCGTGGGAAGCTCAGCTGTATGGCGAACCGGATGGTCCGTTGGTTGACTATGTTCGTTATGGGCGTCTTGCTTGGGTCTATGTGACCAAAGATGGCACCGAGGCAAAGTATTGGGACCAAGCTACGAGCAGCTGGTTGGATCTTGATGGTTCAATGATCCGGGACGTCCAGTTGGCTCGCCGGATCGCCAATGAACAAGCTTCGCCGGATATTTATCGCGCACCGGTTCCTGCGGTAATTGAAGGTGATAAGCGCGACGAAAACGACAGGATCAGCCAACTTCCAGGCTGTTCGGCTGCGATCACATCTGGCTAGAGTTTGAGGTTGATGCGGTGATGATCAAGATCTTCCGATATGTTTTGACCGGTCTTGCGGCAAGCGCCCTGGCTGGAATCTCGGCTGTGGCTCAAGATGAAGGGCCCCAGCCAGCGCAGCAACCAGCAGGTTCGTTGTCTGAGCTCATTCAGCGTCTTGAAGACGACCGCGCTGCGCAGCAGCGTGAGAACCGGGTCCGCACGGAGTTCGCTCAACGCGCCGAGTCCGAGCAGCGTCGTGAACTTCAAGCGGCGCAGGATCGCCTCGCCGAGCTTCAGGCTCTTGCCGAAGAGCTGACGAGGCAACGTGAGGCCAATGACGTGCTCACGCTTGAGCTGCAAGACGAGCTCACAAATAAGCAGGGCGTGTTCCGTGATTTGTTTGGCGTGGCGCGAACCGCTGCAGCTGAGGCTGAGGGCATCTTCACCGGTTCGCTGATTTCGGCGGAATTCCGCGGCCGCGCTGAGCAATTGGCGTCGGTGGTGGAAGCTGAAGGCTTGCCCCGTCGTGATGAACTCGACCGGATTTGGCAGTACTACATCTTTGAGATGGAGCGCCAAGGACAGGTCGCCAGGTTCACGGCTGACGTGCGCAACATTGGCGGCAATGGTGAGACCGAGGCCACCGAAGTGGTGCGCGTTGGGCCTTTTGTTGCGTTCACGGCTGATCAGGGCAATCCACGGTTCTTGTCTTACAAGAGTGATGGCGCGGCGCTGAACCCGCAATACGAATTGACGGTGTTGAGCGACAATCCTCCAGGGCTGGTTGTTGGCGGTGCTCGTCAGGTTCTTCGCGCCGGCGAAGGCGAGATGGCCCGTGGTGTGATCGACCCGACGCGCGGTACGCTGTTGGACTTGATCGTTGAGCGTCCGGACTTGTGGGAGCGGATCCGTCAGGGTCGCGAAGTGGGTTTCGTGATTATTGGTTTGGCCATTGGCGGCGTTCTGTTTGGGGGCGTCCGTCTTGTCCAATTGTTGTTGGTCGGTACGGCTGTGCGCGGGCAGGCGCGTAAATCATCGCCGAGCAAGGGCAACCCGCTGGGTCGCGTTATGCTGGCGGCCGACGGCGCGCGGCGCGATCATCCTGGTTTGAATGCCGAGAGCTTTGAGTTGGCTTTGGACAGCGCGATCTTGCGCGAGACGTCGGGTCTGGATTTCGGTTTGAACTTCATCAAGCTCTTGGCGGCCGTCGCACCGTTGCTCGGTCTTTTGGGTACGGTGACAGGGATGATCATCACCTTCCAACAGATCACGCTGTTTGGCGCCGGTGACCCGCAGATCATGGCTGGCGGTATCTCACAGGCGCTGGTGACCACTGTTTTGGGTCTGATTGCGGCCATTCCGCTCTTGTTCATTCACTCATTGTGCGTGTCCGCCTCACGTGGCGTGCAGCAATTGATTGAAGAGCAGGCGGCGAGTCTGATCGCTGAACACGCGTTGTCGGGCGGCCCAGGGCGCGGCTAGTCCGTGGCTTTGGGCGATAGCGGCTGAGCGGCGGGAGGCTGTGAATGGCTGAGACATTTGAGAACCTGCAAGTGTTCTTGACCCGTGGCGGCGATGTGCTGTTCTGGATCATGGTGCTGGCGTTTGTGCTGTGGACCTTCATCCTTGAACGCGTGGCCTATTGGCAGCTGGCCCATCGCCGTGTGGTCAATCGCGCATTGACCGATTGGGACGCCTGGAAGTCGCGTCGGAGCGGATGGCACCGGGATTCCTGGAGCCGGTGGGAAGGCCTTGCTTATCGCGATCGGCTGATCTCCGAGGTCAAGGAAGGGGTTCATCGCAACGTTGATCTCGTGAAGACTCTGGTCGCCACGGCCCCATTGCTCGGCCTCCTCGGCACGGTGACGGGTATGGTCGAGGTGTTCGATGTGATGGCGGTGACCGGATCATCAAACGCCCAATCGATGTCGTCGGGCGTGTCCAAGGCGACCATCCCGACCATGGCGGGCATGGTGGTGTCCCTGTCAGGCTTGTTGTTTAGCAACCAATTTGAACGGGCGGCGCGTACCAGCGTGCAATCCCTCGATGACCGTTTGTCGGTCGAATAGGCGAGCGAAGAGCGATGCGTAAACGCAGACGTGGCGGAGGGGATGAAGCGGAAGTCAACATGACGCCCATGTTGGACATCGTGTTCATCCTTTTGATTTTCTTTATTGTGACGGCGACGTTTTTGGATGAGGACGGCATTGTGCTGTTTTCGCCGCCGCCGCCCGAGGACATTCCTCCGCCGGAGTCGTCCACTCAGACCATCCTCATTCAGGTCAACGAGCAGGATCAGATCTTCCTCAATCAGCGCTCGATTCAGCCTGGGGGTGTGACACGGGCGGTGAGTTCTCAGATGGCCGAGAATGGCGGGCTCAGCGCGGTCGCGATCGAGCCGCACCCCGACGCGTCGCATGGCATTGTGACGGGAGTGTTCGACGACGCCCTTGCCGCCAATCCCGCAGGCGTGGTGCTGCAGAAGCCCGAGGATCGAAACTAGGCGGTTCGTTTTCGGATCGCTTGACAATGGAGCGTGAGCATGGCGCGACGAGCTGGCCCGGCCGATGATGGGGAAGACGTAGAGCTGAACATGACGCCCATGTTGGACGTGGTGTTTATTCTGCTGATCTTCTTCATTGTGACGGCTGTGTTTGTGAAAGAGCCCGGGGTTGAAACGGAAGACCCCGAAGTGTCGATTGCCGAGGAGGATCTGCGCCCGACGCTATTGGTCGCCATCACACGTGATGATGAGATTTGGATTGATCGCCGTTTGGTGCGGCGCGCCGAGCTTCAAGATGCGATTCGTGAACTCAAGGAGCAAAACCCGAGAGCTGAGGCCTCAGTTCGCGGTGATAGCGGAGCCAAGATCTCACTTGTGTATGATGTGATGGAAGCTCTTTATGAAGCGAATGTTGAAGTTCAGAAGGTCTCGGTTGAGCCGGGCTAGTTGCGGTTTGCTTTTTGGATTGGGCCGAAGCGTGATGAGCGATCGTAAGCGTCAAAGCGGTGTGTTACACTGTTGGCATACGGTGAAGACCGCAGGTTCGATGGCGGCGCTCTAAGCGCGCTCACCTGCCATACTGGAGACGGCAACATGTCTGATCATAACAAGGAGAGTGCAACAGCAGCAGGCGGCGCTGGCGGGATCGCGGGCGGGGCTAGCGCTGCAGGAGCTGGCGGCGCGGCTGCGGCGGCGGGCGCTGGCGGCGGTGCGGCGTTTCTCGGCGGGGCGGTCGGATCGAGCGTGGGTCTGGTCGCCGCAACGCCGTTTGCCGCGGCGGTTACATTTGGGCTGTTCACGGTGATGCAGATCTTGATCACCGGCGACGAGTTTGAGCTGGGTGAGCGCAGTCAGGCGGTCGATTTGCAAATTTCCTCAAACAAGGAGGACACGCAGACGCGCCGCCGCGACCAACGGCCGGATGAGCCTGAGGATGTCCAGGCTCCGCCACCGCCGCCACAAATCGAAACCACGAAAGCTGACCAGCCCGAGGAAGGACTGGCTGAATCCTTGGGTCGCTTGCCGGGTATCAACGCTGACGAAATCACCAGCGACGCCATCAGTTTCGTTGTGGTGGACCGCGATGAACAACCGATTTTCCGGCCAGTCAACTATCCGCGCATTGCTCAGCAGCGCAATAAGGAAGGCACCTGCCGGGTGACCGTGGACGTTGCGCCGGACGGGAGTGTGACCAACCCGCGCGCGGATTGCACAGACAGTGTGTTTGTCCGCTCGGTTCAACGCGATGCGTTGCGATGGAAGTATCAGCCTCGCGTCGAAGAAGGCGAACAGGTCATGCGGCGCAATCTGGTTGTGGAAGTTGAATTCAGCTTTGGTGATGAGTAGCGGTGGGCGAGGGCCTGGGATGTCTTATGTAAGTTTTCGGCGTTTCCTCACTGCCATTGCCGGCCAAGGACAGCGAGCGGCTAGCATTCTTGTGTTGGGAGCTTTGACTGGTTTGTCTTTGGGCGCGCCTGCTGTCGCTCAGAGCTGTCCCGAGCGCGATGAAGAGCGCTTGTCGCGCCAAATCGAAAACCCAGACATTGGCGAAGTGCTGGTTGAAGCTCAGGATCTGTTCGCCGTTGAACAGTTCCGCGAAGCCATCTCGCTCTTGAACGAGGGATTCGAAGAGCGCACCATTTCAGATTATGGTCGAGGGCTGCTGTTTCAACTGCGTGGTAGCGCTCGGTACTCGCTGGAACCTTCTGACGTTCAAGGTGCGATTTCGGACTTTGAGCAGTCGATCCAAGTTGGCGCCCAACTGCGGTCGGAATGCTTGAGCATTTTGTACAATATCGGATCGTTGTACTTGGGCGAGGGCGACTACGGGACAGCCATTCGGCTGTTGGAGCAGTGGATTTCGGACGGTGGCGAGGCCACGATCGGCGTGCACCGCAATCTGATGGGCGCTTACGCAGAGTCGGGTGATCTCAGTAATGCCTTGCGCCATGGTGAGCTGGCCTATGACAAAGCGACAGAGCGCCCGAGGCCGCGTTGGATCTATGACGCGCTCGATAACCTGTATACACGTCTCAATCGTCCAAGCGATCGGCTTCGTTTGTTGACGGAGATGGTCTCGGTGTACCCGCGTGAGAAGATCATTTGGCAACGGCTTGCACAGTTGTACGGTCAACTCTACGGGAACCGCGATCAAGGTCGGCGAGCTTTCGAGATCTATCAGATCATGTACTTAAACGGGATGCTTTCAACTGAGAATGAAATCGTTCAGTTGTCGCAGTACTATAGTCAACAAGAAATTCCCTATCGCGGCGCACTCATCTTGCAGAAGGAGATGAATGCAGGCCGGGTTGCTCGTTCTGTCCGTCGGTTGGATCAGCTTGGTCAGTATTGGAAGCAAGCGCGGGAATATGATCGCGCGCTTGGGCCCTTGTCGGAGGCTGCTGAGCGCGCCGGCGGCGGTCGACGCTACCTTTCCATTGCCGAATCTCTGAAGCAGCAGGTGCGTTTGGACGAAGCTCAGGAGTATTTCGAACGTGCGTTTGAAGAAGGCGGCCTTGAAGATCCAGATTACGCAACAAGCCTTTATGGCAACACGGTCTATGAGCGCGGTTGCTTGATGGATGCTCTGGAGATTTATGACGGCTTGCAAGAGTCGGAGTCACGACGGTTCCGTGATGAAGCGGCGGACTGGCGGCGGTTTATCCTTGGCGAGCTTGCGGTGAATGAAAACCGCCGTACGTTCGAGGAGCGCGTGCGCCGTGAGACCTTGGAGTTTGCGTGCCGGCGCGTTGACCCGATTGTGGCCCAGTCGATTCTTGATCGGGGGGAAGACCTTAGCGTGTTGGATCCTGCACTCGCCGGTGTGGACTGCACGGCGCTTCTCGATGACCCAACGGCCTACTTTGAGGTCAATCCAGCGTTGTCGTTTGGTCAGAGCGACGGCGATGAAACTGACGAAACGAGCAACGCCGAGGACGAGGAACCGCAGGTCGCGTGCACCATCGATGACGAGACCGCTTATCGCGAACTGCGCGCCAGCGGATCGGGTTAGACGCGTCTTCGCGATTGGGCGAGGTTGAATCGACGGCGCGCCCTTCGTGGCGCGCCGTTTTTGCTTTGGATCGTTCACATGTCCAGTACGGGTTCATGTGACCGTTGTCTGAGAGCGAATCGGTGGTTGGCTCGCCTCTCGATGCGCAGAGGAGTTCGCACGTGTGTGGTCGCGGCCCGCGATGGTGTACGGAACAATCAGAAAGGTGGCGCCCATGACTGCGCAGATCATAGACGGTCGCAAATTGGCGATGCGGGTGCGGGATGAAGTGCGCGTTGATGCAGGGCGGTTCCGTCAACAGACGGGACGCGCGCCCGCGCTGCACGTGACTTTGGTTGGCGACGACGCGGCAAGCGAGGTCTATGTGCGTAACAAAGCGCGGGCGGCCGAAAAGTCGGACATTGACTCCCATTTGGATCGTTTGCCGGCGACCACCGACCAGGCAACGTTGGAACGCCATCTTGCTAACAAGGCCGACGACCCGTCCGTTGACGGCGTGTTGTTGCAGTTGCCGCTTCCCAGGGGATTGGACGTCGACGCTGCGTTGGCCAAGATTGGACCCGATAAGGACGTGGATGGTTTGACTGTGGCGAGCCAAGGACGATTGATGCGAGGACAGCCAGGACTGCGGCCATGCACGCCATCGGGCTGTGTGCTGTTGGCCAAAGAGGCGCTGGGCGACCTGTCGGGTCGCAACGTGGTCGTGATCGGGCGCTCCATGTT
>CAZADA010000124.1:0-7557 GCA_964483775.1 uncultured Caulobacterales bacterium
AGGACCTCCATGGCGCGCGCCCGGTTCTGGTGCTGCGACTTCTCGGAGGCGGTCACCACCAGCCCGGTCGGCAGATGGGTGATGCGCACCGCGCTGTCGGTCGTGTTGACGTGCTGACCGCCGGCGCCGGAGGCGCGCATGGTGTCGATGCGGATGTCCTCGTTGCGCACTTCGATGTCGACGTCTTCGGGCGCGGGCAACACCGCCACAGTGGCGGCCGAGGTGTGGATGCGCCCCTGGCTTTCGGTGGCGGGCACGCGTTGGACCCGGTGCACGCCGCTTTCAAAC
This sequence comes from uncultured Caulobacterales bacterium, assembly GCA_964483775.1. Taxonomy (GTDB): domain Bacteria; phylum Pseudomonadota; class Alphaproteobacteria; order Caulobacterales; family Maricaulaceae; genus CAZADA01. The sequence continues at coordinate 289 of CAZADA010000124.1, forward strand.
TTGAGCCGGCCGAACGCGCCATCGCCGGTGATGTTGGCGACGACCTCTTTGTAGCCGCCCGCCTCGCCCTCGCTTTCGGAGATCATCTCGATCCGCCAGCCGCGCAAGCTCGCATAGCGCTGATACATGCGGAACAAATCACCGGCGAACAGCGCGGCTTCATCGCCGCCGGTGCCAGCGCGCACTTCCAAAATGCAATTGGCGTCGTCGTCGCGATCTTTGGGCAGGAGCAGCAGCTGGACCTCGCGCTCCATCTCAGGCAGCTGGGCGCGCAATTCTCGCCCCTCTTCCTCAGCCAGAGCGGCCATTTCGGGATCATCGTCGGCGTCGTCGGCCAGCGTTTCGGCCTCCGCCAAGGCTTCACGCATGGCTCGCAAACGACGCACCGCATCGGCCACGGGCGCCAGTTGGGCGTGCTCTTTGGACAGCTTGACGATCTCGTCGCTGTCGCTGACCGCCGACATGCGGGCCTCGACCGCTTCGAAGCGGTCGACGACCTGCGCGAGTTTGTCTTCAGGGATCGCCATGGCGGGGGTGCATACGCCCGCTCACGCTGGAATCCAAGGGGTGATTGCTACAGCTCACCGCCATGCGCGCCCCAAGCCACCGCATCGGTGTTCTTTTCGGGGGTCTGCAAGGCGTCGAGGAGCCGGCGGATCACGTCCGAACCGGCCAAGGTCTCACCGGTTTGCGACTCGGCCATCAGCGAGAGTTTGCCGCCCTCACCTTCGACCGAACGCATGCGGTCGGACATGATCGACAGCATCTGCAGCAAGAAAGTCAGATTGTTGGCCGCTTCGGTGCTCTGGCGCACCGTCAAACGCCATCCATTGCCGCCGCGCTCCATGCGCGCGATGACGGTGGAGCCTTGCATGACATCAAAGACGGGACCACTGGCGCCGGCTGGCCATTGCTCGTGGAAACCCCATCCATTGCCAAAACCGTTCGTTCCTCTGGACATTGCGCCCGATCCTTTGCTGCGGCCAAGTTGCTATGGGACCCCCCACCGCCCTTCATAAACCAAGGAATTGGCGAGTTGGGAACCCCCTTTAAGAACATGTTTATAAGTTGCCGTTGTCCCCACTTAGTGTTGGCGCGCTGTTAGGCCGAGGGCGCGGCCGGGACTGGCGGACGGTTCGCGAAAGGCGAGATTACCGTCGGTGAGCTCGTAGGGCATCATCAGCTCCATCGCTGAGCCGTCCCTGTGCTCGAAGCGCCCGTAGACCGCTTCGTTGGTTGGGGCGTCATCGGTGATGAACCGGATATCGGCGAGGATCATCGCCGCCTGAACCTCGCCGCGCGAGGCGTAGCTGCGCAGCGCGCCCTCAAGCGACGTTACGGCCGCGTCTGGATCTTCAATGTCGGATGCTTGTCCAGGCAGATCTTGCACGGCCAGGCCGCGCGCTTCGCCCTCCCCATCCAGGTACGCGGCGAACGGGGTGAAAAAACCGTCGCGCTCCAAAAGGCCTTGGGCCAGCGGCATGAAGGCGTCAATCAACGCGCCAAAATCGATTTGCGCGCGGTCTGTGGCGAATGCGTCGTCTGCCATCACTGGTACTCCTACTCGATCCAGCTGGGACAGGCTAACAAGCAAATTCGTCGCCAGGCGAGTCGCGCCTCGCACTCTATGTGCAGCACCAACCAACGGCGCTGGCGGGCTGAGGTGGGCCGAGCCGCCCCATCGTCGCTGGGCTAGGGTGAGGTTTTGGGCGCCATGTTGCGCTTAGGACTCCTGCGCTTCGGCGGCTTGCCCGCGGGCCGCGCGCAACTTGGCGGCTCGCACCTCCACCGCATCGACGATCCGCTCGACCATCTCCTCGTTTGAGATTTTCGCCGAGGGCTTACCGGCGACATACATCATGCCCGCGCCCGCGCCGCCGCCGGTGAAGCCAAGCTCGGTGAACGCCGCCTCGCCCGGTCCGTTCACCACACAGCCAATGATTGACAGGGAGATGGGCTCGGCAATGTGCGCCAGGCGCTGTTCGAGGATCTCAACGGTCTTGATCACATCAAAGCCCTGCCTCGCGCAGCTTGGGCACGCGATGATGTTGACGCCCCGGCTGCGTATGCCCAGCGATTTGAGGATGTCAAAGCCGACTTTGATCTCCTCCACCGGGTCAGCCGAGAGCGACACGCGGATGGTGTCGCCAATGCCCGCCCATAACAGCGCCCCCAGCCCGATGGACGACTTCACCGCGCCATGGCGCAGACCGCCGGCCTCGGTCACGCCAAGATGCAAGGGCGCGTCGGTCGCCTCGGCAAGCTGTTGGTAGGCGGCGACGGTGAGGAACACATCGGAGGCTTTGACGGAGATCTTGTAGTCGCGAAAGCCGTGGTCCTCGAGGATGCGCGCGTGCTCCAGCGCGCTTTCGACCATGGCGTCGGGGCAAGGCTCGCCGTATTTTTCAAGCAGGTGCTTTTCAAGCGAGCCGGCGTTCACGCCAATGCGCATCGAACAGCCATGGTCTTTGGCGGCTTGCACGACCTCACGCTCACGTTCGGCGCTGCCAATGTTGCCAGGGTTGATGCGCAGGCACGCCGCGCCGGCTTGGGCGGCTTCAATGCCGCGGCGATAGTGGAAGTGGATGTCGGCGACGATGGGAACACGCACAGCCTTCACAATGGCCTTCAGCGCGTACGTGGAATCTTCATCGGGGCACGAGACACGGACGATATCGGCGCCCGCCTCCTCCAGTTCGCGGATCTGATTGATGGTCGCATTCACGTCCGTCGTCGGCGTGTTGGTCATGGACTGCACGGTGATGGGCGCATCGCCGCCGACGGGGACGTCGCCAACCATGATTTGGCGGCTCTTGCGGCGGTCAATCGTGCGCCAGGGACGCACCGCCCGGGCCAGAGCGTCACTATCGGCGGGGGCGTGGAGCGGGCTGACGTCGGTCATGGCGGCCTTCTACATCTGTGCGCACTTGACACATACGCACTTAACCGCCCGGCTCAACCGCCTGTGTGGGTCCGGGCGCCAGATCGGGCGTCCAATCGGTCACCGGAACGCCCGCCAGACCGAGCGGTCCGAGGTTGTCGCCTCCGCGCATCAGCTCAACGCCGCCGCCATTTTCCGCCCACACGCGCACACCCTGGTCGGCGGGCAAGGGGTAAAGCTCGCCTCGGGCCAGATAACCGGCAAAGGCCACGCGGCCTGCCTGGTCACGCACCTCAATGCGCGTGGATATCCGCGCGCGCAGCGCCCACGCCTGTGTCTGGACGCGCGCCACTTGGATACGCGGTGCGGGGGCGCGTCCCGGTTCGGCGGCCAGCCATTCACGGAACTCGTCTGTGAGCGGTTCGACCTCATTCATGTCAGCGGGATTGGCCGGGTTGAGGCCCGCCCAAATGATGCCGATCGCCACGGTCAGGATGGCGGCTGACGCCGCCATCAATGGCGCGCGGCTTGGCCGCTTGGGGGCGCGGAACGTGTCGCCGTGATCCACGGCGCGCGCCGGGGCGGTCTGGGTCGCAAACAGGCTGGCCATATCGGAGGGATCAAGGCCCACCTCAGCCGCATAGGCGCGCACGAAACCCGCCACGTAGGGCCGCTCGGGAAGATCACGCATATCCATGGCTTCAATGGCGTCGAGATAGTCGCGGCGAATGCGGGTTCTCGCGGCAATATCGTCGATCGATAGACCGAGGGCCTGTCGCGCATTAGCCAATTGCTCGCCGGCTGTGGGTTCGATGCTCATCGCGTCGGCCTATTCAAGTCGTGTGCGCACGTGCTGGCCAGCTTGTCCATGCGGCGCGCACGCCGCGCTCAATTCGTTGCCCGTCAAACCTCTATTAAGTCTGAATCGGGCGCTGATTACAACGGCACCTCAAGCCTGTCGGCCAGCGCCTGCAGATCCGGTCGGATGCTGGGCGCTGAGCTGTAGATCAGATCGTTCACGGCCTCGCGCGTCGCCCCCGCGTGCATCGCAAGGACCATGCGCTTGACGGGTCCCACACCGCCGGCGGGCATGGACAGTTGTCGGTACCCCAGCGCAATCAACGCCATGGCGTCCAGCGGGCGTCCGGCCATCTCGCCGCACACCGTGACCGGCACACCAGCCTGGGCGGCGGCGGTCGCAATCTGACCGAGGAGGCGCAAAGCGGGAGGGCTCAACGGATCGTAACGCTCAGCGGTCTTGGGATTGCTCCGGTCGGCAGCGAAAAAGAACTGGAGCAGATCATTGGCGCCAACGGAGAGGAAATCGGCTTCTTCAAGCAATTGGTCGAGTTGGAACACCATCGCTGGCGTCTCCAGCATCACGCCGACCTCAAGCTTGGCCGGGGCGGGACGGCCTCGCTCCTGCGCCCAGGCGACTTCCCGATCAACGAGTTCGCGGGCGCGACGAAACTCATCGAGCGTCGTCACCAGCGGAAACATCACAGCCAAGGGGCGCCCGGCGGCCGCCGCGATCAGGGCGCGGGCCTGGTAGCGCATGAGCGCGGGACGATCGAGGCTGACCCGCAGCGCGCGCCAGCCGAGCGCTGGGTTCTCCTCGCGCTCATGCTGGGCGTAGGGCAGGATTTTGTCGCCGCCCAGATCAAGCGTGCGAAACACACACGTGCGGCCCGGCCCCACCGAATCGAGCGCCGTCGTGTAGAGCGCGGTTTGGGCAGACAGCTTGGGCAGCGTGTCCGCAATCATGAACTGGAACTCGGTGCGGAACAGGCCAATGCCCTCGGCGCCTGTGCGATCCAGCTGGCGCAAATCGACCAGCAGTCCGGCGTTCAGCAGCAGCTTGATGTGTTCACCGTCAAGTGTCTTGGCCGGTTGATCGCGTTGGGCCTCAAAGGCGGCGCGGCGCGCGCCAGAGCGCTCGATTTTCCCTTCGAACGCGGCGATCGCCGAGCTGGTCGGGCGCACCTGAGCTTCGCCGTGGGCGCCATCAATGATCGCCATGTCGTTGTGTTCCACCTGGTCGAGCAAACCTTCAAGGCCGCCGACGACGGGAATGGACAGGGCCTTGGCGACGATGACCGCATGGCTCGCCGGCGCTCCCTCCTCAAGCAAAACGCCCTTCAACCGCTCGGCGTCGTGCTCCAAAAGCGCGGCTGGGCTGATGGAGCGGGCGACGAGGATCGCATCGTCGGGCATGTCGCGGCGATCAGGCACACGGCCGTTCTCGGCCGACAAATGCTGCAACAACCGGTCAGCGAGATCCTCAAGGTCGCTAAGCCGTTCGCGCAGATAGGAATCACGACTGTTGACGAGGCGGGCGCGCTGGGCGTTGCGCACGCGCTCTACCGCCGCTTCTGCGGTGAGGCCGGACCGAGCCGCCTCCCGCAACCTGTTCAGCCAAGCCGGATCGTGGGCAAGCAGGCGCGTGGTTTCGAGCACCTCGCGCGGCTGGGCGGACAAAACGGCGCCGCGCCCGGCAAGCAGGGCGTCAATGTTTGCGCGCAGCTGCAGGACCGCTCGCTCGACACGTTCGGCCTCCGCGTCGGGGTCGTCTGCGATAAGGCGGGCTGCGGGGACGTGGGGTTCGTGTTTGACGATCCGGCCGATGGCCAAGCCTTCAGACAGCGGCCTGCCGATGCGGCGCAGGGCGCGGCTGGGGCGCACTTCAATGCCGCTTAGGGCGTCCCGGTCTTGCTCGGACAGTTCAGCGACCACTTCGGCGAGCACCATGGCGGCCGTCTGCAGGGCTTCGAACTCCTCTTCGTCATAGACACGCCGGCTGCGGTTTTGGATAGCCAGCACGCCGAGCAGGCGCCCGCCCCGCAAAATGGGCACGCCGAGGAAGGTGAGCAGTCCTTCCTCCCGGGTCTGGGGCTGATAGGAGAACGCCGGATGGGATGGCGCGTCGTCAATGTTCAACGGCTGCAGCGTTCGGGCGACGACCCCCACCAAACCCTCATCGGGCTGGAGGCGCACCTGGTGAACGGCTGTGGGATCAAGACCCTCGGTGGCGTACAGCTCCAACTCCCCGCCGTCGCGGCGCAGATAGACCGAGCACACATCGGCCACCAGGCCCCGCGCGAGCACGCTGACAAAACTGTCCAGGCGTTGCTGCGCCGCGCCAACGCTGGCCATGATCTCGCGGATCTGGCGCATCACCCGGCGGGCGGCGGCTGCGGAGGCGGTGGGCACAGTCTGAGGTCTCACTCTGGGGTTGTGGCCAGCATACACCTGGCTAGCTTCATCAAGGCAACATTCGCTTACGCTTGGTCGAGTTCGAAGGCATCGTGCAGACAACGCACCGCCAATTCAATGTACTCCACACCAACCAGCGCAGAAATCTTTATCTCAGACGTCGAAATCGCCTGGATAGATATGCCTTTATTCGCCAATGCCTTGAACATTGTTTGCGCAACGCCGGTATGTGACCGCATGCCCACGCCTATTACGGACACTTTGCCCAAATCAGCTTGGCGTTCGAGCCGTGAAAAACCCAAGACCTTGCAATCGCCTTCCAGGGCCGCCATCGCGCGATCGCCGTCAGCGTGACCAACGGTGAACGCGATGCTGGCCGTGTTCGCATCGGGGGACGGATTTTGGACGATCTTGTCTACATTGGCGCCGGCTAGGGCGAGGCGCCCAAAGATCGCCGCCGCCGCGCCCGGCTGGTCGGGCACGTCGAACAAGGTGATGCGCACTTCATCACGGGTGTAAGCGATGCCATTGACGACGCGCTGTTCCATGTCCGCATCCTCCTCTTTGATCCATGTACCCGGATTGTCAGCGCCAGGCTCAGCGAAGCTCGACAGCACGCGCAACGGCACATTGCGCGCCATGGCCAGTTCCACGGAGCGGGTCTGCAGAACTTTGGCGCCCATGGACGCCATTTCGAGCATTTCCTCAAAGGAAATCCGCTCCATGCGCCGGGCGCGGGACACAACACGCGGGTCGGTCGTGTAAACGCCGTCAACGTCGGTGTAGATATCACAGCGCTCGGCCTTGAGCGCTGCGGCCAACGCCACGGCGCTGAGGTCCGACCCGCCGCGCCCCAGCGTGGCGATGCGGCCATCAGCGTCGGCTCCCTGGAAGCCGGTGACCACGGCGATCTGCCCCGCGTCGATGGCTGCGCCCAGGTCACCGCAATCCACCGAGACGATCCGCGCCCGGGCGTGATGGGCGTCGGTGACGACGCCCGCTTGTCGGCCCGTCCACGAGCGCGCCGCCACACCACGCTGACGCAGCGCCAAGGCCAGGAGGCCTGCGCTCACCTGCTCACCGGCGGCGACGACAACGTCGTACTCATCGCCCTGCTGGGCGGCGGCGTCAGCGTGGGCGCCTTGGGCCAAGGAGACAAGGCGATCGGTTTCACC
>CAZADA010000125.1:0-7481 GCA_964483775.1 uncultured Caulobacterales bacterium
ACGTTCGCCCCTAATCTTGATGGCCACGACCCATAACAGGGCCCCCGTTCCGCCGACCCGCGTTGGGGAACAGGCCCCTACGCCGATGCGCGACCGGGTTGGACGCGATAAAAACACCACGCATATCCGACGATGATGATCGGATAACCGATCAGCACATAATGGCGGATGCTCAGCGGCAGCATGATGCCGCCCACCGCAACCAAGAGCGCGCCGATTGGCGCACGACGGAGGTAGGTGAGAGCCGGCAGGCAAAGACCAAAACCGAAAATCCATCCCGGTCCAATCGTCATGAAGGGCTGCCAAATGACCGGAACGGCTCGCAGATGAACAAGCAGCGCGGTGCGTTCGGGCGTCAGCCCATAGCTCCACAGCACAAAATCAATCACCGCCATGCCGACGATCGCCGCGATCCCCAGGATGAGCAAAGGCGAAGCGATCCGATTGATGAGGGTGCGCGGCATGGTCACGGCGAATGGGATCATGAGAAGCGCGCCGATCAGCATCATCCAGTGCATGTAGTCGATCGGCTTTTGCGCGGCGCCAAATTCGAGGCTCAGGCCGGTCATGCCCTGGCCAATGGTGAAGATGACCAGCCCGATCCAAAACAGCCACTCATTGCTTATGAGGCGGGCGTCGCTCTCTTTTGTCAGTATGTCCAGCATATGGCCCCTCGTTCCCTTCGAGCGCAGTGGGCGGCGGCGTGGGCCGTCTGACCCAAAGTCGGCGCCACAGCTCGGCGTTGTGTGGCTCCCCCATCCATCGAAAGAGCTGATGCGCGGCCCCCACGACACACGGGGCCCACTGACGCCCCACGCTTTCAGAATAGGGACAAGCCAACGCCATGACCAGGTTCGTGGCGGAACGCATGGTCATGGCCGCGGTCTGGCCCCAACGGGAGGCGCGCGCGCTCAGTTGGGGGCGCTCAAGTGGGAGCGCTCAGGTCATGTGCGATGCGTCTGCATCTCATTGTTTTCCCCACCCTATCGCCTTGGTAGCGTCCGGCGTTCCTTTGGGAGGGGTGGGTCATGGTGAAGTGGTGGTTGGCGGCTGCGGCCGTTGTGATGAGCGCGCCGGCGGCGTACGCGGGCGATGTTGTCGTGTCTGTGTCTGGGGCGCCGCCCGAAGCCATCGCGGGCGGGACCGTGTCTTTTCCAGCGGTGACGGAACAGACCTTCACCATCGAGAAAGATGACGACGGCCAGCTGGTGGTGTTCATTCCCGACCAAACACTGATCGATGCAGGCGGCGCGGGCGTGGTCACCATCACGTTCAATGATGGTCGCCCCGCGGTCGAAGGCGTTCCGATCACCATCTCCGGGGGGCGCGGCGTCGTTACGATTGACGAGCCTGCTCCTGCGCAGGGCCAGGATGCGCCGCTCAGCCAAGTCTATCCGGCGCTCTTGAATGAACCTGGCCAGTTCTCCGTGACTGGATCGATCGGCGTTCAATCGGCGCAAACTCTCGGTGAGGTGTTGTCTGGCGTGTCCGGTTCGGGCGGCGAGGAGCAGCTGGTGGGCCTCAGCGATGATCGGTTGACCTTGGTCGGGGGTGAGATTGCCGTCGGCTACCAGCTGACAGACAGCGTGAATGTGTACGGCCGCTTTGACTATTATGAGGGCGATGACAGCGAGACCGTTGACTTCGACGGCGTGGATGGGGCGCCGACCGGCCTTACGTTTGCGTCGGAGTCGGAAGAGTTTGGCACGGGCTTGCTGCTTGGCTCGGGCGACCCGCTTGCGAGCCAACGTGATGTCGAGCACGAACAGTACAGCGTTGCGCTTGGTGGGGCCTACCAGCTGGACGGCGACTCGGTGCGCTACAACGTGTCGAACGCTGACGTCATCGAGCTGCGCGGGGAGATCGGGTACCGGAGCGGGGAAACCACGATCGACGACGACACGACGCTCTTGGCCTTTGAAAGCGACTTTGCCGACGCGTTTCCCGTGCAGCAGATCACCAACGCCCAGTTTGAGGCCGACCAGTATTATGTCGACCTTGGCGTGCGCAAACATTACGCGCTGGACTCGGTGTCCAATTTGAGTGTTCACACCGGCTTTGGCGCTGAGATCGGCTTGATCGAAACCGAGGCCGCCGTCGACCAATGGACCATCGCGCCAGCCGGCCTGTTGGGCGAGGGCCCGGTCAACATCGCCAGTCGGTTCGAAGACGACAGCTCCAACGGCTATATCGCTCCGTATTTGGAAGTGGGCGCCAGCTACGCGATCACCGACACTGTCAGTGTGGTCGCCACGCTGCAGGGTCGCTACGACGCCCAGGTCCGTTACGAAAGCGCGCTGACGGACGACGGCGTGGTCTATGACAGCACGGTTGAACGCGAGTTTGTGGGCGGCGCGGCCTTTGGTCTTAGCGTTACTTTCTGATCGTTGCGGCGCCAGTCGCTGGCGGGCGCGCCGTCGGCGGACCACGCCCTTCGCCGAGTCGAAGCTGCGTTGACTTTGCACCGACCGCGCCGTGTGGTTCAGTCGGCGCAGGCCCTTGTTTTCAACGCGGGCAAGCCTTGGGAGGGGCGCATGGCGCTGTGGTCAAACCGTGTGGCGGCCGTGCTTGGTGCGGCGCTTGTGATCGCCGCGCCGGCGTGGGGTCAAACCCAAGAGCGCGGCGACTCCAGTCCGGGCGACTCCAGTCCGGCGGCAAGCGCAAACACCACGCTCAGCTGTCCGCAAAGCCGGGTGTCGGGCTCATTCACGCCGGCGACAAGCCTGTGCCCCGCATGCGCCCATTTGGCCGAAGCCTCCCGCAATCAGGTCGCCTATATCGAACAGCTCCAGGCCCGCTTGAATGCGACGATCGACGAGTACAACGCGATTTGCGCGCCCCCAACGCTGGCCGACTACCCCACCGTTGACGAGGATGGCGCGCCCATCAGCTATTGCGGGCCGGACGTGACGCCGATGTTCGTCGAAGCGCTGGTGCGCATCAAGGAACGCATGAAGGATGTTCCCGACGACAATAAGGGCGCGATCGATGGGCTGTCGTTTCTGCTCGACAACGGCATCAACATCGACATCAAACCTTTGCTGAGCGCTTGGCATGAAGCTGGGGGCGGCGCGGTGTGCCCCAGCGGCGCGTGCGCGGCGGCCGGCAATGCCAAGGGTCAAGACTGCTACAGCCTGTGGGGCTATTGCGTGCCCCAACATGTGATGAACGACATTATGTTTGGCTTTGTCGCCAGCGAAGTGGGCGTGTCTGAGATCGCCCAAATACTCGGCGGGCAGTACCATGAGATCAGCTCGCGGTTTGCGTTCGACCCGATTACGTCAGCTGAATCCTACCGCGCCGGCAGCCGCATGGCCCAAGCCATGGATGACGCCGGACGCATTCCACCATCCACGATCATCACCTGGATGGGCAACATCAACACCGAAATGGAGCTGTTTAACTATCCGTGGATTGTGGACTGTGTGGACTGTCCCGATCCCACGCCGATGACGCATTTTCTCGCCGACTTTTCCACGCGCGATTGGCTGCTCGCCGGTGGCGGGCGGCTGACGGCCGACCAAAGCGCCACGCCGGTGACCGATGGGTTGGTCGGCAATCGCACGGCGCTGGCGGGCAGCCGCGAGGCGCGCGCGCAACACCGCGCCGATCAACGCGCCCATTTGGCGCAGCGCATTGGCGAACTGCAACACCAGTACGACGCCGCCATTGCCGAGCTTGAACGGATCGCAGCGGACATCGACGCATGCGCGCAGCGCCATTGTGTCCGCGGCGAGCCCAGCGAGATGGCCCGGTTGTTTGGGGAGATTTTTGCCGGCGGGGATCCCCTCGATCCCGATTACACTCCCCCCTTCGCCAATCAGCCGGTTGACGATCAGGGCAGTTTGGCTCCCCCCGTCGCCCCTGTGCTGGAGGAGGTGCGTTTTCCAACCCTGCCGGCCGAAGATTCCTGTCGGCGTCAGTATGAAGAGCTCTACGCCGCCGAGCGCGAGAACGCCGCAGCGCGCGAGGCGATTGTGCGCAACCAAGCCAAACTGCACGCCCACTGGGAGGCCGCCGAGCAGTATGAGCGCAGCCTGATCAACCATTTTCCAAACGAGACGGCGCTGATCGCACAGGCGGGCGCAACCCGTCAGGCCGCCCACGAAGCGCAGATGCGCCAGCATGGGTTGATGAGCCAGTCGCTCGACATCACCGGTGAGATCCTCGAACGCCTCGATCGCGACATGGCCAAACAACTGCCCTGCGACCAAGATCAGCGCACCGCGCTGGGCGACGGGATGGGCGCGGGCGACGACATTGTGGTGACCGGCGAGCCGTTGCCCGCCACAACGGGGTCGGTTCTTGGTCCCGTCGGCGGCGCTGATCTATCGGGCGATGGGAGCGATACCGCGGCGATCTTGGATGCGCTCGCCCCGTCCTATGGCCATGGCGACGGCGGGGCCCAGCGCGGGGTCGTTTTGCCCGCCGGCGACGGTCCGACCGACGGCCAACCCACCGGCCGCGCGCTCATCGCTCCCGTTTGGCCCGGGCCGAGCGACCCTGCCGCGCAAATGCTCTACGACCAGCAGCAGGCTGGCGTCCGAGCGCAAGCCGGGGCGCTGCATGTGAGCGTGGACACGCCGGACGCGTGTCCCGCGCCCGGCAGCGAGGGGCGGATCGATCTGTCTGCGCCATCTCAAACGCGGCCCGGTGATGCGTCGTCATCGACAAGCACGGGCGGTGCGCCCAGCTTTAGCGCTTATCTGGAGGACAATCGGGGCGTGACGCCGCCGGACGTGTTCAATGGCGACCCGGGCGCGTTCGCGTTTGCCGGCGGGCATGACATCGCCCGGTTTATCCTGTGGTCTGAGGGATGGTTCGCCAACATCTTTCTCTCCGACAATCCCAACACCGCCGATCCCGACTGGGTGGACGCGCAACGCGCCTTGCTCGACGAGGCGATCATCGCCACGCTCGCGGCCAACGGGGCGCAGGCCGCCGCCGACGCTGTGCAAATGCAAAACCGTTTGTCGGCCTATCAAGCCTACCGTCAGGAACAGCGCGACGATTTGGCTTCGTTTGAACAGGCGGCCGCGCGCCTGGGCGGGTTTATCTTACTGCTCGACGCGTTTGGCGCGGCCAACGACCGCGATGGCGCCATCACGCCGGTTTCGCCGCCAGGCGCCATCGTGACGCAAAGCGTGTTGGATCTCATGAGTGAGCAAGACCAGATCGACCGCTGGATCCGGATTTGGGGACCGTCAGCGTGCCCGACGGTTCTGCGCGACGGGGATGGGAGCGAGGCGCGGCCATGAGACTTTCGCAACTGATCGCGGCGATTTGCGCGGCCCTGTTTGGGGTTGGCGTGGGTGGGACCAGCCTCGCCAACGCGCAGAGCGATCCCTTCGCGCAGTCCTCGGGATCGTGGGGCCAAGCGTTTGCGGACCAATGGGCGTTGTCGGCGCTGAACCTGCCTCCTCTGGCCGAACGCGCCGCCCTGGCGCCGGTCACGGTTGCGGTGGTGGACAGCGGCCTGGACTGGTTTCACCAGGACAGTCCCGGCGAACGGTTATGGATCAACGCCGCCGAGATCCCCGACAATGGCGTTGACGATGACGGCAATGGCTATGTCGACGACGTGCATGGTTGGAATGTCATCGCGCAATCGGGCTATGTCTGGGACTACCTTGGCCACGGCACATTTGTCGCCGGCATCATCGGGGCGCGCTCGAACAATGGCGCTGGTGTTGAAGCCGTGGCGCCCCATGTCCGCATCATGACCATCAAAGCGGCGAATGATTTCGGCCGCAGCAATTTCACCTTGATCGCAGACGGGATCCGTTACGCCGCCGACAACGGCGCCCAGGTGATCAACGTGTCCATTGGCGGCCAAGGCGCTACACCCGCGCTGCGCGATGCGGTGAGCTATGCGGCGGAAAAAGACGCGGTGGTCGTGCTCGCCGCCGGCAACACAGCCGCAGCAATCGCGCCCGATTTCGGGCCGGGCGGCCATCCTGATGCGATCACTGTCGGAGCGCTGGGGGTGAATGGCGCGCGTTACGCTTCGTCAAGTTGGGGGTGGCCCGTTGACGTGTTGGCGCCGGGCGAAGACATCTTGGCGCCGCGCGCCTTGGACAGTGATTTCTTGGTCGAGCTGGCGCATTCGTTGGGCGAACCATGGCCCGCGCAACAGAACGTGCTGACAGGCGACCCACAGTACTATCGCGCGACGGGAACGTCCTTCGCCGCGCCGATGGTGGCCGGCGTCGCTGCGCTGATCCGTGGCCGGTATCCAGAACTCAACGCCGCGCAAGTGCGCCGCATGATTGTGCACAGCGCGCGCGATATTGGCGGCGAAGGGCCCGATCCTGTCACCGGATATGGAGCGGTGGACGCGGCCGCCGCGTTGGCCGCCGATCCTGACTTCTTCATCGCCACACGGATCAGCGCGATTGGGGTTGGCGCCGGCCCCTCAGGCCCCGCGCTTGACGTGCGCGGGATTGCCGACGCTGATCGGTTTGCACGGGCGCGCTTAGACATGGGTCCCGGCGAGGCGCCCGATTCCTGGCGCACGGTGGCGACTGTTGAGCGAACCGCCCAGGACGCTGTGATCGCAGCCATTCCAGCTGCGGACTTGGCTGGCAGCCCGGTCTGGACGCTTCGCCTGGTCGTCGAGCACGAAAGCGGGGCACAGCGCGCCACCCTGTTCAAGGCCACCCTGGGTTAACCCCATCGTCAGCGAACACCGCGCGCGGCGACGATCTGTGGCAGCGCCATGCCCTACGAATAGTGAGTCGAGGCCACGAAACATGTCTGGCGCCTTTGTCGATCAGGTCGGTATCTATTCGATCACGCAGGCGACGACGGCCACGTTCACAGATCTCTATCTGCGGCTGGCCTTCCTATTTTTCATCGAAGCCGGATCGAAACGGGTGGTGACACCCACCCAAGAGATTGTTGGTGAAGAGGGTGATCTGCTCATTTTCCAAGCCGGATCACTGGTCACAATGGAAAATCGGCCGGTCTTGGATCAGGGCTACCGCGCCGTCGGCGTCTCGTTCCCCTCCAGCCTCATTGAACAGGTGTTTGAAAGTCCAACCGCCCATGCAGAGCGCCCAACCGTTCAGATTCTGCGCGCAGACGAACACAAGTCGGCGGATTTGTTGCGCAAGATCTGTGAGCCCCTTGAACAAGACGCGTTGCCCGATGCGATCCGGCGACACCGGCTCCTTGAGCCGCTGATTTGGCTGAAGGAAAAGCGCGTCGAACTTGCTGCAACCGTTGAAGAGACCCCGCTTGGCCAAGTGCGGCGCCTCCTAGAAACCGATCTTAGCCGACCTTGGCGCGCTGCCGACGTGGCGCAGGCGCTCGCAATGAGTGAAGCTACGATGCGTCGAAGGCTTGCTGACTCCGGGCAGAGCTTCCTTAACGTTCTCATGAATACCCGGCTCGAGCATGGCCTGAGCATGCTTCAAACCACACAGTCCGCGATTTCCGAAATCGCGTTCGCTTGCGGCTTCAAGACGCCCTCTCACTTC
>CAZADA010000126.1:0-7403 GCA_964483775.1 uncultured Caulobacterales bacterium
TCGAACCCTCGAAGCGGCTCAACACCGCTTACTCCCTTAGCAGGGGAGCGCCTTCGACCACTCGGCCACGTCTCCACCTGCCGTGCTAGCGCTGCGCCATACGCCCCGTCAACTGCGCAACCCCTGACAGCCCCGCCCCCCGCCGCTATAACGCCGGTCCGGGGTGGTAGGGGGTAGACATGAGCGCAGAACCCAGAAAAGGCGGCTTCGAGATCTTCTGGCGCTTTGTGTTCCGAGAGCGCGACGCCGTGTCCGAAGACGACATCGCCTATTTCAGCGCCCATCCCGACCAGATCGACGAAGTCGCCCAACCGGTCAATGTGCACAAATTCTTCTTGTATTGCGGCGTCACGGCCGGGGTCATCTTGGTCGCCATCGCCAAGGCGCTTAAGTTTTCGAGCGCCCTCGACTTTGCCCCCGACGCCCTGGCCGAGTTTGTGGTGGATGTCGTGTTCGAGATCGGCGCTGCGGTTTTGGGCGGGGCGATCGTGGCGTACTTTCTCGGCGTCTTGTTCAACCAACAACAGACCAGTGCGCGCGCCTGGCGCAAACAGCTGCGCCGCAAAATCGCCGAACGCAAACGCAGCGCCGACGCCCAGCCTTAAGCCGCCGCCGCCAGCTGGTCTTCAACCGCAAGCGGGACGGGCGACCCGCCCCTAGCCGCCGACCGCGCGGGCGTTGGCGAGCGGCGTCCACGCGCCGCTGTCGAGCCGCGCATAAGCGCCCTCGGGCGTAAAGCGCACTTCCTCCACGACGCCGGCGGCGAGCAACGGCACCAGGTTGGTCGTTTCCCCGGTCACCGCGCGCACGCTCGCGCCATAAGCGCCATCGGGCAACAGCGTACCGTCGCTCGCTCGACCGCCCCAGCTCAGCCGCTGCGCGCCCGCCGCGCCGTCACCGCTGACCACCGCCACCAAACGACCGGACGCGTCGGTGATCTCCACCTGCACGCCGTCCGCAGCGGTGGGCAGCACAAAGTCGATGGCGGCTTCCCCGTCCACCAAGGCGATGGCGTTGGTCTCAGTCTCAATGCGCTGGCCCAAAAATCCAGCGTCGACCCGCGCCACGAGCCCGTTGAGCGAGCCGGAAATGCCTTCCAGACTCTCGGTCTGCGCTGCGGTTTGCTCAAGCTGGGACAATTGGGTGAGCTGCTGAGTGAATTGGGTGGCGTCCATCGGGTTGAGCGGGTCTTGATTGCGCAATTGCGCCGTCAACAGCGTCAAAAACGTGTCGAAGTCCGACGCGATGGCGCTGGTGTCGGTTCGCGTCGTCGGCTGGGCGAGCGCGCCCAAACTCGCCGATGGGGGGGCGTCCACACGCATGTTGGCTCCTTACAGTCTCACATCCAGCGGGCCGTCGCCCGCATCGGGGTTGCGGTTCATAGGGCTTGGCGCGTCGTCTTGAGCGTCGTCAGCGGGCTGGTCGCCGGCGTGATCATGCCGGCTCGCCCCATCCCCACGGCCCTGGCGCAAGCCGCGCTCGTCGCTGCTCAGCTGGACAGACGCTTCGCCTTGGGCGCGGCCCGTCAGGTCCGCCAGCCCGCGTTCAAGGTGGCGAAACTCGGCCCGCAGCGCTTCAAGCGCTTCAGGACGTTCGACGCGAATGACCGCGCGCACATCGCCGTCGGAGGCCACAATGCTGATCGCGATCCGGCCGAGCTCAGGCGGGTCGAGCCGCACCTCGACCGACCGCGGCGCAACCTTCACAGCCCCCGCCATCGCCTCCATGGTATGGCGCACGACCGAAGCCGAACGCGCCATGGCTTGGGCGGGTTCTGCAGACGCCGGCGCGCCGGTCATGGTTGGCGCGGCGGCGAGAACGGACTGCGGGACCGCGCCAGCCTGCACCGGTGACGGCCCGCTGGGCGAGGATACGGCGGTTGTGGCGGTGATCTCACCTTGCGGGGTCGCAAGCGCCGCGGGGGCTGAAAACGCCGCAGCGAAGGATGCAGGTCCCGCCGGCGCGGCCGATGGTAGGCTCGGGGAGGCGACAGGCTGCGGTGTCTGGGGCGTGGGCCCGGAGGAAGATGGGTCGCCGGCCAGGGGCGGGGCGCGGTGCGATGCGGCCTCGGCGGGCGAAGCGTTCGCGGGCATGGCGCCGACCAACGGCGCGCCTGGGGCCCGTTTGGGATCGAGCGGCCCGGCGGCGTCGGATGACACGGCGCGCCCTTCCGGTAGCGCGGTCAAGGCTGGTTCACCCGGGGCGGGAACCGGGACTCTCGGCGCGTCGAGCCAAGCGTGCGCCGCCTCCCCGCCACCTTCGCCGACCAGGGGATCGGCGGATCCAACGCCAGGCCCGAGCGGAGGCGCCGGGGGCGCAGGCGGCGATGCTGGCGATGCCGGCGGCGCGCCGTCGCTAGGCGCGCCCAGCTGCACCATCTTGCCATCGAGCATGGCGGCGAAGCCGCGCCCGCTCCCAGCCTCGCGTTGAGGGGATCCCGGCGACGTCGGCGACGCGCCGCCAGGACTGGGCGAAACGGACGGGAGAAGCGGGCCTGACGTCATGCAGCGCAGGCCTGCACAGCTGGAAGTGCGCGGAACTCAACCGTTTTGCGCGGATCGTCGAACTTGTAGCCGCGATTGAAGACGGTCTCGATGTAGTTCTGGCCGCCCGTGACTTGGGCGAACTTCTTGCGCAGTTTGCAGATGTAAACATCGATGACTTTACCGAGCGGGCGTTCGCCGTCCAGGCCGTAGACCGCTTCGTACAGCGTCTCTTTCGATACGATCCGTCCGCGGTTGCGCGCCAGATGCATGAAGATGGCGTGTTCGCGCCCCGACAATTGGAGCCGCTGACCGCTCACCTCGGGATCCGAGCCGTCAAACCGCACGGTGATGTCGCCGATCACCTCCAGCGCCTCGGCCCGGCCGCTGGCGCGGCGCACGCTGGCGCGCAGGCGGGCGGCGGCCTCACGGCTGTTGATCGGCTTGACCAGCACATCATCAGCGCCGGCATCCAAAATGTCCGCGGCCCGTTCGGGATCGCGGCGCGCCAACAACGCCAAGAGCGGGGTATCGCTAAAGCGCTTTCGCGAAAACCGGGTTGAACTGATCGGGTCGTCAACTTCGCCAATCACAACGGCGGCGTAGTTCAGCGTTTCATCAGATCCCGATGGCGCGAGCGATTCAAATTCCTCTTCCGTCATCACGTCGCAGGTCACGCGTTCGCGGGCAAACACACTGGTGAGGGCGTTGGCGATCAGGGACTCAGGTTCAATCAAAAGCACACGCATTCTGCTCTCGCTTCGCTGTTGTGAGCGATGCCGGTAGGGCCGGTCATCCAGACATAGTGAAGTAAAGCAGACGCCAATGAAGTATAATATAAGGTTAGATCGCAATTACATCTCAAAATAGAGACGATCAATACTTAAGTTTGAGGGTCATTTGTTTTGATTTTTGAGACACTGCGGCGCTAATTTGCTGCTTATGTGCAGATGTTTTGTGGCGTGTCTATCGAAAGTTTGTGGGGCATGCTTGGTAAGTTTGCCGGACTTGCGCATAAAGATTGCCGCGAATGCGATCTTTGGCGTCGTGTTGGCCCGCAGCCGCAACAGTGCCCACCATGATGCGCTGGTTGTGTTCACTCGCCCTCATGGCTGTTCTCACGGGCCCCGCCGCCGCTCAGGCTGGCGCGCGGATCAAGGATGTCGCTGAGTTTGAAGGCGTGCGTGAGAACCAGCTGATCGGCTATGGTCTGGTGGTCGGGCTGGCGGGCACCGGCGATCGGGTCGCCAACGCGCCCTTCACCCAAACGGCCACCGCCTCCATGCTCGAACGCCTTGGCGTTTCGATTTCCCAAGACGATTTGCGCACGCGCAACGTGGCGGCCGTCATGGTCACCGCCAAGCTTGGTCCCTTCGCGCGCGCTGGCGGCGCTGTGGATGTCGAGGTTTCAGCGCTCGGCGACGCCCAAAGTCTCCTCGGCGGCGTTCTGTTGGCCACGCCGTTGCAGGCGGGTAATGGTCAAGTGTACGCCGTCGCGCAGGGGCCCCTTGTGGTCCAGGGTTTTGCCGCAAGCGGGGAGGCCGCCAGCATCCAACGCGGTGTGCCGACCTCCGCGCGCATCCCCAACGGCGCCATTGTCGAGCGGGACCCAGGATTTGCGCTGGCCGACGTGGAGCAGTTCCGGTTGGTCTTGCGCCACGCTGACTTCACAACGGCTGTGCGCGTCGCCGACGCCGTCAACGCCGCCTACACAACGTCGGCCATGGCGTTGGATCCGACCACGATTGCGCTGGACCTGCCCGAGGCCTATCGCGGCCGTGAGGCGTACTTCCTCGCCGCCATTGAGAACCTGCCCGTCGCCCCCGACGCCGCCGCGCGCGTGGTGGTCGACGAGCGCACCGGTACAGTCGTCATCGGCGCCGGCGTGCGCCTGAGCCCGGTCGCCATCACCCAAGGCGGCGTGACGATCACGGTGTCGGAAAGCCCCGTTGCAAGCCAACCCGCTCCAGGTTCGCGCGGCGGCAACACCGAAGTGCTCCAGCGCACCACGGTCGCGGTGGAAGAGGGCGGCGTTGATGCGCCGCTGCGCGTGGTCAATGGCAGTGACAATCTCCAACAATTGGTAGACGGGCTGAACGCCTTGGGCGTGGGGGCGCGTGACATCATCGCGATCCTCGAGGCCACAAAGGCCGCCGGCGCCCTCCACGCAGACTTGGTGGTGAGATGATGACCGACCCGACCGCCGCCCTGGCCGCGGCCCGCCCGCTGGCCATACAGTCCGATGCGCGCACCGCGCTCGATCGGGCGCGGGCCGCCGCGATGACGCCCGCGCAAATTGACACCGCCGCCCGCGAGTTTGAGGCCCTGTTCGCCGCACAAATGCTCCAGCCCATGTTTGAGGGGTTGAAGTCCGACGGCATGTTCTCCGGCGGCCATGCCGAACAGACCTGGCGCGGGTTCATGATTGAGGCCCTGGGCGAGCAGATCGCGAAAACCGGCGGGCTGGGCGTGGCCGACGCCGTACGCGCCGCGCTGATGGACGCCGCCGGCCTTGCCCACACCCCGTCAAACCGAGCTGAAGGCGCACCATGACGCAGACCCTGACCGCTCCTCACAACCAGCCGCCAACGCCTGACGCAGCGCCAGCTGATCCGGAGCAGGCCGCCCGCCCGCTCATCGCAGCCGCCAAACGCCTGACCCGCACGTTAGAGCGCGCCAGCGACGCCTACCGCGCCGGCCGCCTGGACGCCGCACGCGAACTCAGCGCCAGCCTGACCGAACGCGTTGCCGCATTCGAGACCCAGGCCCGGTCGGCCGATCACACGATGGCCAAGACCGCCAAGGTGCAAACCGCCCTGCGTGGCGTCGCCGCCGCAACAGACCGCCACGCCGGCATTTTGAGCGCCTTGCAAAACGCCGCCAGCAGTTTGGGTGAGGACGCCCGACGCATGCAGCGCAAACGCGCCGGCGGCGGGCTCTATTCCGCCCTTGGCGCGGCGCCGGCCGGTGCGGGGTCTGGGCGCATTCTTGGTAAATTGTAAATTTGGCGCGGGATTAAACCGCAGCCCGCAGCCTTGAATATGTTGAGGTTTCGCCCCGACCCCCAAAGGGAACCTCAGCCCAGCGTCAGAAGGCGCCTCGATTACCCTCAGAATCTGGGAGCCAAACCATGACGTCTATTCTTACAAACACTTCGGCCCAAGTCGCGTTGTCGACGCTCCGGAATGTCTCGTCGAACCTGCAAGAAACGCAACAACGCATTTCGACCGGTTTGTCAGTCCGAAGCGCCAAAGATAACCCGGCGTACTTCTTGGTTGCGCAAACGGTTCGTGGTGACTTGGCCGTTTTGGATGGTTTGAAAGACAACCTCACCATCTCGATCAACGCCGCCGCCACGGCGTCCAACGGCATCACGTCGATTTCTGACAATCTCAATGAGATCCAACAGACACTGACGACCGCCGATACAGATACCGCGCTTGATGAACTTCAGTTCGCCATCAACAACTTTGTTGGTGAAATCGAAGGCACCATCAACGCGACCAACTTCAACGGCGTGAACTTGCTGGCCGACTCCGACATCTTGTCGGTGACCACCACGGTTGTGCGCGAAGGCGGCAATTTCAACGTGTCGTCCTTCCAGTTGAAGTCGCAAAACTTGAACGACATCTCGGTGGACGCCAGCTTGGATGTGTTGGCCACGACCTTCCAACCCGATCTGGTCAATGACTTTGACAAGAACGGCGATGGCAATGTGGACTTTGCCGGCCCCGCCGCGGGCACAGCGTCGGTCGACAGCGGTTTCTTCAGCCGCGAAGTGGCCGCCGCGCTCGATGTGGACGGTGATGGAACCATCGAACTGCTCGACGCCGCCGGCTCGGATGATGTCGACGGCGCCGCAGCCAACGGCCAGTTCCAAATCTCCGCTGACGCCATCGCCGCTGGCGCTGTCGAAGAGCTCGAAGCCATCGGCATCGTGTTCGCCGACCGTGACCAGGGCGTCATTGACACAGCCGCCGCCTCCAGCGTCGGTGCGTTGACCAACGCTGACGTGCTCACCGACATCAACGGCGTGATCACCAGCGCCACGGCGGGCAGCGAATACGTCATCGAGGCCGACCAAGAGTTGCGCCAGCGCTTGGTCGATCTGGGCATCAACTTTGTCAACAACGCGCCGGCGACCGATGCGGGCACCTATTGGCAGATCGATCTGACGGCCAACTCAGCGGTCACCAACCCCGCCACAGGCGCAGCCTTCACCAATGAAGAGCTGTTGCAGCGGACCGTCGATGCCTCCTTCCTGCGGGGCGCAGCGGATGCGTCGGGCTTCTCCGGCGTGATGCGCGCCATCCAGGTGAACGGTTCGTCGGGTAACGTGCAGGCAGGTTTGGTGCTCGCCGAGACGCTGATCGCCCGTGTGAACGTGGCGTCCTCAACCCTGGGCACCTTCGAGCGCACGCTCGAAAGCCGGCAGAACTTCCTTGAAGGGCTGACCGACAGCCTGGAGCAGGGCGTGGCGTCCCTCGTGGAGGCGGACCTGGATGAAGAGTCCACCCGCCTGCAGGCCCAACAGGTCCAGGAACAGTTGGCCATCCAGGCCCTCACCATCGCCAACCAGCAGCCGCAGAACATTCTGTCGCTGTTCCGATAACAGGGTCCCCTCCGGCGCTGTGGGCGTTCCCCGCCCGCAGCGCCGATCCCTTGTCAGCCAGGAGCATCGCGCCCATGACCGCAGCCGCCGCCAGCTACGACGACGCCTACAAGCAAACCCTGCGAGAGACCGACGACCCGCGCGCCATGGAGCGCCGGGTGTTTGCGCAGATCACCGCAGAGCTGGAAGCCGCCGACCGCGTTGACCCTGGACCCAACCGCACCAAAGCGCTCAACGAGGCCCTCCATCGCAACCAATCGTTGTGGAACCGCGTCCTGTTCGACGTGGCCGACCCGCGCAACGCCTTG
>CAZADA010000127.1:0-7329 GCA_964483775.1 uncultured Caulobacterales bacterium
ACCGCCCGCCGCCTGCCAGGCCTCACGCATGGCCCGCACGGCCCCTTCGCCCGAAGGCTGGACCATGTCGAACCCGTCTGACGTGGCCGAATAGCCCAACACTTCAGCATAGATCGGCGCGCCGCGCGCCACAGCCCGTTCATAGTCTTCCAAGACCACCACGCCGGCGCCGCCAGCGATCACCAACCCGTCCCGATCTTTGTCAAAGGCGCGGCTGGCGCGCTCAGGCGTTGCGTTGAACGCAGAGGACATGGCGCCCATCGCGTCGAACAACACCGACAGCGTCCAGTCCAGCTCCTCGCCACCGCCGGCGAACATCACATCCTGACGCCCAACACGGATCGCTTCAGCCGCCTCGCCAATGCAATGCAGTGATGTTGTGCATGCCGAAGAGATGGAAAAGTTCAGTCCCAAAATCTTGTAGTGCGTCGACAACGTCGCCGAGGCGGTTGAACTCATCGCCTTGGGCACGGCGAACGGCCCAACGCGCTTGGGCCCCTTCTCGCGGGTGACATCGGCTGCCGCCACTATGGCGTGGGTCGAGGGCCCGCCCGTGCCAATGATCAGACCGGTGCGCTCGTTGGAGATATCAGCCTCGCCAAGCCCCGCATCGGCGATGGCCTGTTCCATGGCCGCGAAACACCACGCCGCGCCATCGCCCATAAAGCGAAGGGTGCGCTTGGGAACAATGGCGCTCGCATCCAGTTTGGGGTCACCAGAAATCTGGCTGCGAAAACCGCGCTCCACATAGTCCGCGTCAACGCTGATGCCCGATTGCCCAGCCCTCAGCGACTCACGCACCGCCTCGGCCGTGTTGCCAATGCACGAAACGATGCCAAGCCCCGTCACGACCACGCGACGCATCAACCAGAACCCTCAAGCGCGGCATCCAGTTCATCGGCTGGGAACAATCCCACGCGCAGGTCCTTGGCGCGATAAATCGGCGAGCCGTCCACAAACATGGCGCCGTCCGCATAGCCGAGCACAGGCTTACCGGTCAGTCGCGCGCGCTTGATGTCGATCTCATAACGCACGAGCTTGGCGGTGGGGCGCACCTGGCCGCCAAACTTGACTTCCTTCACGCCCAGCGCCCGTCCGCGCCCTGGCGCGCCGGCCCAACCCAAGAAAAAGCCGGTCAGCTGCCACATGGCGTCCAGGCCGAGACAGCCCGGCATAACGGGGTCGCCTTCAAAGTGGCAGGGAAAAAACCAATGGTCGGCTTGGATGTCGAGTTCGGCGATCACGACGCCCTTGCCGTGAGCCCCCCCATCGCTGTTGATCTCAACGATCCGGTCGAACATCAGCATAGGCGGCAAAGGCAGCTGCGCGTTGCCGGCGCCAAACAGTATCGCACGTCCGCAAGCGATGAGCTCGTCTTTCGTGTATGCGCTCTTAACATCTGTCACGGGAAAGGCCATGTTCGTGGTTACCAAAACTCAGGTGATCGATCGAGCGGCGCCGCGCGCTATTCGACTTTGGGCCGTTGCGGTACCATGTCTATCTATGACCGCTCAAGCCATACGCGCCAAGTGCGCGCTGGCAAGCGGATGGAGACACAAAACGCCATGTCTGTCAGCGTCAAGGATCGATTGGAACAATCAGGTCTGCGCCCCACCCGACAGCGCCTGCTGTTGGGGGCGCTCTTGTTCGCTGGCGGCAACCGTCATTTCACCGCCGAGGAGCTGCACATCGAAGCGGCTCAAGCTGGCGAGCCGGTTTCACTAGCGACCGTCTACAACACATTGCGCGCCTTCACTGGGGTGGGATTGGTCCGACAGCTGCCAGTGGAGGGCCCGTCGGTGGTTTTTGACACCAACACCGATCCCCACCACCACTTTGTCAATGACGGCCAGGTCACCGACGTTCCTGCCGACAGCGTCCAGTTCTCTGAACTGCCGGCCCCTCCGGCGGGCTGGCGGATCGCCAGTGTCGATGTGATGATCCGCTTGCGCCCTGACGATCGATCGGGCCGGTCGTAGACGCAAATAAGCCTCAGGAGGTCTCGGCCATCAGCGGCGGCTCACTTGGCGCCGCATCCATGGACCCCCAAAGCGACCCAGCCGGCGTCCAACCGGCGTAGCGGCCTGATGACACCTGGCACCATCCGCCATAGCACGCACCCAACGCCAACACCGCGCCCGGCTCGGCGTAAGCGACAAGCGGGCTATCGATGGATGGCTCAGCATAAAGACCGGCCATCGCCCCTCCCGCCTGGCGCACATAAACAGTGCGGCGCGCCGACAGGACACGGCGATGGACCCAGGTCTCATCCCCAACCGGATCGCGAATTTTACGCCAGTGCTCGGTTTCCATGACGATCATGACGGGCAGCCCCGCCTGGCTATAGATCCACTCAACCGGGTGCTCGAAGCTCGGCCCCAGTCGTCCATTGACTTCGTTGAACCTGAGGCTCTCAAAGCGCGGTACGGGGTGACCGGACGGACCGATCCGCGGTTCATCACCGCCTGAACCGTGAGCCCAAACCAGACCGATCATGATTGCCAGGACGATTGGGCGCACGGTGCGCATGGCGGCTCTCCAAACCAATGCTCGACGCCGACCACAAACCGCCGTACCGATGAACACACCGTAAAAGACGGGGATTCTGCGCAGGCGAAAGTGCACTGCGTTCCATGAGGAGGGCGAGCATGGCGCGTAAACCGGGGCCGGGCGGGGCGAGCAAGACAAGCGTGACATCCCGCCCATCCAGTCGTGGCGCCAAAGTTCAACGAGGTGCTGAAGCCATGCGCGAGAAGGCGCTGTTGCGTGCAGGCGCGCAAGGGCCGCAAGCGCCCGGCGATATTGACCCCGCCGAAGCTCAAGTGGCCGCTGAGTACGCCGAAAACGTCAATCGCGTCCGCGAAAAGCTTCACGCCGACGTCACCAACGCCACGGCGCGCATTCTCAAACTGGGCGCACGCCTGGATACCGCGCGTGCTGAAGAAGCCGGCGTGCGCGCGCGCTTGGAGATCGCCAACGCCCGCGCCGAACACCGCGACGACATGATCGCCGCAGAGCGCGAGGTGATGGCCGCCGAGCGCGATCTGCGCCTTTTCCGGGTCCGCAACAATCTAAGCCGCGAGCCTTCAATCCCGCGCGATCAAGTGATTTCCGGAGCGTGGTTGGCGATCCTCCTCGTCCTGGAAGCCGCCTTCAATACGCCGTTCTTTCTGATCGAAGGTCAGAGCTTTGTGGGCGCTGTGTTCGAAGGCCTCCTCGTCAGCGGCGCCAATATCGGCCTTGGCCTCATGGCCGGCATGGTGGGCCTGCGTTTGTCAGCACACAAACGCCTGTTTCCCTGGAAGCTCTGCGGCGCCGTCACCTTCATCGGCGCGACCACAGGGGCGGTCTCACTGGCCCTGCTCATGGCGCTGCGCCGGATCCACGCCTCAGAGCCGGCCCAAGCGGGCGCCCTGGTCGGCGATCTCAGCCCCATCGTCCTCACGGTCGCCTTCACCGCATTCGCCGCGCTCGGCTTCATGTTCGCCGCCTACAAAGGTTGGCAGGGCTTTTTCGAGCCCTATCCAGGCTATGGCCAAAGCGCCAAACGCCTCGCCAACGCGCGCCGACGCCTTGAAGACCTTCGCCACGACTTCCACGTAGCCGCCCGCCAGGCCATTCAAGACGTGCAGCAGGATCTCGAAGACGAAATCGACGCCGACCGTGACGCCGTGGCGTCCGCACGCCTGATCAACACCGAAGTGGACGCGGCCGAACTCGCGGCGAAATCCTCGCTGACAGACCTGCGCCAACGCGCCGACTATCTGATCAAGGTGTACCGCGAGACCACGGCGGAAGTTGACGGACGACCTGGTCCACTGCCGCTGCCCGACATCGATCCCATGCTGCAGGCCGAAAACCCCACAGCCGAACGCGCCCGCAAGGCGCTCGAAGAGAGCGAACGCAAGCTTGCCCAAAACGAAACCGCCTACGCCACCGGGTTGGCTGAGTTGCGCCAGGTCCTTCTGGGTCTCGAAAACGACCTCGCCATGTCGGTGACCGAGGCGCAGGCCGCCGCCCGCAACCAACGCAAGGCGGAAATTGACGCCGAGGAGGCGCCGCGACCGCCGACGCCGCCTCTGCCTGAAGTCCCCCCCTTGCCTGAATCCGACGCCGAGGCCACAACGACGCCAAGCGGCAAGCCGACCAAGAACGGCGGCTCCGGAGCACGCAGGAGGGGGTAATGCGTCGCGCCCGCACAAGGCGAGAGCGCCGGGAAAAGGAAAAGCGCAGCGTCCGCAATCGGCGGCTGATCGCTGTGTCGGCCATTGTCGGCGTCATCGTCGCGCTGACGGCGATTCCCACGGTGCTGATCGTGCGCGAACTGACCAAAGAGCGCATTGAGCTTGATGAGTTTGGCTGTTCAGAGACGTTTCGCCCAGCTCACATCGTCATTCTGATCGACCAGACCGACGACCTCCCCCCCCAATGGGCAAGTTATGTCCAGCGCCTTGTCCCCGCCCTCGCGCGCAGCGGCGACCTTCCCGATTATGGCCGGCTGAGTGTCTACAGCCTCACCGATGACCGCGCTGAACCCTTGGAACGCTGGTTGTCCGAGTGCAAACCGCCCAACAATGCCGGCGGGTCGTTCCTGTTCGACACACAAGCCGACCGCTCTGAAAGTCAAGAACGCCTCCAGGCTTTCTACGAAGAGAAAATTGCGGAGATTTCCGCGCGCTTTGAAGGCAATTCGGTCCGAGACGCCAGTCCGATTCTCGAAGGTCTCGTCGCCTTGAGCCAGGACATCGATGACGCCGAACTCGAGATCCAAGCCGAGCGCACCCATGTGATCGTCGTCTCGGACATGTTGCAGTTCACCCGAGAAGCGCCGCGAATCACACATTATGGGGAGTCAGATCCGGACTTCACCGAGTTTTTCGCCGGCCGTCAGGGCCGTGACCTGACGCCGCTGCTCGATGTGGAGCGCATGACGGTCCACTACGTGCGCCGCGAAGACGAAAGCGAGAGCCGCCACCAAACCGAGGGCCATGTTGCGTTCTGGCGGGCCTATTTTGAACAAGCCGGCGTGGAACAACTCAACTGGAACGATGACCCGCGCGCGGCGGTCGAAGCGCTCCCACAAGGGTAAGCCCGACGATCAACGCGCCCGGCACAACGCCAAATGACAAAGGACGACCGACCATGAACCGCGCCATCGCCATCCTCTGCGCCGGGCTCTTAGCCGCCTGCAACGCCGCCGAAGACAACCAGCCCACCCCAACCGACGCATCGAGCGACCCCGCAGAAGCAACAAGCCCAGCCGAGCAGGCCCCGGCGGGCGACGACGCCGATGGTGCAGCCGCGCGCTACACGCCCGTGGACGTCGACGACGCCAGCGTGGCCGACGTCCTCTTAGCCGCCCAACTCGCCGTTTATGATCAGTTTCCCACCCGCGCCAACGTCGCCTCACGCAGCGGCGGCGTGCGCGTGACCGATGATGCTGAAATCTACCGCATCGAAATCACCATGACGGGATCGGTCGGCACGTACGCCGTCATGGTGAGCCGCCCGCTCACCGGCGGCGACCCCGAGGTCCTGTCCGTGGAATGGCTTAATCAGGACTAGTCCGCACCGGCCCCATCCCGCCTGTCGCTAACACGATGGGCGCCAACACGATGAGCGACCGACCGCCTTTCTTGACGTAGCCGCAGAGCTCCGCCAGCTAAGGCATATGATCGCAATCACACGCCATCAAACGTCGGCCCGCCTCCGTGCCGCCAGCGCCGACGACAAAGGAGAGAGCAGCGCACCGGTGCGCGTGATCACCATGGGCTGTCGGCTCAACGGCTATGAGAGCGCCGTGACGCAGGCCCAGGCCGAAGCCGCTGGGCTGGCCAATGCCGTTATCTTGAACACCTGCGCCGTCACCGGCGAGGCCGTGCGCCAAGCCCGCCAGGCCGTGCGACGCGCCCGTCGCGAGCACCCCGACGCACGACTCATCGTCACCGGCTGCGCCGCCCAAATCGACCCGGCCATGTTCGCGGCCATGCCCGAAGTCGACGCGGTCCTGGGCAACCAGGAAAAACTCGACCCCGCCGCCTGGTCGGAACTCGCCGATCCGACCCGCACAAGCGAGCGCGTCCAGGTCAACGACATCATGAGCGTGCGCGAAACCGCAGGGCACTTGCTGGTCAATGGCGCCGAGGACGCCGCAACTCAGAACCGCGCCCGCGCCTATGTTCAGGTGCAAAATGGCTGCGACCACCGCTGTACGTTCTGCATCATACCCTACGGGCGCGGCAATTCTCGCTCGGTCCCGGCCGGCGCGGTCGTCACGGAAATCCAGGCCTTGGTCGCCGCCGGCCACCAGGAAATCGTGCTGACGGGCGTTGATATCACAAGCTGGGGCCACGACCTGCCCGGCCAGCCCAAGCTCGGCGCCTTGGTGCGGCGTGTCTTGCGCGGCGTCCCGGATCTGTATCGTTTGCGCCTTTCCTCCCTCGACGCCGTGGAGATTGATCCTGAGCTCTTTCGTTTTGTTGTTGAGGAAGAACGCGTCGCGCCCCATCTGCATCTGTCGCTGCAGGCGGGCGACGACATGATCCTCAAACGCATGAAACGCCGGCATGTGCGCGACGACGCCATCCGCCTGTGTGACACGCTGCGCGCCCAACGACCCGAGATCGCTTTTGGTGCGGACCTGATCGCTGGCTTTCCCACCGAAACCGACGCCATGTTCGCCAACTCGCTCGACTTGGTCGACGCGTGCGGCCTCGCTTATCTGCACGTCTTCCCGTATTCGGCTCGGCCGGGGACGCCCGCCGCGCGCATGCCGCAACTCTCCGGCGACGTGGTCAAAGATCGCGCCGCACGACTGCGGACCAAAGGCGCCCAAGCGCTCGCCCGGCATCTCGACCATCATGTCGGAACCACCGCCGATGTGCTGGTCGAAAAGGACGCCATGGGACGGCTGGCCGATTTCACCCAAGTGAGGGTCGACGCCGGGGCTGCGCGCGCCGGCGCCGTGGTGCGTGCGCGTCTCACAGGTCATAATGGCGCTGTGGTGTTCGGCGAGGCGACGGTATGATCTTCAACTGGGGCAAAAAGAAAAAGCGCAAAGACAAAGGCGCAGACGACACACCAGCCCAAGCAAACCCCGCCACAACTGAGGAGGCGCGTCCAGCCCGGCCTATCCAGCTCGATGGCACCGCCCCACCGCCGGCCGAACCCGCGGCAACGCCCGAGCCGGAGACGCCGGGAGCCACGACCGCTCCGCTAGAGCCCGCCCCCCTGGCAAGACCTGATCCCATGGCCGCCCCAGAGCCAGAGCCAGAGCCAGAGCCAGAGCCAGAGCCAGAGCCGGAGCCAGAGCCAGAAAAGCGCCGCGGC
>CAZADA010000128.1:0-7106 GCA_964483775.1 uncultured Caulobacterales bacterium
GCTGTCATTGCCGGCGTTGAAACGGTTGATGACCGTCCATGCTGCGCCGCGCCAGGCCTTTTGGTTCTTGAACCGGCGCAGCATACGCAGGGCGAAACTCTCCACGCCAAGCACAGACAGGTATTCGGGCACAACCGGCATCAAGATCGTGTCTGCAGCGCGCACGGCGGCCTCAGTAAACGCTGAGATGCCGGGCGGACAATCAATGATGATGTAGTCATAAGCGCCTGTGAGTTCCGCGATCCGGCCATAGAAATACGCAGCGATCACGTCCTCAGCTTGACGTTGCTCTTGGGTGACTTGACCAAGGCGGTAGATGATTTGGCGTTCAAGCAGCTGCAGCTCGGGGATCGATCCGATCAGATCAAGCTTGGGCTGCGGGCGCAGCAAACTCGCCTTGGCGTGTACGACCTCGCGGGCGTTGGGCGTCTTCACCTCGACCTTGGGTCCGCTGGGCAACTCGCCAATTTCGAGGGGATCATTGGACAGCGGGACCGGCGTCTTGCGACCGAGCTGCTCGAACAGTCCGTGGAACAGCTGGTAGGTGTGGCGCTTGCGCTTGATCACCTCTTTAAAGCCCTTCTTGCCGGTCAAGGCGAGGGAGCCTGAAGCTTGGGCGTCGACGTCCATCATCAGCACGCGCTTTTTCGCCATGACCGACAGCCCTTCGGCCAAAGCGACGGACAACGTGGTCTTGCCCACGCCCCCCTTCATGTTCACAAGCGCAACCACATGCGCAGGCATGGGCATCTCCGTTCTTTCTTTGCGGATCGTCCCCAGACCACCCATCACCGCCGCTTGGTGAGCGGTTGATGAAAGCGATTCGAATCCAGTTCGCCGGCCAGTGCAAGCCGGGCTAAATCTGGGGTGTCGAGGGCCGAGCTTGCCCCATATCTTGCTCATATTCGCCGACATGACCGCCGCCGCCATGGCCGGACAGCCTGAGTGCGCGCGCGCCGCTCTTAGGCGCTCATCAGGCGGTCATGCTGACGACGAGTTTGCCCACGGCCTTGCGCTGGCTGAGGGCGAGCAGGCCCTCTTTGGCCCGTTCGAGGGGATAGCGCTCGGTGATGCGCGGCTTGAGCTCGCCGCGGGCCAGCATCTGGTGCAGGGCCAGCATGTCCGCCGCGCTCTCTTGGGGCTGGTTCATCAACCAGGCGCCCCAAAACACGCCGACAATTTGACTGCCCTTGAGCAAGGTGAGGTTGAGCGGAATGGATGGGATCTCCCCGGCCGCAAACCCGATGACAAGGTAGCGCCCTTCCCACGCAAGTGCGCGGATCGCCGGCTCGGCGTAACTGGCGCCCACCGGGTCGAACACGATATTCACACCTGCCCCGCCTGTGCGTTCTTTGACGGCGTTGGACAGGGCGCGCTGCTGGTCGCGATCGAGCGCTGATGCTGGGTAGAGGATGGTGTCATCGGCCCCGTGTTCTTGGGCGACGGCGAGCTTTTCAGGGCTGGACGCAGCGGCGATGACCCGCGCGCCAAGCGCCTTGCCAACCTCAATGGCGGCCAGGCCCGTCCCGCCGGCGGCGCCCAGCACAAGAAGGGTCTCGCCCGGCAGCAACCGGCCGCGACGGGTCAACGCGTAATGCGCTGTGCCGTAAGCCATGGTGAAGGCCGCCGCGATGTCGAGATCCGCGCCGGGCGGCAATGGTATGGCTGAGGCGGCCGGGATGTGCGCCTTCTCGCCAATCCCGCCCGAGAGCCCAACAAACGCAACGCGGTCGCCGACCTTGGGGTGGCGCACGCCCTCTCCCACCGCCGCGACCACACCTGCGCCCTCCTGGCCAGGCGTAAACGGTGTTTCTGGCTTGAATTGGTAGAGTCCCTGGACGCACAGGGCGTCGGGGAAATTGAGGCCAGCTGCATGCACGTCGACCACGATGTGTCCTGGCTGCGGCTCGGGATCGGGTACGTTTTCGACCACCAGATCATCGATGGGACCGAACTGGCGGCATCGCAAAGCGCGCATGATGGAACGTCCTCTTGGTCGGTTAGAGCGCGCCGCGGGCTGTCAAGCCGCCATCGACGATCAGGGACTGGCCGGTGACATAGGCGGCCTCGTCGCTCGCCAGATAGAGAGCTGCGGCGGCCATTTCTTCTGGCTGGGCGACGCGCGGAATGGAAAAGGCGCGGTTCATCATCTCTTGGAGCTGTTCGGGATTGCTCATCAGGGCGCTGGCCAGCTTGGTGTCGGTGAGCCCCGGGCACAGCGCGTTCACCCGAATGCCCTGGGCGCCATACTCTTGGGCGAACACCTGGGTCATGGAGACCACCGCGGCTTTGGTCATGGAGTAGACCCCCTGCCAAAATCCAGGGCGGTAGCCGTTGACAGACGCGACATTGATGACCGCGCCGCCGCCAGTTTCCAGCATCAGGGGGATGGCCTTGCTGGTTAAAAACCACGGCCCCTTCACATTCACCGAGATGGTCTTGTCCCAGGCTTCCTCGGACGTTTCGACGGCGGGACCAAAATGCGGGTTGGTCGCGCCATTGTTGACCAAGATGTCGAGGCGTCCTTCGCGGGCTTTGATGTCGGCAAGGACCGCGTCGTGATCGGCAAGCTCACCCAAATGCAGCTTCAGGGCACGGGCCGTGCGCCCCTGGGCCGTGATGGCGGCTGCGACCTCCTCACACGCCTCCACCTTACGGCTGGTGCAGATTACCGCCGCACCGCGCTCAGCGAAGGTCTTCGCTATGGCCTCGCCAATGCCGCGACTGGCGCCGGCGATGAGGGCGACTTTGCCTGAAAGGTCGAAGGTGGACATGGGGATGGTCTCCTGGCGCGTTCACGGCGCCGCTCGTGGCCTGTGAACTAAAGGGGTTTGCCGTGCGCGGCGACGATCTGACGGCGGATCTTACGCATGCCGGCTAGCCAATGGTCGCGATCTTTGGATTTGAACACCACATTGCCGGCGGTGTCGGGATGGGAGTGGACCATGAACCGGCCCGCTTGCATGGCGTCGAACAGCGCTTCGGCGACGGCCGGCGGTTCGAGAAATCCGCTCAACGCCAACACTGAGTTTTCAAGGCCTTCGGTCATGGCGGTCCGCACACCTTCTGGGCACAGACAGTAAACCTTGAGGTTTTGGTCGCCGTGGGTGATGGCCAGGCTTTCGGCAAACGAGACGGCGGCGTGTTTGGTCGCCGTGTACGCCGCGTCCCCGACCATATTGAGCAGGCCGGCCGCCGAGGCGACCACGACAAACGTTCCACCACCGCGCTCCACCATCGCCGGCACAAGTCGACGCGCAGCCCAGACCGACTGCATGACGTTGACCCGCCAGCACAGGTCCCACCCCTCATCGCTGGCGCCGGCCGCATCCCACGTTGGGCCGTCGCCCACACCGACGCCGGCGTTAGCGACAAAACCGTCCAGCGGGCCAAGTTGGGCTTCGGCTTGGTCAATAAAAGCTGTGAGCTCGGCAGGGTCGCCGACATTGGCGGCCGCGCCAAAACCGCCTGGTCCCGCCGCGTCGATCGCGGCGGCCTGGTCCAGATCGCATACGGCGAGTTTCGCCCCTGCGTTGCGAAACCGCTCCACGACGGCGCGACCTATGCCGCCGGCGCCGCCGGTCACTGCGACGGTCTTACCTGTCCAATCCATGATGATCTCTGTGTGAGGCGGCCAATGCGCGCTTAGGTGAGGTGGTCGGGGTACAGTCGCTCCATCTTGCGACGGACCGCCGGCCAAGCCAAGAGCTGACCCACCAAGCCGACACCGGCCTGGGCTTGGGACTTGGCTTTGTCTTGCGACGAGCTGGAGGCGGGATAGAGCTTGCCGCCGCCGCTGAGCGCTGCGATTTGCGCCTGGCAGCCGCGCTCAAGAAAGTACATGCGGATGAAAGCGTCCGCGATGGTTTCGCCCACGGTCAACAGGCCGTGGTTGCGCAGGATCATCACGTCCGATCGCCCCATATCGGCAATCAGACGCTCGCGCTCTTCTTCCTCAGTCGCGATGCCCTCATAGTCGTGGTAGGCGACACCGGCCGCCTGGGCGATGATCGACGTCTGACAACTGGGCAGCAGCCCGTGCTCTTGGGCCGACACGGCTTGGCCGGCGATGGTGTGCAAATGCATCACGCAGCAGGCGTCTTCACGGGCCATATGCAAAGCAGAGTGGATCACAAACCCCGCCGGATTGGTCACGTGCGGCGTCTCCAGGACCGTTTCGCCCGCCATGTCGACCTTGATGAGGGAGGAGGCGGTGATCTCATCGAACATCAGATTGTACGGATTGAGCAAGAAATGCTGCTCAGGTCCTGGAACGCGCACCGACAGATGGGTGAAAACCAGATCATCCCAACCCCAATGGGCGAACATGCGGTAGGCCGCCGCCAGTTCTTGGCGCAGGGCCCACTCCTCGGCGCTGACTTGATCTTTCACGACACCTGGGGGCGGCGTGCTTGCGTCCTCAGCGATGGCCATTATCAGCCTCCCTTCAAATGGTTATTGTTTTCACTGCAGTGAACCAGAGTACCCGGCGCGGGGCAATGGCGGCGTCAATGGCTCGATGTT
This sequence comes from uncultured Caulobacterales bacterium, assembly GCA_964483775.1. Classification (GTDB taxonomy): domain Bacteria; phylum Pseudomonadota; class Alphaproteobacteria; order Caulobacterales; family Maricaulaceae; genus CAZADA01. The sequence goes on from CAZADA010000128.1 coordinate 4,525, forward strand.
GGCGTCGGCGTACTCTTGGACAGGGCTTTGCTCACGCGGTTACGCACGTCCTTGCGCACCCGGCGGGCGATGTCGGCGCCCCGGGATTGGCCGAGCAAGCGCGCATGTTCGCGGGAGATGGCTTCATAGCTTGCTTTGACAAAGCCATTGAACTCGGCCGGCCAGTCCTCAAACTCGCCGAGGATGTGCAAACCGCCGGCGGCGAGCGCCGGCATGACGATCTTTGACGATTCGATGTGCGCCAAGACGCGGCGGAAGCTGTCAGGCATCTCTCCATCGACCAAGAGATGGGCGTTGTTCTCAATAACGTCGCGGATCTTGAGGTTGCTTGGAATGAACACATTGTCCGCCCAGGCGGCCCACACTTGCTTCTCGTCGTCGGTGAAAGGACGATCATACATGGGCTCGTTGGGGCGGAAGGTGTTGCGGAACGCGTTCCAAGACGCGGTGTTGGCCTCGACCAGAGAAAACAGTGGGCCGTACAGTTTTTCCAGTTGGGCGGCGACAAAGTCGAACCGCGCCTCGGCCCGCTGGCGACGCGTGCTCAGCACATGGGTGACGAAATAGCCGGTGAACGCCAACACAATGGTCACCAGCAAAGCCACAAATTCGGCGTTGTCGACGACCCAAGTCATGGCTCCCCCCGTCCCTTAACCCAGTTGCGTGATCGGCCATACGCCACGCTGGCGGCCGCGTCCAACCCCTAGAGCCAGCCGGCCCGGTCAAAGATGCGCACAGCCTCGGCCTGGTTCGAGCCCAGTTCGCGCGGGTTGAGGGTGTCTTCGCGGAATGTCCCGAGGCTAGCCACGATGGCGGCTGCTTCAAAAGCGAGCACGGCGGGATACTCATTGGAGCGGTCGGCGAGCAGGCGCTGGGCCGGTTCGCTGGTGAGAAACTCCATGAAGCGCACGGCGTTGTCCCTGTTTGGAGCGTGTTTGAGCACGCCGGCGGCCGACATGTTCACATGGACGCCGGTTTCGTCCTCGCCCTGGTTGGGAAAGATGATGCCGACGGCCTGCCCCACAGCGCGCTCAGCCGGATCTGACAGGCCCCGCAAACGCGCAATGTAATAGGTGTTGACCAGGGCGATCTGACACTCGCCAGCGGCCACGGCGCGGATCTGTGTGGTGTCGCCGCCTTGGGGCGGCCGCGCGAAATTGGCGACGACGCGGTTGGCCCAGTCCTCGGCGAACTCAGCGCCGTGGTGGGCGATGATCGAGGCCAACATGGATTGGTTGTACACATTGGTTGACGAGCGCATGCAGATCTGTCCGCGAAACCGCGGGTCGGCGAGATCAGCATAGGTGTCGAGGCCCTCGGGGCGGCCGGCTTCGGCGTTGTAGATGATCACCCGAGCCCGTTTGGACACGCCGTACCACAGGCCGTCTGGGTGGCGCAGATTGGCGGGGATGGCCTCGGTCAGCGTCTCGCTCACCACCGGTTGGAACAAATCGCGCTCCTCGGCGCGCCAAACGCGGCCCACATCGACCGTGATGAACACGTCCGCCGGGCTGAAGCGGTCTTCGTTGCGAAGGCGCTCGATGAGCGCGTCACTGTCGGATTCAAGCAGGTTCACCGGCACTCCGGTTTCCTGGGTGAACGCGTCGTAGAGTGCGCGGTCCACATCGTAGTGGCGCGCCGAGTACACGTTCAGCTCGCCGGTTTGAGCGACAGCGGGCGTGATCACACTGGCGGCGAGCGTGACGCTAGCCAGGAGCGTGCGTAGGACGGTCATGGGGTGTCCTTTCGAAGCTGCGCGCGGATGGGCGCGCCTGCAGGTGAAACTCATTCGCAAGTGGGTGTACGTCAGGCACCCTGCCATGTCCAGCGACCGATTGGCGCGGGGTCGGCGCACCAGTAGGGCGCGGCCGAGCGGAGGCGGCTTTGGCGTCCAATCGATGTCGGCTCGGGCGCGGTGACTTTTGCGCTCGAGCGATACGTGGTTTTGGCAGCTCGGCGGCGGTGGGAGGCGATGCTAGCGTCCTTCCGTCACAGATCTAGGGAGCCACCAGAATGCTTCGTACGGTTCTTATCGCTGCGTTGGCGCTTTGCGCGTGCACTAGCATCGTTGAGGTGGCCCCTGCAGATCTGGATGCGTCCAGGGATCGCGACGTGCAGCTCACCACCGCTAAGGGCGCCGAGGATGTGGAGCTTGATCGCATCATTGACGGTGTGCTGATCACCGCCGACGGACGTCGTTATCCGCTTGGCGACATTGATTTCGCCCGGGTGCGCCGGGTTGATTCGGGACGCACCGCCCTGTTGGTCGGCGGCGTGGTCATCACGGCTTTGTTGGCGATTTCAGCGGCGGAGATCTCCGACGACACCGAGGATGTTCTGCGGGAGATTCTCGACGGCCAGTGAGGCGCTCACTTCACGGGAAACAAGAACAGACCCGGGGCGGACTGGCGCAAGGCGACCGCCTGCCCCACCTGCACAGCACTCGGATCGGCGATGGGCGCGCGCAGCGCCGCGGCGTCGGGCGGGGCGTCCTTGGCGCTAATCAACACCGTCCAGCCCGGCGGCGTGAAACGGATATCGCGCACGCGCAGCGCGGTCTCCGCGTCATTGTCAGCGGGAGT
>CAZADA010000129.1:0-7038 GCA_964483775.1 uncultured Caulobacterales bacterium
TGGACCAGGTCGCGGCGGCGACGTCAGACGAAGCGGTCACCCTGGCGCTCAGCGCCTATGTCCAGACGCAAATCGGCGACGAGACGCCCGACCCATTGGTGGGACGCGCGGTCGACGCGCTGAGCGAGAGGTCTGGCGAGGTGGAGCATTCGGGGATCTCGCTGCGCCAGTTCCAACGCCGTTTCAAACGCGAAATTGGCGTCAGCCCGCGCATGTTTCGCGCGATCCGGCGGTTCCGCGCGGTCTTCAATCGGCTGTGGTCGGAGGAGCATGAGAGTTGGGTCGAGCGCGCGATCGCCACGGGGTATTTTGATCAAGCGCAGATGGCGCGCGACTTCCAGCGGTTTCTTGGCTGCAGCGCTCGCGAGTGGATTGCGCAATCCCGGGGGTTGGGCAAGGCGCTGGGCGCGACGCCGCTGTGAATGTCGTTCCGATACAAGACGCGATCAAACGGGCCGGCCTATGAGCACGGTGTGAGCGATCACCAAGGCGGTGCTCGCCCGATGGGAGGACACCTCATGCATCAATGCACATTCGCCATGGCGTCGGCGGTCATGTTGACCGCCTGCGCGACGTCGTCGCTGGCGCAGGACGCGTCAACCCTGCACATGGCCAGCGCGCTGGAGGGATGCTGGGAACACCGTGAGGGTGCGACCCAAGAACAGTGGACCGACACGGGCCTTGGGCTCATGTTCGGTTACACCGTCACCACGCGGAATGGCGAACTTCGGGCGTTCGAGGATCTGCGCATCGAGCCCTCGTCAAACGGCATGGTCTTCGTCGCATCGCCCAATGGCGCGCGGCCCATTCGGTTCACCGCGGTGGCGCAGTCGCCCAGTTCGGTGACCTTCGAAAATCCCGACCACGACTTCCCCCAACGCATCACATACGCCAGGACCGATGATCGCTTGGTGGCGACCATCGCGCGGCTGGACGGCGGCAACGCCATCGATATCGTCATGCACGCGTGTACAGATGGGGAGCATTGATCCGGGGAGCCGCTATGCAGCGTGTAAGACTGTCGCCAGACCTTGAGATTTCTCGTCTTGTCTATGGGATGTGGCGCTTGGCCGACGACGCCGACATCTCGGCCAAGCACGTCCAGGCCAAGATCGAAGCGTGTCTGGCAGCCGGCCTCACCACGATGGACCAGGCCGACATCTATGGTGAGTATGCAGCCGAACACCTGCTCGGCGAGGCCATCCGCCAGGCGCCCCATTTGGCCGAGCAGGTCCAGGTCGTGACCAAGTGCGGCATCGTCGCGCCGTTCGGCCGCTACGCCCATGAACGCGGCAAGTTCTATGACACCAGTCCGGCCCACATCACCGCCTCGGTGGAGCATTCGCTGCGGGCCATGGCGATCGAACAGATTGATATGCTGTTGATTCACCGGCCTGATCCGTTCTTGGACCATCAGACAACCGGGGCGGCGCTCGATGAGCTGGTCGCGTCCGGCAAGGTCAAGTGCGTGGGCGTGTCCAATTTCAAACCGCATGATTGGACGCTGCTGCAATCGGCCATGACCACCAAGCTGGCGACCAATCAAATCGAGATCAGCGTTGTGGCGCATGATCCCTTCACCAATGGCGACATCGCCTTTCTCCAGGAACGCGGCGTGCCGCCCATGGCCTGGTCTCCGCTCGCCGGCGGCGCGGTGTTTGCTGGCGAGCACGTTGCGCTCAGCGCGAAACTGGGCGAGGTCGCGGATCGGTTGGGCGTGGAGATCAGCCAGGTCGCCCTGGCGTGGTTGCTCGCCCATCCCGCGCGGATTGTTCCGGTGGTGGGGACCAACACCATCCATCGCATTGAACAGCTGGCCTCCCTCAGCAATGTTGAGGTCGATCGGCGCACCTGGTTTGAGATCTACGCCAGCGCCGTGGGCCGGGAGGTTCCGTGAGCGCGTTGTGTGAGCGCAGACCGGATGGCCTGATCAGCGCTGTTTATTCGCAAGCGACGAAGTCTAGCGCACACGATTGATAACAAGCGCCAGCCTGGCGGGCGACGGTGTTCAGCCGGGCTTGGAGATCGGGATCGAGCGGCGCGGTGGCGTGCTCGCCCAGCCTCGACAGCGCGTTGATGCTCGTATCCAGGGCGTCGCGATGCGCGCAGGTGCACGCACAGGCCTCCGGGGTCGTGAGCGCTTCCAGTTCGCTGATGATGGTCGCAGGATCGGTGGGGAGCGCTTCATCCGCGCCGTCATCCGCGCCGTCATCCGCGGACGACCCGCCACCGTCTGGCGTGTCCACGTCATGGAGTGGATCGACGCCAAAGGACCCGCCCATCGACGAGCCAAAACCCGAGGTTAACTCGTCCAAACACGCCTCAGCGTCCTCGGCAGGCCCCGTCGCGCACCGATCGACAGCGGCGGCTATGGCCCCGCCACCGCCCAGGGAGGGCCAAGAAGGGCCGCGATAGGGCTGCAAATGCGCCAACGGGTAGCCGCCGCGGATCGGAAAGCCGTTGACCCCTATCGGCCCGCGGTGATCATCGGCATCGTCATCGCCCTGCGTTGTAAGGCGATGACGCAAGCTGCGCGTTGAGGCCATGGGCAGATAAATGTCCAGCGACTCTTGGCGAACCGTGGCGCCGGCAAGTTGGTCGCACCGTGAGGCGTCCGGATTGGCCGCGGCGACCTGCATGCCTAACTGCACATCAATCACGTCCATTTGGGCCGAAAGGGTGACGCCGAGGGCGTCCTCCTCCTCGACGGTCAGCGCATGGGCAAAGCCGCACGCTTGCAGCTCCGGATCGGGTTCCACCATGGCGAAGGCGATGTTTCCTTGCTCGGGAGCCATGAGTTGGATGATGCGATTGTCGGGTGTCTCGGCATAGTCAAACAGAAAGCCGTTTTCGTCGAAACGCGTGTACGCCAGCGCGTCCGTGTTGCGCGCGAGCATGCCGCTAAGGCGCTGCTTGGTGGCCGGATCCACATCGGCATGGTCGCCAATCATGCCCTCAAAGCCATCCACATAGATGTCATCCCCACCGATCGAGAAGGACGCATGCTGGTGGTCGTCGGACCGCGGCGCAAAATTGTGGCCGTGAATGTTCAGGATGCTCACCCGGATTCCCTCCGGAGCGATTCGGATTCGACTGGCCTCGGTGGAGTACTGTTTTTGTTGTTCGGTGAGCTCTTCGGGCGCGTTGGTGATGATGAAGATCGCTTGTCCAGCCTCGGCCCCGATTTCAAAGCGGGTCAGAAATTCGGCGATGAACGGCCCGCTTTCGTCTGGACCCACGCGTTTTTGTCGGCGCAGCAGGCATTTCTCGGTCCCAGCCAACCTGCCCCGGTTTGAATTGACGAGCGCGTTCTTGGGCGTGTTGGAGTTGATCAGCCCGGCGTAACAGTACTGTTCCTTCACCTCATCGAAGAGTGCGCCTGGCCGTTCGGGCATTTGCGCGTTGGCGGCATACGCCACGCCAACATGGATCGCCAATTGCCGCGGCGTGGCCAGCTTGTCCCACTTCACCCGCACGCACCGCGCAGCGTAGATCGGCAGTTCGTCAATATCGATGGTCTTCCTCGCCACAGGTCCGTTGGTGAACGTTGCTGATGTCGTCGCACCTTTCTCTGGCGCGCAGCCAAACGCCACGTCGACCCATGTATAACGGATTTCATCAATGTCGGTGATCCAGTTGACGCCGTCGCGCGTCAGGACCCGATCCACGTAGCGCGAGCCGCCATACGACGCATACTCCGTATAAAAGCCGGCCAAGTACTCGCCAAATGTCTGGTTGCTCAGTTCATTGTTAAAGAAGCGCTCAAGATGCGCTCTTGGTTGATTGTTCGCGTCAATCGCCCGGCCAACGCGCTGCGCCCCGCCAAAAAGCGGGCTCACAATGGCTCTGGCGACCACATCGCTTTCATTCCCATCGTGGCTCAGCGCTTCCATCGCGTAGCGCCAGAATGACTGTGTGTAATACGCCTCTTCGCCTCGTTGCGCCTGAACATCGCCGCGCACGCGGCCAAACTTGAAGACTGTGGTGCTCTGAATGTCCAACGGAACGGTGTAGTTTCTCCACCCGTACCATTCCTGGGGGTCGTATCGGCTGTTGGCCGGGTCGGTGTGCAAGGCGCGCAGAGTGGGGTGGCGCCATGTGGCTTGCATCGCGAAAGCGTCGGCGATGCCCTCTTCAAACCAACTCTCTAAGCCACAGTTGTCTGAACCGGCGCGAATGCTCGCGTGCATCATCTCATGCACCGCAACTTCCGCCAGGCGAACCGGCGATGGGATGGATCCGCCCCCGCCCAACAATTGGGGCGCCAGGCTGATGTGATCGACCACGTTATCAGGACCAGCCGCGCTGCGATCATCGTCCGGGCATGATGCGCCTCTTCGATATTGGCCCAGCGCCCCGATCCCCGGCTCAAAATGCAGGACGCGGAAGAGCTTTTGATCATCCCGAGTCACCCACGTGCCCAGCATATCGGGGGCATGCAGGCCCATGCTCGCCAGCCATGGGAGATACAACTGCTCGATCAGATCAACTTCGACGGCGCGCAACGCCGCTGCTTGATCCGGCGATAGGGTGGAGGTGAGCAACTCCATGCCCGGCGCGCCAAGCGCTTGAGCGCAATACAGGCTGCGCACGAACTCCGGCCGGAGGTCGGCGGCGGCAGCGATCTCTTCATCCGCCAAAGCTTGCGTGAGCTCAAGTGTGACCGGCGCGGTCCTGTTCGGTGGGCAATTGACGAACAGCACGCCCGACGCGCCCCAAGCGGGGTCCTCACCGCCTTGAGCCCATGAAGCCAACGATAGGATCAGCGCCAGCGCCAAACCGAACAGTCCCCCCTCAACAGTCTTGACCGTTCGCATCATCGAGCCCCCATAACGCCACACCACAATCGCCATGCAGACTGCGGCGGCGATGGCGCCGGCGTCAATTCTCAGCCCGGCCCAGTGTTCAGTCCGGCCATTCAAGCCCCACAGCCCAATCGCGATCGGTCGCCCGAGCGGGCCGGCCGCAAGCTGCCTCGACGCCCTTCGTCTCACGCCATGGGGCGGTTAGCGCCTCGGGCTAAGGCCGCAAGGTCCGCGTAAAGACCTCTGTGGTTTCAGTGGTTTCCGTCATCCCGCCCTCATAGCGGCTCTCAACGCGCGTCGTGCGCTCCAAGCGTATGACCCGAGCTTGGGGGTCGGTTGTGATCGCGACTGTGATCAAACCGCTGTGCATGTCGCCCGATTGTGCAGACAGCGCATCCTCCAGACTTGGAGTCTCTTCGCCCATCATCTCAGCCAGATTGAGGACGGATTGCGCCTGTTCACGCCGAACCCCATCAGGATCGAGAAGCAGCTCAGCTCTGAACACCTGGCCGCCAGTCGCCAAGGTTTGGGCTGAGAGTGCGGCGGGCTCCAGGGCGCCGCGTTCAGTGTAGTGGGCGCCGTCAGCCAGGCCATCCGGTCGCAGGTCAATCTGCTCAATGGCCGCCAAAACCGAACGGGGCTCACACGCGATGCGCCCCGCCGTCCAGCTTGTCACCCCATGCCTGCAGGCTGAGGCGTCGAAATCATACCGCTCCAGCCAATCGGCCGATCGCGCCTCCAGTTCCTGCGCGTTCAGCAGCTCCATCGCTCCGTCTGATCGGCGCAAGACGCGCGCCGGAAACTGCCATTGGCGCAACCGCTGTTGGGGTGTGGTGTCAGGGGGGAGATCAAACTCCAAGATCAAGCCATCGGCAGGCGTCCCAACCACCCGTTCGACCGCCGTGAAGTCGCAGCTCGAGCGGCCGAACGACCAATTGCCCGTCGTTTCCGACATGCGCACCATGCGGATCTCATAAACGTCGCCGATGCGGTCTTGTGACGTCAACTTGGCGTCCCGGACGCAGGCCGGAAGCGCCAACAACACCAAGACAACCAAACCAACATTGGACAGACGAACGGCCCCACTTGCTCCCATCGACTTCCGCTCCAAGGAAGGACCAGGATGGTACCGCTTCGCTTGACCATGCCGCAAGAGCGCCCAACGCGGGCAACCTCAGCGTCGACCGCATCCAGGCCGGTCTTGATCCTGGTCCGTCATGTGGAAAAATGGTGCCGCCAGAGTGAATTGAACACTCGACCTCACCCTTACCAAGGGTGCGCTCTACCCCTGAGCTATGGCGGCTCATCCTAGGAACGCCCGCTATACGCGCGCGCGCTCGCGATTGCAAACGGGCTTTCGCCCTGCGCCCGAACCCCGTACACCACAGCTCATGACCCAATCGTCAACGCCCAAAGACCCAGGCGATCGCCCCCCACGCCCACCGGCGCGCAAGGCCGAGCCGGCGTCCCCCTCGCGCGAAGACAAGCTCGCAGCAGCCCTGCGCGCCAATCTGCGCCGCCGTAAGGGCAAAGCCTAAGCCGCGCCTGCGCGCAAGACGACGCGCGCCAAAACGCCCCCCAGGTCTTGGCGGTGCGCGCCGTTTCGCGCATAGCTGGCGGACAGGCGGGACGGGGCGAGCATGGCGGAAATGACAGGCGAAGAGCGGGCGGCCAAGATCAGGGCTGACATCCAGGCGAAGATTGACGCCTGGGAGGGCGAGTGGGCGGCACTGAATTTTTCCTGGGCCGGCCTCGCCGATGCGGCGTGGGATGCGGAGGAGCCGAACGAGGCGCAAAAGCTCAAACGCTGGCGCGCGCCGGTGACCGCGCCCGTGGACGCCCCGATCATGGGCGAGGGGGAAGCCGCGTACAAACGCGCGAGCCTGCAGGATTATTGGCGCTGGGTGGCGGCGGGCTGTGGCGACACGCTGGCCAGTGACGAAGACTTACGCGCCGCGGGCCTGTTGATCGATGTGGAGGGAATTGCTTGGTTCGCCCTGCACCGGCCGGAGGTGCGGGTCTCGGTCGCTCTTGACACGGCCGCGCCCGCGTCCGACCTGCGCAGCGAGGCCGCTGACCCGGCGGCCGAAATCTGGGCCAGAGCCGGGGCGGCGTTCGCCCCGCTGCTGATGCAGGCCTTGGACGCTGGCGGCGACACCCCTGGCGCACTCGACTGGAATGGCGACGAACAGCTCACCGGCCCGGACCATCGTGCGCAATTGGTGGGGGCCCG
>CAZADA010000130.1:0-6927 GCA_964483775.1 uncultured Caulobacterales bacterium
CTGGGGCGTGCGCCGTTTCAGCCAGCGCGTGTAGGTCACAGCATAAAAGAAGATCGTGCAGGCGAGCAGCCCCGCCGCCACGACATTGGTCGCAAGCCCCAACGTCATGACGGAGAACACCGACAGCACCAGACCGAGCGCATTGGCCTCTTGTGCATCAATGGCCCCGCGGGCGACCGGGCGCGCCTTGGTGCGCTTCATCACAGCGTCGATGTCGCCCTCATAGGCCATGTTGAACGCGCCTGACGCCCCAGCGCCGACCGCAATGGCCAGCACCACAACAAAACCCACAATGGGGTTCACATCGATCGGAGCCGCAATCAAACCCGCGACCCCAGTGAACACCACCAGCGACATCACCCGCGGCTTGGTCAACGCCATGTAATCACGCCACCCAGCGACGCCGCTGGACGTCGAATCGGCAGGTCGGGAAAGAGCATTCGGCGCCAAACTCATCGGCGATACATATCCTCGGTTAGCCACGGTGGATCACGCCGGCGCGACATCGCCCCGGCGTCATGATCACTTGATGCGAGGCGGCTCTGGGAATTGGTGGAACGGCGGCGGCGAGCTCAACGTCCATTCCAACGTCGTCGCCCCTTCACCCCATGGATTGGCGGCCGCCCGGCGCTTGCGAACGAACGCTTCAACCAGGATGTAGAGGAACAACAACGTGCCTGCGATAATGAACAGCGTGCCGAACGAAGACACAGCGTGCCAATAGGCAAACCCTTCCGGATAATCCACAAAACGTCGCGGCATCCCCGCCAATCCTAAGAAGTGCTGAGGGAAGAACACAATGTTTGATCCGATGAAAAACAGGAAGAAGTGAACCTTGCCAAGGAACTCATTATACTCATACCCGCTCATTTTTGAGAACCAGTAATAGAATCCGGCAAAAATTGAGAACACCGCGCCCAAAGATAGAACATAGTGGAAGTGCGCCACAACGTAATAGGTATCATGCAGCGACGTATCGATACCGGCATTAGCCAGCACGACACCAGTCACACCGCCCACTGTAAAGAGGAAGATGAAGCCAAGCGCCCACAGCATGGGTGTTTTGAATTCGATCGACCCGCCCCACATGGTGGCGATCCATGAGAAGATCTTAATGCCTGTGGGCACCGCGATGATCATCGTCGCGGCGACAAAGTACGCCTCAAGGTTGACGTCCATACCCACAGTATACATGTGGTGCGCCCAAACGATAAAGCCGACAAAGCCAATCGCGATCATCGCATAGGCCATACCCAGATAGCCGAATACTGGCTTTCGGCTAAACGTCGAGACAATGTGCGAAATCATGCCAAAGCCTGGCAAAATCAAAATATAGACTTCAGGGTGGCCAAAGAACCAGAATAAGTGCTGGTACATCACCGGGTCGCCACCGCCGGCCGGATTGAAGAACATCGTGCCGAAATTACGGTCGGTCAACAACATGGTCAACGCGCCGGCAAGAACGGGCAGAGACAACAACAACAAGAAGGCCGTCACCAACACCGACCAGGCAAACAACGGCATTTTGTGCAAAGTCATGCCCGGTGCGCGCATGTTGAAGATCGTTGTGATGAAATTGATCGCCCCGAGAATGGAACTCACGCCGGCGACATGCAGCGAGAGGATCAACAAATCCATCGATGGTCCCGTATGGCCCGATGTCGATAAGGGCGGATACAACACCCAGCCCCCGCCAAAGCCATTGCCGGCCTCCGTACCCGGCACAAACATGGACAACACCGCAAGCCCGAAGCTGGCCGGCAGCAACCAAAACGAGATGTTGTTCATCCGCGGGAACGCCATATCCGGCGCGCCGATCATGATGGGAACGAACCAATTGCCGAACCCGCCAATCATGGCCGGCATGACCATGAAGAAGATCATGATCAGGCCATGGTACGTCGTCAGCGTATTGTAGTAGTGCAACGCCGCCGTCTGGCTCTCAATCCAGGGCAGAGCTGTCAAAAACTGCACGTCGGGCGCGGCAAGTTCAGCGCGCATCATCCACGACATCACCGAGCCGATCAGACCGGCCACGATCGCGAACACCAGGTACATCGTCCCGATGTCTTTGTGGTTGGTGGAGTACACCCACCGCTTCCAACTCCACACACTGGGCTTGTGATCGTCTTCCGCTGCGGCTGGCGCCGCCATTGTCGCTACCGTGTCCGTCATCACAACGCCCCTTCCAAAGGCAAAGCACGAACGGGGATTTGCGCAATCGCCGTCCCGTCCGCGTCATCGCCCCCATTTCTCAAACTGTTTCGAAAGGCCACCATAATGGCGCGAGGCTCTTCACCCGCGCCGCCAAGCGGCGACGCCTGGGCCGCCTCCAGCCAGGCGTCAAACACCGGCTGGGGAACCACATCGACCTGGATCGGCATAAATGCATGCCGAATGCCGCACAGTTCCGAGCACTGCCCATAATAGACACCCGGCTCATCGACGCGGAACCAGGTCTCATTGATCCGGCCCGGGATCGCATCGCTCTTAATGCCAAAGGAGGGGACCGCCCAATTGTGGATCACCGTGTCGGCCGTAACCTGCACGCGGACCGTCTTGCCCGCAGGAACAACCATCGAGCTGTCCACCGCCAAACGATAGTGGCGCTCGGCATGCCCGTGCTCTTCCATCAACGCAGCCAACGCAGCCTTTCGGTTGGGCGCATCCTCGGCCACATCGAGCATGGAGCTTGGATACTCGGCAAGCTCTTGATCGGGGTAGGAATAGCCCCAACGCCAGGTATAGCCCACCGCCTTGACGGTCAGATCATACTGCTCAGGCACCCGATCTTGAAAGTAGAGCAATCGGAAGGACGGTATGGCGATGGCGATCAGGATCAAAACCGGCCCAGCCGTCCAAATCACCTCCACCAAAGTGTTGTGCGAAAACTTCGCTGGGGTCGGATTGGCGCGCCGATTGAAGCGGATCATCACATACAGCATCAACGCGAGCACAAAGACCGAGATGGCGATGATGATCCACAACAGGAAGTTATGGAACTTGTGGATTTCTTCCATCACCGGCGTCGCCGCGTCCTGGAAGCCCAACTGACCATCGATCGGCTCACCGACCGGCGCGCTCCCCCAAGCCGCCGGCGCCAGCGCCAGCAGGCTAAGGGCGAAAGCGGCAAACCGAAGCCCAAGCGTTTTCATTGGCAAAGCCCTTCACTCGTATGCGAGGCGACGCGCACCCCACACGCCTCTCACCGTTGATGGTGTGATATAGAAGGCTTGTCGCGCCGCGTCAGGGTCGCGCAACAGCCATTTTGTCGCATCTCCGCCCCACGGGCACGCTAGCGATCTTCACTCGGGCGCGAAACGGGCTGGGATCCCTCTTCCGGGGGCGCATCGAGCAAATCCTCGTGCGCCAACCGCTTGATCCAGAAACTCACAGCGCCGAGCGCGACGCCAAGACAAATGGCGCCCAACCCAATCCGCCAAAACACAGACACCGACGTCTCCAGCGCCGCGCGCGGGTCCAAAACCGCACCGCCCACGGTCTGCGTGGCCGTGAGAGCCGACACCAGCCCAACCGCTTGGCCTGCCCACGCAAAGGACAAAAACCAAACGCCCATCATGAGCGAAAACACCTTGAGCGGCGACAGTCGCGTGACCGCCGACATGCCCACCGGCGACAAACACAACTCCCCCGTCGTGTGCAACAGATAGAGAAGCATCAAGAAAATCAGCGGCACGCGGTAGTTGTCGTCGGCGAACTGCGCACCCAGCACGAGCACCCAAAACCCAAGGCCAACCTGCACCAAAGCCAAGCCAAACTTCAGCGCCGGATTCGGATCAAGATTACGGCGCGCCAAAAAGGCCCAAAGCGCCGCCAAGGCTGGAGCAAAAAGAAGAATAAAGCCGGCGTTAAATGACTGTGTCTGCGAAGCGGTGATGGTAAAAAACCCGCCATCGCCGGGCAATTGGGTGTTGCGGCTGGCAAAGAGATTGAGCGATGCACCCGCCTGTTCGAACAACCCCCAAAATACGGGCGCAACTGAAATCAAGATCAGCGCAAAAGTCAAACGCTGCGCCTCAACAGCCGTACATTGCGTGATCATGAAATAGACGATGTATGCTAGGGTCACCAGCGTAACGGGACCAAGAAGCGCTAAGATATGAACATGGGCGCTCTCGGAATTGAGTGTGGATTGCAGTGCAGACAACATCGCAGCCGGTGGTGATTGAACCAACACCCACACAACGGCGACACCCAGCAACCCGCCCAAGTAGATGATGTGCTCACGCGTCAAAGGTCCCAACACGGGTCGCGTCAGCTTGGGCGTATCGGGCGCATCGCCCACATGATCGGGCAGTTGTGGCGGACCTGGCAAAAAGAACAACAGGCGTCGGCGCATGAACACCAGCCACCCAATGGCCATACCAATGCCAGCCAAACCAAAGCCATAGGCCCAACCATAGGTCTCGCCCAAAAGGCCGCAAATCACGGCCGACCAAAAGGCCCCAAGGTTGATCCCGTAATAGTAGAGCGTAAAGCCTGAATCCCGACGAGGATCGCCACGTTCATAGAGCTGACCGACAATCGAAGAGATATTGGCCTTTAAAAATCCAACGCCCATAATGATAAAGGCTAAGGCAAGGTAGAAAATATCCACAATCGTCTCATTTCGATTTTCGACATCAAAACTGAACGATTCAGCCGGCAAAACGTTGGGGAGTTCCGCGTCTCGTGGTAAATTGGTGAAGACAAGGTCACCGTCTTCATTGGCTGTCAAATGACAGGCGCCATCAAGCTGATCACTGCCATCTGGGTTGAGCATGCATCGCTCACCGCCAACGGGGACGAACACATCACGCTGATTACCCCGCCCCACCGTTTCAAGTGTGATGCGTTGGTCTTCAAAGACGAGCACTTGATCAGCCGGCTCACCTTCCACCGCCATCAGGGAATGGCCGGCGACAAGCAATAGGGCGCCAAAAGAAATGGCCCGGCGCGTCCCAAGATAGCGGTCGGCCAACAAGCCGCCCACCAAGGGTGACAAAAAGATCAGCGTGACATAAGCCGCATACTGTGAGGCCGCGAAGGCATCTTCAAAAAGAAAGTGCTGCGTAAGATAGAAAATCAGCAGAGCACGCATGCCGTAATAGGAAAATCGCTCCCACATTTCAGCAAAAAATAGAATATGCAGACCATTGGGGTGCCGACGCATCTGCCGGAACACAGGGACCGCGGTGACTGCAGTGATCACCACCCCCACGACAACCACAATATTGATCAACGCCGCCACAGCCCGTCCTCCCCCGCGACTGACAACCGCCGTCGCGCATTACCAAGCGCTCAGCACACCACACTCACGCTGGGCAGCTCAAGCGTCGAAGCCGCCCAAAGCTGCCCCGTACGCCGCGTGTTCGCGCCCCGGGCGTGCGCCCAGTCGGAGGATGCGGGCTTACTTCGGCGTCACGCCGCGCGCCCAAGGCGCATGGCCGGCGAACATCGGGTTGGGATCGAACCGCCCGGCAAACACCGGATCATGCAGATAGTCGGGCAACACACAGACCTTGGCGGTTTCCCGCGCCCGCGCGACCACCTGCTCAGCCGGCGTCAACGCCCGCAAAGCGAATGCATCCACATCGCCCAGCATGTCAGACACTTCCTTGGCCATGACATGGTTGGTCACGCCAAACGCCTGAAACACGGCGGCATTGTTGACAATGGTCTGCCAATCGGAGGGATAAAGGCGGCGCAGCTGCGACAAATCCTGAAAAAACGCCCAGACTTTAAGCCCATAGCCGCGCAACAGTGTCATCGCGACGCGCAGCTCCTCCATCGGCCCGAGCTGCGCGCACTCGTCCACCAGAAACAGCGTATCGCGCTGCGGTCGCACGCTGCGGGTCAAAATCGTCTTGAGCAACGCACCAATCCAAAGGCGCATCAACGCACCGTGGGACGCCAGTTTGTCAGGCGGAATGACGAGATAAACCGTCATCGGCGCGCCATCGGCGATGGCGTCAAGATCAATCGTGGTGCGCGACAATGTGCGCTGCGCCGGCCCGCAATTCACAACGTCTGTGTAACTTTGCACCGTGGCAAGAACGCCCGATCGAGTTACATCGGTCAACTGCAGGAACGCGGCGATCTCAACCTGCGCCAAGCCCTCAAGCTCGGGAGCTTCATCCAAAGCCTTGGCCAAATTGTAGACCACATCGTCGTTCTTCACGAGCTCACGGACGCGACCGAAATGGCGTTCGCCATCGTCCTGGGTTTGGGCGACATAAGCAATCACGCCCGACAAGACCGCCCGCCCCCAAATGTCCCAAAACGGCTCCTTCAGACTGAGCGACTGGCCGGCCAACAAACACGCCAGCGCGCGCGATTCGCTCTCCAGCTCGACAGTCGCCCGCTCCAACACGTCAAGGGGATTGAGCTGGTCGGTTTCGTCCGTCACCAAACCAAAGGGATCGATGACACAAACCTCATGACCCATATCCGCGCGCGCCCGCGCGGTGACGTGGTAGTTTTCTCCTTTGGGATCAACGACAATCGCCGGTCCGTCATAACGCAACAGATTGGGAATGATCGCGCCGCGCCCTTTGCCCGCACCCGTCGGCGCCACGGTCACCAAATGACCGTCGCCCTCCATGACGAGGGCGTTGTCATCGGCAAACACGCCATCGCGCCCCAGCTCAGGGGCAGGTCCATGAAAACCGACCTTGCGCCCCCCCGCGCCACATTTGCTCCACCCCAACAGCAACGAAGCGGCGCCATCGACCGGTAAGGGCGTGCGTGAGCTGACGGTCATGGGCGTCTCCTCTGTAGCGCTGGGCCATGATAAGAACAAAGCGCAAACTAACAAGGTATTTTTACGCAACAAACATGTGGCGGCCCAAATCAATGGTTAAGATATCGCAAACCCGCCGATTCGGAACGCCCATTCCAACAGCAAAATTCACACCACGGAAGCAG
>CAZADA010000131.1:0-6802 GCA_964483775.1 uncultured Caulobacterales bacterium
GACGGCCAGTGAGGCGCTTACCTCACGGGAAACATGATCAGACCCGGCGCGGACTGGCGCAAGGCGACGGCCTGCCCCACCTGCACAGCACTCGGATCGGCGATGGGCGCACGCAGCGCCGCGGCGTCGGGCGGGGCGTCCTTGGCGCTGATCAACACTGTCCAGCCCGGCGGCGTGAAACGGATATCGCGCACGCGCAGCGGGGTCTCGGCGTCATTGTCAGCGGGAGTGACCGCAAGGGCGCTCGGTCGGATCATGGCCTCAACCGCCCGCCCCTGCAGCGATGCGACCGGCGTGGGATCGAGGAGGATTGTCGCTTCAGGCGCAATGAGACGATCGCCTTCGACCCGACCGATCAGGCGTTGGGCGGCGCCGAAGGCTGCGCACACCGCCGCCGTTTTCGGGGCGTCATGGACGTCGCGTGGGGCGCCGCTCTGGGCGAGGCGGCCGGCGTCGAGCACGGCGATGGCGTCGGCCATGTCCAACGCTTCGGCCGGATCATGGGTGACCAGGATCGTGACCGCTCCGCTCTCTTTCAGCGCGGCGCGGGCGCTATCGCGCAAGGCCACGCGCAGACCAGGGTCGAGGCTCGCATAGGGTTCATCCATCAGCACCACACGGGGCTGGGGGGCGAGCGCGCGGGCCAGCGCCACACGCTGGGCCTGGCCGCCAGACAAGGTATGCGGGCGCCGGTCAGCAAGATCGCTCAACCCCATGCGCCCAAGCAGCGCATCAATGCGCGCGCGGCGCGCCTCCGCGTCCCATTTGCGCAAACCGAACCCGATATTGCCGGCGACGGTCATGTGGGGAAACAACGCCAAGTCCTGAAAAACAAGACCGACCGAACGCTTGTTGGGCGGGGGCTCCTTGCCCGGCCGCGCCAAGACCGCGCCGTCAAGGGTGATGCTTCCGGCCTGGAGCGGTTCAAGTCCGGCGGCGAGGCGCAACAGCGTTGTCTTACCCGCGCCTGAGGGTCCCAGCAGACACGTGATGGCGCCGGCATGGGCGGTCAGGCTGACGTCGCGCAACACCCGTTCGGCGGCGTAAGCATGCGACACACCTTCAAAGTGCAAGCCGGCGCCGGCTTGGGCGGGCTTGGCGACGGTGCTGGCTGCGTCTGTTTGCAGCACTGGGGCGCTCTCCTCTGGCAAAACTGCAACTGCGAGTTAGTCTGATTACCTCCGATCGACGCCGGCGCAAACCGCTTCGTGGCGTCGCACCTGCACCGTTTGCTCGCTCGAGACAGGATGTTCGCCATGCACGCCAGGGGGTTGGCGCCAGGACCCGCTTCGCTCGGCATTGTTGTCCTGGCTCTCGCAGCGGGCCTGCCTGTGCTGGTGATCGCGGCTGCGACGTTGGGGCCGGCGGACGCCAATTGGCAACATCTGCGCGAGACGTTGTTGGCGCGCTATGTGCTCACCAGCCTCGCCTTGACGAGTTTGACGGCGGCGTTGGCAGGGATCATCGGGGTGGGTACGGCGTGGCTCGTCGCGGCGACCGAGTTTCCGGGCCGGAGGGTGTTGTCATGGGTTCTGGTCGTGCCGTTGGCCGCGCCAGCCTACATATTGGGCTATGTGTACGCCGACTTTCTCGACGTCGCGGGGCCGGCGCAGTCGCTGCTGCGCTCCGTCACGGGACTGGAGGTAGGGGCCTATTGGTTTCCGCCGATCCGCAGTCTTTACGGCGCGGCTGTGATCTTGGCGTTGGCGCTGTATCCTTATGTGTACTTGCTTGCGCGGACGTCGTTCGCCTCGCGATCGGGCCCGGCGCTTGACGCGGCGCGCACGCTGGGCGCTGGACCTTGGACCGCTTTTGGGCGCATCGCGCTTCCCGCCGCGCGCCCGGCCATCGCGGGCGGGCTGGCGCTGGTCATGATGGAGACGCTGGCCGACTTTGGCCTCGCCCAACATTTTGGCGTCCCCACCTTCTCCATCGGGATCTACCGGGCTTGGCAGGGACTCGATAATCGCCCGGCGGCGATCAAACTCGCCGGTGTGATGTTGCTGTTTGTGATGGCGCTTGTGGTGGCCGAACGGGCGAGCCGGCGTGGGCGGGCCGATGTGCGCGAGGGGCGTCGCGCCTCAGGACGCCTGACGCTCAAAGGTTGGCGCGCGGGGTTGGCCATGGCGGCGTGCGTGACGCCGGTGATGCTGGGCTTTGTCGGCCCGACGGCCATCTTGACGTGGCATGCTGTTGCTCCGGCGCTGGAAGCCCCTTCGCCGCTCCCTACCGGCGACGGCGGGGTGACCGCTCCGGCTGCCGATGACGACCGCGGGTTTAGCGATGACCGGGGTTTCTCCGATGACCGGGGTGTCTCTGACGACCGGGGCGCTGGCCCGTCGACGCCAAGCAGCGGGGGCTTACAGCGGGTGGGTGCGCCGCCCGACCGTTCGAGTGTGGACGATTCCTTTTGGACCTTGGCGCGCAACAGCATCAGCGTGTCGGCCATCGCCGCGGCGGTGGCCACGCTGCTGGCTCTTGTGTTCGCCTATGCACACCGGTGGCGGGCCCACCCGATCGCGCGCATGGCCTCGACGGCGGGCACCATGGGCTACGCCTTGCCCGGCATGGTGTTGGCCGTGGGGCTCTATGAACCGATTTTCGCCATGGACCGCGCACTGGCCGGATTTGCCTTGGACCAGCTGAACTGGCC
The DNA here is from genome assembly GCA_964483775.1 of uncultured Caulobacterales bacterium. Taxonomy (GTDB): domain Bacteria; phylum Pseudomonadota; class Alphaproteobacteria; order Caulobacterales; family Maricaulaceae; genus CAZADA01. Next base: position 2,654 of record CAZADA010000131.1, read on the forward strand.
CATCGGTTTGGTGCTCACCGGCACGGTGACGGCGGTGGTCTACGCCTATGTCGCGCGCTTTCTCACTGTGTCTTACGCCGCGGTCGCCAGCGGCCAGGCGCGCATTCCCCTCGCCTATGACGGCGCGGCGCGCACGCTGGGGGCCGGCTCTTGGGGCGTGGCGCGCCGGGTGCATGCGGTGTTGTTGTCACGGTCGGTCTTCACCGCCTTGTTGCTGGTGTTTGTCGATTGCATGCGTGAATTGCCCGCGACCCTTTTGCTCCGGCCTTTCAACTTCAACACTTTGGCCACAGAAACGTACCGGTTGGCGAGCGATGAACGCGTGGCGGACGCTGGCGCGGCGGCGCTGACCCTTGTGTTGGCGGGGCTCGTTCCCGTCATCATCCTCAACCGGCTAAGCGAGCGGTGACGCAATGAGCGACAGACCAATTGGCCAGACCGCGATGTCCAAACGTTCGGCGCCCAGCTTGGCCCTGATGGCGCTAGCAACGCTGGTCTTGCTCAGCCCGCTGACCGAAAGGGCGCTGGGGGCGGATCGGTTCGCGGCGGTGGTCTATGCGCGCGAGTACACCGACGGGTTTGGCGCCGTGCGCGGCGCGCGCGCTGATGCTGAGGTGATGGCGGACGCGTTGCGGGCGGCCGGCTATGAGGTGCGGATTTTCGCTGACGCCAACAGCACGGACATCCGGCGTGCGGCCTATTGGCTTTCGGACAATCTGAAAGCGGCAGGGACTGAGGCGGCCGGCGTGTTCTACTTTGTCGGCCACGGCGCGCAGATCAACGGGCGGTCCTATCTGTTGGGCGTTGACGCGGGCGGCGGCGATATCTTGTCGCTGACCGCACGGGCGGTGCCCGTCGACCACATCGCCGAAGCGCTGGGACGATCAGAGGCGCCGAGTTTCCTGATCTTGGACGCCAACACCCTCCATGACGCAGCGCGTGAGTTCCGCTTCGAGGCCGGGCTGCGGGCCTTTCCCGCTCCTGCCGGCGGTACGGTTGTGCTTTCCGCCCAGCCGGGCGCGCATCGGCCGGTCCGGGCTGAAACGGTCAGCCTGTTCGCGCAGCATGCGGGCGAAATGGTGCAGGCGGACGCGAGCGCCCGCGCGGCTCTGAGCGCCTTCGCCACCGCCATTCGGCGCGCCAGCGAAGGACGGGAGTCGCCATGGATTGACCAACGTCCCGACGCGCGTCTGCGCTTTCCCAGTGCAGGCCAGCCCTCGGGCGGCCCAACTGACGAAACCGCGGCTACGACCGGATCGACGCTGGTGGGACGGGTGTTGTTGGCGACCGACCGAGGCGTCGTCACGGATGACGGTGCGCCAACGTTCACCGACGCCAGCGAGGGGCGCTTGATCTTTGCCGATGTCCAATTGGGTCCGTTGCGGCCGGTGCTCGGTGGTCGGGCGCCCGATCGGTTCGCGTTGATGGGCGCTGAGACGTTTGTGCTGCTCGCGCGCGCGGAGGCCGGCGATGGGCCCAGCCGCGCCCTCATTGTCGTGCCCTCGTTTGGATGGGATGCGCTCGGGGCGGCGGAGGAAACAAGGCGTTTGGCGACCCAGCTCGGCTATGACGGCGCTGTGGTCGGATTTGCTTGGCCATCTCTGGCCGAGCGCACGCCGATCAGCTATCAGCGCGACCGCGCGGCGGTGGCCCGATCGGGGGTGCATTTGGCGGCGCTGATCCAAAGCTTGGCGGACGAAGCCGAGATCACCGAGATTTCGCTGGTGACGATTGGGCTTGGCGCTCGGGCCGGGGCCGGGGCGCTGGAAACGCTGGCTGCAACCGAAGCGTTTAGCGAAAGCCCGCCATTGACGCATACCGTTTTCCTCGCCCCCGATGCGCCCAGCGCGCAATTTGGGGCGCAGCTCAGCGCCGCGCGCCGGGTGTCGCAGACGGTGACGGTTTATGTGGCGCCCGACGATCCCACACTCACCTTGGCGCAGACGTGGGCGCCGGACGTCCGCGCGGGCCTTGCTCCGCCGAATTTGGCCCCGGCCTCACGGGTGGACGTCATCTACGCGCCCGAGAGTTCCACCGAACCCGCTGCGCCAACCCAAGAGCGCCCTTCGCTGGTGGACGATTTGCGCTCGCTGGTGCTGACCGGAGCGCCCGCGGCGCTGCGCGACGTTGTCCCCATTGCCGATGATCCCGAGCTCGCGTTGGACATTCCCGGCGCAGAGGCGCGGGCGCTCGGCCCGGCCAATGTTTGGCGCCTGCCACCGCGCGAGGGGACGCGTTCGCCTTAGCTGGCAGTCGGCGATTGGCGGGCGGCGTGCGGCAGACTAGGGTTTGGCGAACTGGGATTGACTGGATGAGGTCCGCCATGTCCGCCGATACCGACGGAGCATCTGACACCACTGAGGCTGAACCGCCGATCGAGCGCTGGCGGGCGTTGGCCACGCGCGCGCTCAAGGGTGAGGCGATGGACACGCTGACGCGGCTAACCGAAGGCGGGGTCGCGCGCGGGCCGCTCTTCACCGCTGCCGATCGCCCCGAGCGCTCGGCGCGCATGACACGGCGGCCGGCGCCGGATGGGCGGACCTTCGCCTGGGATGTGCGCGGGTTCGTGGACGGTCGCTCGCCGGACGAGGTCAACCGCATCGCCTTGGCCGAACTTGAAGGCGGGGCGACCTCGCTCTCGGTTGTGCTCGATCCCTCCGGCGACCAGGGGCTGTCAGCGTTCACCGCCAACGATCTGGCGCACGCGCTTAAGGGGGTCTGGCTCAACGCAGCGCCGATCAGTCTCGCCCATCGCCCCAATCCGTCCGGCGAGCCGCAGGCCATGCTCACGGCTGCGCACGCCTTGCTCGATGTGTGGCGCGACAGTGACGCGCCGTCTGGCGATATCGCCGGGGCGCTCAATGTTGATCCGATCGGTTTGGCGCTCGGCGCGCCGGACACGGCCGATCCTGACCCGATCACAAACGCCATCAAGGCCGGCTTCGACCTGTTGGAGCGGGTCGTGCGCGAACACCCCAAGGCGACGGTGTTCTTTGCCGATGGTTCGATGGCGCACGAAATGGGCGGCGACGACGTCCAAGAATTGGCCTGGATGGCCGCGTGTGCCGCGGCCTATCTGCGCGCCGGAGCGCAGAGCGACGTCATGGTTGATAGCCTCGCCCCGCGGATCCATGTCGCGTTGGCCGCCACTCCGGACGTGCATGTCACCATCGCCAAATTGCGTGCGGCGCGGATGATTTTTGCGCGGATTGTCGCCGGGTTTGGCGGTTCGCCAGCCGGGCACAATCCAAGCATCGAGGCGCGGACGTCGTACCGCATGCTGCAATCCCAAGACGCGTGGACCAATCAGATCCGCACATCGTGCGCCGTGCTCGGAGCCGGGATTGGCGGCGCGGACGCCATCGTCACCCTGCCCTTCACGCAAACGCTGGGCAAAGCCACCGATCAAGCCCGACGCATCGCCCGCAACCAACAGCTGATGGCGCTGCAAGAAGCCCATTTGGGCGCCGTCGACGATCCGGCGGCCGGGTCCTACGCCCATGAAGCGCTTACCGATCGGCTGGCCCGCGCGGCCTGGGTCACGTTCCAAGCCATTGAAGCGAGCGGCGGGGCCATCGCCTACCTGTTTTCCGGCCAACTGGCCCGCGACCTCGACGCCGCCAAGAACGCGCGACACGCCAGGCTCGATGCCGGCGAAGAGGTCATTGTGGGCGTGACCCAATACGCGGCCGACGACATTCCCACTCCGGAGACGGCGCCATGAGCACACCCGACTTCACCAATCTGACCTACGACGCCGCCGGTGAAGCCCTGGCGGACCCCGTCGCCGAAACCCCAGTCGACACGGCGAGCGAGCCATGGACCACCCCAGAAGGGATTGTTGTTGGCCCACACTATGGTGCGGCGGCGGTCCCTGACCTTGCGCTCACTCACTCCCTGCCCGGCCTCACCCCGTTTGTCCGTGGGCCGTATCCGACCATGTACGTCCAGCGCCCATGGACCATCCGGCAGTATGCGGGCTTTTCCACCGCCGAAGAGTCCAACGCGTTTTATCGGCGCAATCTCGCCGCGGGACAAAAGGGCCTTTCGGTCGCCTTCGATCTTGCGACGCACCGCGGCTATGACAGCGATCATCCGCGCGTGATTGGCGATGTGGGCATGGCGGGGGTGGCCATCGATTCCATTCTC
>CAZADA010000132.1:0-6743 GCA_964483775.1 uncultured Caulobacterales bacterium
GTTCACCGCGCCATGCACCGCTTTCATGGCCCGCAAACTGGCCAACGTTGTGGAATGGTCGCCGCCGACGCCGATCAGACAGCGCTCGGCATTGGCGAGCGGGGCGAGGAACGCCTCGATGCGCTGGTGGGTCTGCGCGATGTCGATGGGCACGGTCGGGCAATCGCCCAGATCGGCGACTTTGAGCTGCTCGATCCAGTTCACTTCGCGCGTCATGTGATACCCGCGCCCCATGGCGGACACATCGCGTATGGCCGCAGGGGCGAAGCGCGCGCCGGGTCGATAACTGACCGCGCCGTCAAACGGGATGCCGAACAGGCCGACATTCCAGTGGTCGTCTAACGGCGGATGGGGAAGCCGGAAGAAGGTGCGAACCGCGGAAAAGCGGGGAAACTCGCGCCCGGGCAATGGCGTGTAGTCCATGTCAGTCCTCATGGGGTTCGGTTCGCGTCATCGGAGGGCAGCGGTGTGCTACACAGCGCTTGCGCGCACAACGGTCTTGTGCGCCGGCGCGGACTGATGCAGGCGTTCGGTTATGAAACTCTATGGTTATTGGCGTTCGACGTCGTCCTATCGTGTGCGTATCGCCCTCAATCTTAAGGGGCTGAGCTATGAGCAAGCGCCCGTGCACCTGGTGCGCGACGGGGGTGAGCACAACGCGCCCGCCTTCAAAGCGATCAATCCGGCCGGGCGTGTGCCTGCGCTTGTGTTGGACGAGGGGACCACGCTGACCCAGTCCTTGGCCATCGCGGACTATTTGGACAGCCTTCAACCCGAGCCGCGCCTTGCGCCGGCCGATCCGGTGTTGGGCGCTCGGACGCGGGCGTTTGCGCTCCACATCGCGTGCGACATGCAGCCTCTGCACAACAAGGCCGTGATGGACCGGCTCACCGGGCCGATGGGCCATTCGACGGATGATTTCAAAGCTTGGGTGGCGCATTGGTCCGCCGGCGTTTTCGGCGCGCTCGAGGCGCAGTGTGCATCGCCCTACGCCATGGGCGAGGCGGTGACGCTCGCCGATGTGTGTTTGGTCCCCGCGCTTTATGCAGCGCGTCGTTTTGGCGTTCCGCTTGAGGCTTATCCGCGCTTGGTCGCGGCTGATCTGGCCGCACGCGCGCTTGGGCCGGTCGCCGCAGCAGCTCCTGAACGCCAGCCTGATGCGCCCGCTGACGCCCGGGCGGTTTGATCGGCGGTTGGCACTAGGCTTCTTTGTGCAATGCGCTTAATGTTACAAGATGGTAAGGCTTTGCCGTCAGCCCTGGGCGTTCGACCCGTCAAACCGTCGAGACGAGTGACACCATGAGCCAGGAGGCCCTCCACGGCGCGCTGGATCGCAACCGTTGCGCCGGGGGACGCGACAAATCCGGATCGCGCGGTCCGCTGTTCGGCGCGCTTGATCTGGGCACGAACAACTGCCGGCTGTTGGTCGCAGCCCGCGACGGCGGCGGCTTTCGTGTGGTCGATGCGTTTTCGCGCATTGTGCGGCTCGGCGAAGGCTTGAGCGAACGTGGCGCGCTGTCCGAAGCCGCCATTTCGCGCGCGCTCGAAGCGCTTCGCATTTGCGCTGGCAAGCTGCGGCGACCGGAGATCACCCGGGCGCGATGCGTCGCCACCCAAGCGTGCCGGACGGCGGCCAACGGGCCCGACTTTGTCGAGCTTGTCCAACGCAAAACGGGTATTGAACTGGAAGTCATCCAGCCATCGGAAGAGGCCAAGCTCGCGGTGTTGGGGTGCCTGGGTCTGGTGGACCTGAACGCCCAAGCGGTGTTGGTGGTCGACATTGGCGGCGGCTCCACCGAGCTTTCTTGGGTCGACGTGAACGCCCTGAAAACCCTGTCGCCGCGCGAACGTCTCGTGCGCCCGCCCATACAAGCGTGGGCGTCATATCCCATCGGCGTGGTGACGCTGGCCGAACGGTTTCCCGAGGCCGCCGATCGAGTCGGCTGGTTTGAGGCCATGAAGGCGTTCGTGCGCGACCAAGTCGTAGGGCCGACCGACGCAGAGGCTCTGCGCGACCATTTCGCCAACGGACGCGCACACATCATCGGGACTTCGGGCGCTGTGACAAGCCTGGCCGGCGTTCACCTCAACTTGCGGCGCTATGACCGGTCCCGGGTTGATGGGGTGTGGGTCAGCCGGGACGAAGCGAATGCGGCGGGCGGACGTTTGTTGGCGATGAGCCGTGACGAACGGGCGGCCCACCCCTGCATCGGCCCGGATCGGGCGGATCTGGTGCTGGCGGGCGGGGCGATCCTGGAAGCCATTGTCGAGTTGTGGCCCTGCGCGAGGCTCAGGGTGGCCGACCGCGGGCTGCGTGAGGGTTTGCTCATGTCGCTTATTCATGCGCAAAGGCGGCGGCGCCGACGCCGTCGGCGGCGTGCGGCGCGTGCAGCCTCATGAGCGGCGCATCGTCGTCGGGCGATGGGTCCGGCGGTGACGGCAAGAGAAGGCGGCGCAAATCATCCTCAGGCAAGCGTTCGTCATCGGGCGACAGTGGGCGCTCGGAAGATCTCGCTGTGCGGGTCAAAACGGCGCGGGGGCGCAAACTGTCCTCCACGCTTTGGCTGCAGCGCCAATTGAACGATCCCTATGTGCGGCGCGCCAAGGCGGAAGGCTACCGGTCACGGGCGGCCTACAAACTGCTCGAGCTTGACGAGAAGTTTCGGTTGCTGCGTCGCGGGGCGAGGATTGTCGATCTCGGCGCGGCCCCAGGGGGCTGGTGTCAGGCTGCGCACGCCAAAGGCGCGGCTCACATTGTCGGCGTTGACCTGTTGGAGATGGAGCCGATTGGCGGCGTGACTTTGCTTCAGGGCGATTTTACCGAAGCCGAGACGGTGGACGCAGTGCGCGAGGCGCTGGGGGGACCGGTTGACCTTGTTCTATCAGACATGGCCCCGAACACGTCCGGCCACCGGGACACCGATCATGTGCGCACCGTGGCGCTGGTGGAGGCCGCGGCCGCGTTCGCCCAAGAGGCGCTGGCGCCAGGGGGGGCGTTGGTGGCCAAGACCTTCCAAGGCGGTGCCGATGCGCGCTTGTTGACCACGCTGAAACAGGCGTTTGGCTCGGTGCGTCACGCCAAGCCCCCCGCCTCGCGCACCGGCAGCCCGGAGACCTATTTGGTCGCACAAAACTTTCGCGCAAACACCAAACCTTAGACGGTTGCGGGCCCAAGACGGGCGGTTTCAACACGATTCATGCGCAAGCCCGCTCGCGTGGGGCCGCGGCCACCCTGTTTTACTCTTCACGGACTTGGCGATGTGGCGCCAAAGACACGTCAATGCTTACGTGATCAGAACCATGCCGACGATCGCCGCTCTCTATACTTGTATGTTGCGGGCAAACTGGTTCACAGTTGTGGCCTCTTAGCTTAGGAAGGAGATCGATAATGAGGCCTGCAGCGCGATCGCGGCTCTTGTTTTGCACCGCAGCAAGTGTCGCACTCGTTTGGGGGGGCGCCGCCTCGGGACAAGAGGACGATGAGGACGCCGACGATCGGATCTTTGTCACCGCCACCAAACGCGAAACCGCCATCCAAGACGTGCCGTTTTCGATCAACGCTCAGACGAGCGATGATATCGAGCGCACCGGTGCGGCCAACTTGGATGACATCGCACGCAACATCGCCGGCCTCACCATCCAAAACCTTGGGCCTGGCCAAAGCCAAGTGGCGATCCGGGGCGTGGCGTCTGGTCAAATCGTTCGCGACCAGCCAGGAGTGAAGGAACAAGTCGGCATCTATTTGGATGAATCGGTCATCTCGCTGTCTTTGTTTACACCCGACTTAGATTTGTTCGATCTCAACCGCGTTGAAACCCTGCGCGGACCACAAGGCACCTTGTTTGGTTCCGGCTCGGTCGGGGGCACCATCCGCTACATCACCAACCAGCCCAATCTGGAGTCCTTTGAGGGCGTCCTGGAAGCGGACGCCAATGTGATTGACGGCGGTGAGGCCGGCGGACACCTCAAAGGCATGGTCAATGTGCCCTTCGGCAATGGCGCGGCGGCGTTGCGCGCGGTTGGCTATTACACCGAGTATGGCGGGTACGTTGACGCCCTCAAGCGTGACGGGTCCGGCGGGTTCACGGTGGACGAAGACGTCAATGGCGGCAGCCGGTTTGGCGGTCGGGTGGCGCTCACCTTTCAACCGACGGCCAGTCTGTCCATAACGCCGCGCGTGCTCTATCAGGAGATCGAAACTGACGGCTTCAATCGTCAGGACGTGTTCAACATTTTCGCCAATCCGGACACGCTCGGCGCCCGCGGCTTGGCCGAACGCGAACAGTTCCTGCTGCTCGACGAGGCCTTTGAAGACGAAACATTGATCGCCGATGTCACGGCCAATTGGGACCTGGGTTTTGCGACCGTAACGTCCATCAGCACGTTCACCGATCGTGACATCCTGGTTAGCCGGGACGCCAGCGCCCTCACCCATTCGGTTTCGCTGGATTTGGAACTGGGCTTGCCGATCACCGACAGCCCGTCGAACCTGCGCGACACCACCGCATACGAATCCTTCACCCAAGAGATTCGGATCGCCTCGAACGGCGGCGGCTCATTCCAATGGTTGGTCGGCGCGTTCTACGCTGACATCGAACGGGAATACGCACAGAGGCTGCCAACTCCGGGCTATGACGCTGCGACCGACGCCGAGCTCGGCGAAGGCACCTCGGCGTCGGTGGCCAACGGCTTTCCGGCTGACTCGCCGTTCAACTCTGACTTGTCGGTTCCGCTGGAACAGATCGCGCTGTTTGGCGAGGCGAGCTTGGACCTCACCGATCGGCTGACCGTCACGGCTGGCGGGCGCTACTACGACTTTGAGGAGTCTCGGACGATCTCGTCGGGCGGCCTGTTCGCCAACGGCGACAGCGCCACTTTGGACGAGACCTCCTCAGACGGCTTTACGCCGCGCTTCCTGGTGAGCTACGCGCTCAACAACACGGTGACCCTGAACGCCCAGGCCTCGCAGGGTTTCCGTCTTGGCGGCGTGAACGATCCGCTGAACCCCACGCTTTGTAACGATGTGGACCGCGAAACATTCGGCGGATTCCAAAGCTACGAAGACGAAACGCTGTGGAACTATGAGGCGGGCTTTAAGGCGGCCCAGGGCCCGTTTACCTTTAACGGCGCTGTGTTCTACAATGATATCAGCGATTTGCAGGTCACATTGGACGCTGGCTCGTGCTCCTCGCGCGTGGTCTTTAACGTGCCTGAGGCGCACAGCACCGGTGTGGAATGGGAAGTGGGCTATACGCCTGTCGATGGCCTGGATGTGTTCTTCGCCGGCACGTTTCTCGAGTCGGAGTTCGATTCCACCGTCACCACCGTTGTCGATGGCGAAACCGTCGTCATTGGCGGCATTGAAGACGGCAACCGTTTGCCAACCACACCGGAGTTTTCGTTCTCAGCATCAGCCGTCTATACCTGGCATGACAGCATGTTTGGGCCGAACATCCAGCCCTACATTGCCGGATCGATTCAGCATGTCGGCACGCGCTTCACTCAGCCGAGCGATCAGATCATTGGCTCCCAAGGCCTGCCATCAGCAACCGGGCTGGTGTTCGGCGGGTTTGACGGCACGGAGAACCCAAGTGATCTGGTGGACCTTGAGCTTGATGACTACACCATCATCAATCTTCGGGGCGGCATCGACACGGGAAGCTGGACGTTGGCTGCGTATCTCAACAATGTGTTTGACGAAAACGCCCAGCTATCCTTTGACCGCGAACGTGGCGGGCGGGCTCGGTTGGGCTTTCGCACCAACCAACCTCGAACGCTTGGGGTAACGGTCCGGCGCGACTTCTAGGCTGTTTGACACCATCGACAGATCGGGGCGCCGCCCGTTTGTGGGCGGCGCCCTCTTTGGTGTTCCACAGCCCGCCCCCTTTTCCTGACCCGCGACATGGCCTATCTCGGCGCAAAGCTTAAGGAGAGCGCCTATGGACATTCGCGACGGGATCACCTTCGACGATGTCCTGCTTGCGCCGGGGCACTCGGAGGTCTTGCCAGCGCAGACCAACGTGTCATCGCGCCTGACTCGGGAAATTCACCTCAACATTCCGATCTTGTCCTCCGCGATGGACACGGTGACCGAGGCGCGCCTGGCCATCGCCCTCGCCCAAGAAGGCGGCATTGGCATCATCCACCGCAATCTTGATGCCGACGCCCAAGCCGACGAAGTGCGCAAAGTGAAGCGCTTTGAAAGCGGGATGGTCGTTGATCCGGTGACCATCACTCCGGACGCGACGCTGGGCGACCTTAAGGATCTGATGGCGCACTACAGCATTTCGGGCATTCCGGTTGTGGAGCCCAACGGCAATGGCGGACGCGGCAAGCTGGTGGGCATCATCACCAATCGCGATGTGCGGTTTGCCGAGGATCGCAACGAAAAGGTCGCCGACCTGATGACCCGCGAGTTGGTCACTGTCAGGGAAGGCGCCAGCGAAGACGACGCGCGCGCGCTGTTGCACACACATCGGATTGAGCGCTTGTTGGTGGTGGACGACGCCTATCGCTGCGTGGGTTTGATCACCGTGAAGGATATGGAAAAAGCGGTTGCCTTTCCCAGCGCGGCCAAGGACGACGCGGGCCGACTGCGCGTTGGGGCTGCGACGTCGGTGGGCGAGGACGGCTATGCGCGCACCGAGGCGTTGGTGGATGCTGGCGTGGATGTGGTGGTGGTCGACACCGCGCATGGCCACAGTCAAGCCGTGCTCGACCAGGGCAGCCGTATCAAGCGTCAG